>NZ_JACSLR010000011.1:0-112092 GCF_018618255.1 Exiguobacterium sp. s56 | reverse complement strand
TGAATGTCGACTTCTCGCCATAAAAAACACTCCCCAATAGAATAAACAGATTTGTTATTTCATCTGTCTACCTATTGGGGAGCATATCACGCGTCAAGCGGGGTCTCCCTTTGTCTATTAACTGCTTAGTTGATCTTCCGCCGCGTATTTCGGCAAGATGATGGTGAATGTCGAGCCGTGGCCGACGCTCGAATCGACGCGAATCGTTCCGCCGTGTCCTTCGGCAATTTCTTTACAGATGGCGAGGCCGAGGCCCGTGCCACCGATTTTACGACTGGCCGAGTTGTCGACGCGATAAAACTTGTCGAACAGTTTCGGCAGCGCCGACGTCGGAATGCCGATGCCGGTGTCTTGAATCGAAATCTCGATGACATCGGACTTGTCATTCGTGACACAGACGGCGACTTTTCCGCCTTCTGGTGAATATTTGATCGCGTTGTGGAGCAAGTTCGTGAACAGTTGACTCAAGCGATCTCGATCACCGTATACATATAGATTCGTATCACATTCGAGGTCGAGCTGATGATGTTCACTCGCACCTTGATGGATGGCGATCGTTTCTTTTAAAATCGTATGCAAGCTCTCGGGTCGGCTATGGTACGTCTGTTTGCCGGACTCCATCCGTTGCACGTCGAGCAAGTTGGAAATCAAGTCCTCGAGACGGAGCGTCTCTTGGTGAATCATCCCTAAATATTGATCGATGCGCTCTGCAGGCATCGTCCGATAGCGAAGCAGCTCGGTGAAGCCGATGATGCTCGTGAGCGGTGTGCGCAGTTCGTGCGACACGGTCGACACGAGTTCCGTTTTCAAGCGGTCGACTTCGGTCTCTTGCGTCACATCCCGGAAAACGAGCATCGTGCCATGACGGGTGCCACGCAAGTGGATTTTCTCGGCATACATCTGGATGAAGCGTTCTTCTTGATTCATCGAGAACGTCACGCTTTCTTCCATGCTCTCGCCATCAAACGCACGGCGCATGAATGAGAAGAACGAGTCTTTCTGATCGACTTGAAGACCGAGTTCCTCTAAATCAGCATCCAAGCGGTACAAGTCCATCTCGTTCCGTTTCGTGGCGGCTTGATTGAACATGATGAAGAGGGCCTGGTTGGCAAACTTCTCATGTGTCGTATGCTCGACATAAATGACCGCATCACGAATCGAGTGCAGGAGGCGCGCCGTCTTCTCACGTTCTTCCTCGACTTGGTTGCGTTGTGTCGCGAGCGAAGAGGCCATTTGACGGAATGAGTTCGTCAGTTGTCCGACCTCATTTCGCGAAGAGACAGCCGCTGGAATCGGAATGATCCGTTCATCCGCCAGTCGATCACTGTTGATAATCAAGTTCTGCAGTTGACCGGTCAGTCGTTTCACGTAAGGACGGGCGGCGATAAAGAGGACGAGCAATACGGCGAGGAGAGAGAGGAGCCAGAGCACTTGCGCCCACTTTGTATGAGTGGCGAGTTGCTCCCGCAACTGATTCTCTTCTTCATTCAACGAGTTGCGGTATTCGGTAAACACCGTCTCCATATCGACGATGCTCGCACTCATGTCAGCTGCACTTTTTGAGTTGATTTTAAATTTGCGGTCGGCAGGCGGTTCCGCTTGCGGTGTCACTTTACCGAGCGTCGGCATTTTCAAAAACGGTTCGGTGACCGTCCCTTCGCGTTTGGCGATGACATATCGCTCTAGGCTCGGCATGACGCGTTGTTGATAAGCCGAGAATAGCGTCCGTGCGTCGCTGGCATACGTCTTCTCTTTTTCAGTGACCGCGTTCGTCTCGAACCATGTGGTCTGAATCTCAATTAAGTCTTGTTTTTCTTTCACGCGGGCGAGCATCGCCTCGTCGCCGAGGATGACATAGCCACGCATTTCATATTGCATCGACTGCCACGTCTCGAATAGTTCGGTCGCGTTCGTGCGACGTTCACTAATGTTCTCGAGCGATGACGTCGTCTGTTCGATTCGGTTTTCCGTATACATGTACACGGCGAGTGAGGTCAGGAGGATCAGTCCGATGAATAAATAGAAGACGAATAAAAACTGTCTTCCGATCCGCTGGTCAATCCATGCTTTCATAAAGACCGTTCCTTCCTGGAACTGCGTACATTCCTGCTGTGACAAATATCCTACGAGTGTCGTTCCTTCATTGTACAGATTTAAACCAGTTGTTTCCACCAATCAAGAAATAAGCGGAAATTTAACTATTATCTATTGAATAATAGTGAATGATGAGCTATTGTTTAATATATAGTAGAGGAGGCGAGGAAATGAATCCTCAGTTCAAGAAAGGCGTGCTCAATTTGTGCGTGCTCGCGCTCGTCGAGACGCATGACCGTTACGGATACGAGCTCGTGCAAGCCATCTCGGCAAAAGTCGCCATCTCGGAAGGGGCCGTCTATCCGCTCCTGCGGCGACTCACCTCGGACGGGTATTTCACAACGTACTTAAAGGAGTCGGCAGAAGGACCACCGCGAAAGTACTACACGATCACAGAGCAGGGGAAAGCTCATTTGGCAGAACTACGTGCGGAATGGGAAGCGTTCACGACCGGTGTCAACGAATTGATTGAAGGGGGAACGGATAAATGACAGAAGAACAGTATTTATTGGAACTCGAACGGTTACTGATGGGCATGAGCGTCATCGAGCGGGTCGATATTTTACGGGATGTGTCGGAATACTTTGCGAGCGGACGGGTTGACGGGAAGACAGATGCGGCGATGATTGAAGAACTCGGGGCGCCAAGCGCGCTCGCGAGCGAGTTGCTCGAATCAAACGAGCTCTCGTCTGAGGTGCGCAAAGAACCGGCCGTTGTCAAAAGCCAGAACGTGGCGTTTCGCAACGTCTCGATTAACGTCCTGCAAGCGCACGTCCAAGTCGTGCCGTCTCATGACGGCTTTGCCTACGCCACGCTCGAGACGGAACGAGACCACGGGGTGACGATGGAGATTGTCGGGGACACCCTGGAGATTCGAATCGAATCAGAGCGCCGGTTTGGTCTGTCGAACTTGTTCGCCTGGGCGGTGACCAAGGCACCGGTGTTACACGTCGAGTTACCACGCCATGCATATGAGCAAGTCGTCTTGAAAAATCGTCTCGGCTCCTGTGACGTGCGCAATCTCGAGGCCGCATCGGTCGAAGTTGAGAGTGAGAACGGGAGCATCACGGCCCATACTGTTAGCGCCAAGAGAGGCTCGTTCCGCTCTTCGAACGGGAAAGTCAGTCTCACGTCGATGACAGGGCAGGACCTTGACGCGCAATCGTCGAACGGACGCGTGGAAGTGCTTGGCTCGACTGTGGATCGTCTCGAGGTTCAGTCGTCGAACGGCCGTCTCGATATCCATGACGTGACAGGGGCAGTCGAGGCGAAGACATCGAACGGACGCATCGACTGTGTCATAGATGTGCTCGAGCATCCGGTCCGTCTGAAAACGAACAACGGACGCATCGATGTGCGTCTGAAGCGAGATCCGCGTGACGCCGTCATCCGGGCCAAGACGAGAAACGGCAAAGTCGAACTGTTCGGCGACCGGGCGAACGAGCGGACGTTCGGGGACGGGACGGTCGAACTCAAACTGACGAGCTCGAATGGGAGCATCACCGTCGAATAAGCATGAAAAAGACTCGCGCGTGAGCTATTCACGAGCGAGTCTTTTTGTTTACAGATCGTGGACAAGTAAGTAGGCGACACGGACCGGTCCGTGCACCCCGACAATCAAATTCATCTCGATATCGGCTGAGTTCGATGGGCCGGAAATGAAGTTGACCCCGTTTGGTGACGTGAGGTCTCCGTCTCGATCTAACGCACTGAGTTGCTTGGCCGCCTGCGTCATCCGCGGCACGAGCACCGATTTTGGGATGATGGCGATATGGTCGCGCGGCAATAGGCTGATCGTGCGTGACTTGCCGGGTGCTGCGTATTGAACGATGGTTGCACTCTCGGCGAGGGCCTGGTCGGCAATCGTGATGCCGATATCGGCTTTTATGGCGAGGGAACGGCTGTCTTCCGGTCGCTCCACATCCCACCAGTCAAACGATTCGCTCGTGTTTGGGGCCCACGCCTGAATCCGGTCGTCATGTTCAGCGATGATGGCTTTCCCTTCATACCGATCAATTAACAGACGGAGCGTATCATCGAGGTTGGCCGACTCGCATTCGACGACGTCGGTGTGGATGCGTGTCGCGACCATCCGGAATGTCTCGAGCAGTTCCTCGTCGGACGCATCTTTCAACACCTCGTCTTGCGGTCGATGCTTATACACTCGTTTCGGCGGCGTCAAATCGACGTCACGTCCGAGTTGCCCTGCGATTCGTTTTAGAAAATCCTCGCGATTGGTGATCGTGCCTGGATTCATTCTGCATTCCCCCGTTTCTTGAACCAATCCCGCACCGTCTGCTTGGCCGGTTGCGGTAAGTCTTTCGAATCCGTCCACGCCGGCAAGCCTTTGTCGATTTGTCCCGCTTTCGTGAACGGGGACGATGCGAACGGCGCGATGTGTTCGGCCGCTTCAAATAAGAACGGACTCGAGGACGTGACGGCGAAGCCTTTCATGGCGATGCGCTCGACGAACGGTGATTGTTTCTTCTCTTCGACGATGACCCGGCGATGCTCAATCAACAGCTCGTGAAGCGGGATTTTGACCGGACAGGCTTCCGTACAGGCACCGCATAGGCTCGAGGCGTATGGCAACTCTTTATAATTCTCGTATCCGTCGAGGAGCGGGGCGAGCACGGCACCGATCGGGCCCGGATAAATCGAGCCGTAGGCGTGACCACCAATATGGCGGTAGACTGGGCAGACATTGATACAGGCCGCACAGCGGATGCATTGGAGCACAGACTGGAACTGTGTGCCGAGGATGCCAGAGCGTTTGTTGTCGACGATGACGAGATGGAACTCCTCTGGTCCATCGACTTCGCCGTGACCGCGCGTGCCAGCGAACGTCGTGATGTACGAGGTGAGTCGTTGACCGACGGCGCTCCGACATAGCATATTGACGAGCACCTCGAACTCTTCATACGATGGCACGATCCGTTCCATGCCCATGACCGAGATGACCGTGTCCGAAAGCGACGTCACCATTCGACCGTTCCCTTCGTTCGTCACGAGCCCGACGGCACCGCTCTCGGCGATGGCGAAGTTACAGCCCGTGATGCCGACTTCTGCTTTCAAAAAGTCTTTCCGCAACTCACGGCGAGCATAACGCCCGAGCTCGGTCGGGTCGTTCGATCCTTCATAGCCGTGGGCCGTGAACGTCTCGTGGACGGCGTTTCGGTCTTTGTGCAAGGCCGGGGCGACGATGTGCGACGGTGGATCGTTGTCGAGCTGCAGGATCCATTCCCCGAGATCGGACTCGACGACCGTGCATCCTTCCTCATGGAGCGCCTCATTCAACCCGATTTCTTCTGTCACCATCGATTTCGATTTGACGACGTGCTTGGCATTCTTGGCGCGAACGACTTCCCGGATGTAACGGTTCGCTTCTTCCGGCGTCTCGGCGAAAAAGACGTTGCCGCCCCGTTTGGAGATATTCTCGCTCAATTGATACAAGTAATAGTCAAGATGTTCGAGCACATGTTGGCGAATCTCTTCCGAATGGTCCCGAAACGCTTCCCAATCCCCAAGCTCACCTGCCGCGTTCAGCCTTCCGTCACGTAATCGGTTCTGGGCCGAACTGACAGCTTGGCGCATGAATGGATTATCAATCCCGTCTTTGCGTCGATCTTGAAACTTCTCATCTAACCGAATCCCCATGCTCATGCTTGTTTCACCCCTTCGTTCAACACTTCCGCGATATGCATCACTTTGATTGGATGACCTTGTTTATGCAGGCGTCCCCCGATATTCATCAAACACGAGGCGTCCGCCCCGATGAGCACCTCGGCCCCCGAGTTCAAGATCGATTCAACTTTCTCATCGACCATCTGCACCGAGACGTCTGGCATCTTGACGGAGAATGTCCCCCCGAAGCCGCAACAGTTGTGGACATTGTCGAGCGGGAGCATCGTCAAGCCGTCGACATTTTTGAGCAACTGCCCCGGTGCCGCCTCGATGCCGAGCAGGCGCGTCATGTGGCATGAGGCGTGGTACGTCGCCTTGGCGGAGAACTTGGCCCCGACGTCCGTCACTTCGAGCACGTCGACGATGAACTGCGTCAACTCGAACGTCTTCGCCGCATGGGCCTCGGCCCGCATCTTCCAGGCAAGGTCATCTTTGAACAAGTGTGGATAGTCGCGCATCATCATGACACATGAACCGGACGGGCCGACGATATAATCGGCATCGGCCTTCTCGAACGTCTCAATCATATGCTTCGCAATCTTCTTTGTTTCTTCATGGTAGCCGCTGTTATAGGCGGGCTGTCCGCAACACGTTTGCTCAAACGGGAAACTGACGTCACAACCTAGATGTTCTAATAGTTCGACCGTCGCTTGTCCTACCGATGGGAACAACGTATCAGAGAGACAAGTGACGAACAGTGCCACTTTAGGCATGTCCATTCCTTCTTTCCTGTTCATAGTTTTATTCGTAAACGGTTTCACAGTTATTATTCCATAACAAACAGCCACAAAACAGAAAAATGGGACGAATCTCTCAAATAAATGTAAAATCCTACCTAATTGAGAACTAAATGATAATGAATCAAGATTCAGGATGGAACTGATATACGACAGTGTTCCCGTGCTGAATAACAGAAAAACCCTCGTCGGTCGACGAGGGCACGAATCTAACTTATAAGAAGAACATTTCCAAAATGAACAGTGCGCCGAACAAGTAGATGAGCGGGTGGACCGTCTCTTTGTTCATCGCTTTGAAGATTGGATACAGGATGAACCCGAAGGCGATCCCGCGTTCGATACTGCCCGAGAGCGGCATGATGAGAATCGTCATGAACGCCGGGAAGTATTCGCTGAAATCGGTCCAGTCGATATAGCGGACGTTCGTCAACATGAGCGCACCGACGATGATGAGCGCCGGCGCCGTGATGGCGGCAACGCCAGAGATGGCACCGATGAGCGGGCTGAAGAATAGGGTGAGTCCGAACAAACCGGCTACGACCGCTGTCGTGAGACCGGTCCGTCCGCCTTGGGCGACACCGGCAGCTGATTCAATGTAAGCCGTCGACGGGCTCGTCCCGACGAGCGAGCCACCCATTGTCGCGAGCGAGTCGGCGAACAAAGCGCGGTGACCGTTCTCAATCGTCCCATCCTCTTTCAACAGGTTGGCCTGTTTTCCGACACCGACGAGTGTTCCCGTCGTATCGAATAACGTGACGAGGAAGAATGACAAGACGGCACCGAACAAGCCGTATTGGATGACGTCTGAGAACGCCGTGAGCGGATTGACCATCAGTCCTTCCGGCAATGTCGGCATCGCCGTCACGCCTTCAATCTTCAAGAGACCCATGAAATAGGCGGCGATTCCGGTAAGTACCATCCCGATGAGGAGCGAGCCTGGGACGTTCCGAGAGAACAAGAGCGCCGAGACAATCAAGCCACCGAGGACGAGCAAGACACTCGGCGATGACAAGTCCCCGAGCCGGACAAGGTTCGCCTCATCCGCAACGATGAGACCTGACAACTTCAATCCGAGCGAGGCAATGAACAAACCGATACCGGTCGTGATGGCATGCTTGAGCGACGCTGGAATCGCTTGAATCAGTTTCGTCCGAATCGGTGACAGCGACAAAATCAAGAAGAAGACCGACGAGACGAACACGACGCCGAGCGCGGCTGACGGAGCAATCTGTTGCTGGGCGACGAGTGTATACGCGAAGAATGCGTTCAGTCCCATCCCTGGTGCAACGGCGATTGGGAGGTTGGCGTAGAACGCCATGAGGCCGGTACCAATCAAGATGGCGATGATGGTCGCCGTGAACGCTTGTGCGAACGGGATGCCGGCATCTGACATAATCGCAGGGTTGACGACGGAGATGTATGCCATCGTCACGAACGTTGTGATGCCGGCCATCACTTCTTGTTTAACGTTCGTCCCATGTTGTTTCAATTGAAAAAAGTTCATGAATAAAACTCCCTATCATTAGTAATTTCCGAACAATAATGTTCGTCAATCTTCGAATTAACGTTATCAACTTGATGACTATACAAAATGAGCTGGCTGTCGTCAATGATTTTGAGTGAAAATACCTAAAATATTCTCATGTAAGCGCTGAATGTTCGGAAATAGACAAAATAAAAATAGTACTTGCTCTGAAACGCGTTTCAGACTGTACGGTTAAGTCAAAGGAGGGAAAGCTCATGAATCCGACAACGTGGAAGACATGGTGTAGTGGGATCGTCTACGAACTCGTCATCAATCAGTTGTATACGCCGCTCGGAAGAATGTTGTGCGCCCGTTTCCAAGACGAGTTTCTTCATCTCTCCGTCGAAGAACGGTTTCGTCTCGTCCAAGCCATCCGGAAACAAGTGATTGCGAAAGGTGACAGTCAGGAGTCAGAGTGGGTACACTATATGCAAAGACTGACAGATTGAGGTGAAGCGGAATGGCGAACATCCGAGATATCGCGAAATATGCGGACGTATCCGTGACGACGGTATCGCGCGTGCTCAATGAGCATCCGTACGTGTCGAAAGAGAAGCGGGAACGGGTGCGACGGGCGATGGCCGAACTTGGCTATTTACGGAATCAGCAGGCGCTGACGTTATCGACCGGTCGCACGCAGCGTTTCGTCGTCGTGTTGCCGTATTTGGATCATCCGTATTATGGACTGTTCGTCAACGGGCTCGCGAAAGCTGCCCTCCAAAGAGATTATCGACTCGTCATGTGGCAGACAGAATATCAACTCGACCAAGAGCGGCAAGCGCTTGATTTATTGAAGCACCGTGAAGTCGATGGGGCGATTCTGTTATCCCATACGATGTCATTCGATGAGATGGAAACGTATAGACAGTTTGGTCCGATTGCGGTCGCGACCGTCGGAGCGCCGCAGACGATTTCTTCGGTCCACGTCGATCATTACACCGCGTTCGTCGCCGGTTTGCGCGTGTTGGCGCAAGCGGGATATGCCGAAATCGGCATCGTGTTGTCAAGACAAGACAGTCCAAGCTCGATCGCGCGTCAGCAAGCGTACTTCGATGAAGTCGAACTTGCGCGTGAGCGGTGGGTCTGGACCGGTTACTTGACGAGCGAGGACGGAATCGGACTGGCCGATGCGTTTCTGCGTCAACAAGAGCGTCCTCGAGCGCTCTTTTTCTCGTCGGATTATGTGGCGCTCGGTTTTTTAGGGGAATTACGCCGTCGCGGTGTCAGCATCCCCGATGAAGTCGCCATCCTGGGCTTCGATGGTCATCCGATCGGTCAGGCATTCGGTCTGTCGACGATGCACTCGCCAAATGAAGACATCGGCCGGACGCTGTTCGACGTGACGTTTGATGAAATGAACGGTGCAGCTTCGGTCACAAACAGTTTAACGGTCACGTATTTGCCGGGGACGACACTCTAGGCAACTTCCTCGCTCGTCTTTTCTGAAACGATTAGAATGGAGACAGAAGTCGAGAGGAGGATGACAGATGAAGATTAACGTGACAGAAGAAGCACTCCAATTTTTTAAAGATGAAATGGAAGTCGAGGCAGGCCAGACGGTGCGCCTCTTCGCCAAATATGGGGGTTCGACCGATTTGACGCACGGCTTCTCAGTGGGCGTCATCACAGAAGACATCGACAACGCTGTAGTCGAAACGGAAGAGGACGGGATTCGCTTCGTCGTGGCTGAACAGGATGAATGGTTGTTCCAAGGACAAGACGTCAACGTCGAGATTCGTGGCGACGAGGTCGTATTCGTTCAAGCGTGACATCACAGTTTGTTAACAGAAAGAATACATCCGTTTGAAGCCATCCAGCTCGGGGAACAGTCTACGACATGACAAAACCGAAAGGATGAGACAGATGTCAGAACAAGATAAAAAGCGTGAACAAGAAGAACAAGAGAAGTTGAAACGAGACCAACCGGATATTTCGCACGAAGAAGATTCAAAAGGGGATCATTCGGACCTCGAAGAGACGGACGAAGACGAACAAGCGTAAAGAGCCCCTAGTGGCTCTTTTTGTTTGGGAATTGAAAGAATGAGTATAGACGTTATAATGGATAAGGGAAAACTATCATAGTGAGGAGAATGTATGATGAGTACAGTACTAGTCTTTGGACATAAAAATCCAGATGCGGATACGATTTGCTCGGCGCTCGCTTACGCGGAGCTCAAGAAAAAGTTAGGGATGGACGCCGAGGCGATCCGCCTCGGTGAAGTGAACGGGGAGACGCAATATGCGCTCGACCACTTCCGCGTCAAGGCACCACGCCTCGTGGAACGCGTCTCAGACGAAGTGAACTCGGTCATCTTGGTCGACCATAACGAGTTCCAACAAAGTGCGGAAGACATCGCAGACGTGCGCATCCTTGAAGTCGTCGATCACCACCGTATCGCCAACTTCCAAACAGCAGATGCCCTCTACTATCGGGCGGAGCCGGTCGGATGCACGGCGACGATTTTGCTCAAACTCTATAAAGAGCACGATGTCGAAATCGCGCCTGACATGGCAGGATTGATGCTATCGGCGATCATCTCGGACTCGCTCTTGTTCAAGTCACCGACATGCACGGACGAGGATATCAAAGCGGCAAAAGAACTCGCAGCTATCTCAGGTACAGACATCGAGACATACGGTCTTGAGATGTTGAAAGCTGGAGCCGACCTTAGCCAAAAGACAATCCCAGAACTCATCTCGCTCGACGCGAAAGAGTTTGCGATGGGTGACTACCGCATTGAGATTGCTCAAGTGAACACGGTCGACGCGAACGATGTATTGAGCCGTAAAGCTGAAGTCGAAGCGGCAATGGCCGTGAAGATGTTAGACAAAGAACTCGATTTGTTTGTCTTCGCCATCACGAACATTTTGACGAACGATTCAGAAGCACTCGTTGTCGGTAAGAAGACGGATCTATTCGAGCAGGCGTTCAACGTCAAATTGGTCGATGGTCTTGCGACACTCCCTGGTGTTGTCTCACGTAAAAAGCAAATCGTACCGGTGCTCACAGCAGCGGCGACGAACTAAGAAACGAGAAAGGCTCGAATAAGAAACGAGAAAGGCTCGAAGCAGGTCAATCTGCTTCGAGCCTTTTTGCGGTTAAGATGCTTGTTTTTGTCGTCCATACGTTCCGATTCGCCATAATTTCTCGAACGGACCGTATCGATGTGATTTGAGCCACCACATCGAGAAGAACGCTTGGGCAATCAAAATTGCGATACTTAAGAACAATCCTTCCGTCAACGACAGGCGACCGTAGTAGCCGAGGGCGATAACGGGCAGGACGACGACGAGCGTGTGCGTCAAATAGTTCGTCAGCGCCATACGGCCGAGCGCCTGCAGCGGACGGAATGCGCGCCCGTTACGGACGGCGATCGTAAAGAGACAGACGTACGTCGTCGCGAGCAGTTTCCCAGAGACGAGGATAGCCGCAGAGTTCGTCGCCGAATACTCGGCACCGCTACCGTAGTGATGCCAAATAATAACTGCGAAGAACGGTAGGGCCGCTATCGTGCAGATGATGGCCGTCCGGGTCAATCCTCGGATGCTCCACGTGAGGAGTTTCCGTTCGCGTCCAATATACAGGCCGAACAAGAACAGGCTTAGAATTTCAACCCCAACAAAAAATGAGTTTTGGAACATGTCAAAAATCTCTTCGTCTAAGCGATAGTCGAACCATGGGCCGAATCCAGAATTAAAGATTGCCGGGAAAGGATCACCACTAAACCTAAATCCGAGCGACAATTCTAAGTACATGGATGAGACATAGAAGAGTAAAAAGCTCCCAATCAACAAACTCCATGCCCATGTCAAAATCGCCCGGTTGCTTAATCCATAAAACAGTGGGAGCAACAAGCCCCACATCGCGTACGTATGTAAGATGTCACCCGACCAAATGGCCAGGTGAACGAGTCCGAATAGAAACAAAATCGCGATACGGCGGATATAACGGGCGACCGAGTCCCCGCGCGCATACGAGCGCTCGAGAAAAATCGAGAAGCCGATTCCGAACAGGAGCGAGAAAATCGTGTAAAACTTCGTCTGGACGAACAAATCGAACAGCGTCCGAACGAGTAAATCGCTCCCCGCATAGTCGGCGCGACCGGAAATCCAGTCGCTTCCGAGCATTGTGGGGATATTGACGAGGAAGATGCCGCACAGGGCAAAACCTCGAATGATGTCATACAGAACGATGCGTTCATTAACTTGAATCGGGCCAGCCATACGCCACTTCCTCTACACGGATTAGAATACTTTTGTCGTCCACGATTCGCAGTTCCAGACGTCGGTGACGATGTCTTGATAGAACTCTGGTTCGTGACTGATGAGTAGGATACTGCCTTTATATTCTTTCAACGCACGTTTCAACTCTTCCTTCGCGTCGACATCCAAGTGGTTCGTCGGCTCATCGAGGAGGAGCAAGTTCGATTCGTTGTTTTGGAGCTTACAGAGACGGACCTTCGCTTTCTCTCCACCACTGAGGACCGCGATTTTACTCTCGATATGCTTCGTCATGAGACCGCATTTCGCGAGCATGGCGCGGACTTGTTGCTGGTTGAGGGACGGGAACTCGCTCCAAATCTCTTCGATACACGTGTTGTTGCTGACGGCCGCTTCTTGTTCGAAGTACCCGATCTCCAAGAACTCACCGCGTTCGACGGTTCCTTCAAGCGGGTTGATCATGCCAAGAAGACTCTTCAACAACGTCGTTTTCCCGATCCCGTTCGCACCGACGAGGGCGATCTTCTGACCGCGCTCCATTTGGAGGTCGAGCGGGCGTGAGAGCGGCTCGTCATAACCGATGACGAGATTTTTGGCGTCAAAGATGAGACGACCTGACGTGCGTGCCTGCAAGAACCGGAATTCTGGTTTCGGACGTTCCGCACTCAATTCGATGACGTCCATCTTATCGAGTTTCTTCTGGCGTGACATCGCCATGTTCCGCGTCGAGACGCGTGCCTTGTTGCGGGCGACGAAGTCTTTCAAGTCGGCGATTTCAGCCTGCTGGCGTTTATAAGCCGATTCAAGCTGCGAGCGTTTCATCTCGTACACTTCCATGAACTTGTCGTAGTCCCCGACATAGCGTGACAAGTCTTGGTTCTCCATATGGTAGACCAAGTTGATGACGCTGTTTAAGAACGGGATATCGTGCGAAATCAAGATGAAGGCGTTGTCGTAGTTCTGGAGATAACGCTTCAACCACTCGATGTGGGCCTCGTCCAAATAGTTGGTCGGCTCATCGAGGAGGAGGATGTCCGGCTTCTCGAGAAGCAATTTCGCGAGCAATACTTTTGTCCGCTGACCACCTGAGAGGTCCGTGACGTCACGGTCGAGTCCGACATCTAAAATACCGAGACCGCGAGCGACTTCTTCGACTTTCGCGTCGATGATATAAAAGTCGTTCGAATCGAGCATTTCCTGCAGTTCGCCGACTTCAGCGAGCATGTCGTCCATCTGTTCTGGCGTCGCATCGCCCATTTCCATATAGAGCTCACCGATTCGTGTTTCGGTGTCAATCAAGTATTGGAACGCGCTCTTCAACACGTCCCGAATCGTCATCCCACGCTCGAGGACAGCGTGCTGGTCGAGGTAACCGACGCGGACATTTTTCGCCCATTCAATTTTCCCTTCGTCCGGTTGGAGTTTGCGCGTGATGATGTTCATGAACGTTGATTTTCCTTCACCGTTCGCTCCGATGAGGCCGATGTGTTCGCCTTTCAATAGACGGAAAGACACGTCGTTCAAAATGGCGCGGTCACCGAAACCGTGGCTCAAGTTTTGTACTGTTAATATACTCATATTTCTTATTCGTTCCCTTCAAAGTTGACTATCCGATATTGTAGCATGGATTCAAAAAAATTAGTACGCCAGCCCGACTGATTGGCGGACGAAGTGTTGTTCTTCAACGGCGTTCAGCATGAACTGGGCGACATCGGCTCGTGAAATCTGTTTTCCGTTGTCTGGAATGCTGTCGACGGACGTGCGATACACCGAGGTCCGGGGACCGTCCGTCAGTTGCATCGGCCGCACGATCGTGTAATCGAACGACGAGTTGCGCCACAAATCGACCGCGGCCCGGTGATCACGGAGCGGCTTCCGAAGCATGAACGTCACGACCGTACCAGCGATTCCGGGAATCTCTTTATCGATTCCGGCCGAGGCGAGATAGACGACCCGAGTGACGTCATTTGCTTTCAGCGCCGGAACAAGTGCATCGGTGACGCGGGCCAAGAAGTCCGAATCGCTCAAGTCGGTCCCGAGACAGCTGATGACGGCGTCATGACCAGCGAGGGCATCTGTCAAAGCGGCGCTGTCTGTGACGTCGCCTTCGATGATTTCAAGTTGCGGAGTCGGAATCAATTTTTTTTGTTCCCGCACGAAGGCGGTCACATGGTGGCCATGCTCGATGGCCTGGTCGACAAACTGATGACCGGTCCGGCCAGTGGCCCCTAATACGAATAGCTTCATATGGATGTGGCTCCTCTCGTTTTTCCAGTATCTTTAGTATACAGGAGTTTCAGAAAAATCGAACTTTTAGCCGTCTTTTCCAAAACGGGTTGCAATTTATTAAATATCGTCTAGAATAAGTCCTATCTTATATAAATAAAAGATTCGCACTCGTATATCAGCGGGAATATGGCCCGCAAGTCTCTACCGAACCACCGTAAATGGTTCGACTACGGGTGACGCTTGTCGTGTGCATTCGTTTTGTTTCCATGCGGTTCGTCGTCCCCGGGTTGGGGTGACGAATCGCATTTTTTATTGGAGGGAAAACAATGAAGCAGTTAGAAGACAAAATCAGAGATGAAGGGCAAGCGTTGTCCGAACACGTATTGAAAGTCGATGCCTTCTTAAACCATCAAGTCGATCCTGTCTTGATGCAGGCGATCGGTCGTGAGTTCGCGGACCGGTTCCGTGACGCGGGAATCGATCGTATCGTCACATTGGAATCGAGCGGAATCGCCCCAGCCATGATGACGGCGCTTGAGATGAACATCCCGTTCGTCTTTGCCCGTAAACGTAAATCACTTACGCTCCAAGACGATCTCGTCGAAGCGGACGTTTACTCGTTCACGAAACAAGAGACGAACCGCATCAGTTTGAGCCGTCGCTTCGTCCAACCCGAAGAACGAGTGCTCGTCATCGATGACTTCCTCGCCAACGGGGAAGCCGCTCTCGGTTTGACGCAACTCGTCGAATCAGCCGGGGCGGTCGTCGCCGGTGTCGGCATCGTCATCGAGAAGTCGTTCCAACCGGGACGGGACAAGTTGCTCGAGCGAGGCTATCAAGTCGAGTCACTAGCCCGAATTGCCAAGCTTGAAGCGGGTGAGATTTCCTTCGTGGAGGTGGTCCGATGAATACGTTTAAGACAGCCAGCCTTGGTTTCCAACACTTACTCGCCATGTACACGGGCGCGGCCATCGTCCCGCTCATCGTCGGTGGTGCCATCGGACTCGGTCCGACGGAACTCGCGTATCTCGTCGCAATCGATTTGTTCATGTGTGGTGTCGCGACGCTGTTGCAAGTCTGGACGACTCGTTTCACCGGTGTTGGTCTGCCAGTCGTACTTGGTTGTACGTTCACCGCGGTCGGTCCGATGATTGCCATCGGTAGTTCGAGCGGTATCACCGCTATTTACGGGGCACTCATCGCGAGCGGAATCATTGTCATCTTAATTTCAGGCTTTGTCGGGAAACTGGCCCGCTTCTTCCCGCCGGTCGTGCTCGGCTCGGTCGTGACGATTATCGGTCTCTCGCTCATCCCAGTCGCTGTCAATGATATCGGCGGTGGGATGCCAGGTGAGCCTGGCTTCGCTTCGATGCAAAACTTGGCGCTCGGTGGCTTGACCATCGGTTTGATTCTCGTCTTGAACCGAATCGGTACCGTGTTCACGCGCGCGGCCGCTGTCTTGTTTGCGGTCTTGATCGGTACAGGGGTCGCCGCGTTCCTCGGTCTCGTCGATTTCAGTCCGGTCCGTGAGGCCGGTTGGTTCCAAATGGTACAACCGTTCTACTTCGGGATGCCGACGTTTGACGTCTCGGCCATCCTCGTCATGACGCTCGTGGCCATCATCTCGATGATTGAATCGACCGGTGTCTTCTTAGCATTGAGCGATATCACGAAAAAACCGATTGGCTCGAACGAGTTGACGAAAGGGTATCGGGCCGAGGGTGTGGCAACGATTCTCGGAGGGATTTTCAACAGCTTCCCGTACACGACGTTCAGTCAAAACGTCGGTCTCGTCCAATTGTCAGGCGTCAAATCACGTCGCGTCATCTTCTGGACGAGCGGTCTGTTGATTTTGCTGGGCTTCTTGCCGAAAGTCGCGACGTTCACGACATTGATCCCGAAACCGGTTCTCGGCGGGGCGATGCTCGTCATGTTCGGCACGGTCGCCGCGTCAGGGATTCGGATTTTGAGCCAAGTCGATTTTGCGAAAAATGAGAACTTGATTACAATCGCCTTGTCGATCGGTGTCGGACTTGGCATCACGGCCAACCCGGCCATCGTCGCAAATATGCCGGAAGCGGTGCAGTTGTTCACGGACAGTGCCATCGTCGCCGGATCGTTCACTGCCTTGTTATTGAACGGGTTCTTCCGACTCGTCGACCGGTTCCGTCCGGCCGAGGTCGTTGCCGATAACCGGCAAGTCAGCTAGACTGAAAGGAACTACGTAACTAGGGGGAACAAGCATGGGGAAAACTGCACTTGTCGTTGGCGCCACCGGATTGATTGGACGCGAACTCGTCGAACAGTTGCTCGAACAAGAACGGTATGATCAAGTCTGGATAATCGTCCGCCGCTCGAAACGATGGAGTCATCCGAAACTGCATGAAGTCGTCGGGTTCGAAGGAATGGACGAGGCGTTGCCGCACATTGATGATGTCTACTGCGCACTTGGGACGACGATTGCCGTCGCCGGTTCACGTCAGGCGTTCAAACATGTCGATCTCGACTTGCCGCTTGAAGTGGCACGTGTCGCGAAACGACACGGGGCGACACGTTACGCCGTCGTCTCGGCGCAAGGCGCGTCACTTCGGTCACCTTTCTTCTACAACCGGGTGAAAGGGGAGCTCGAGAACGGGCTCAAAGTGTTTGGCTTCGAACACTTGATTATCGCCCGTCCGTCGCTCTTGCTCGGAGATCGCGAGGAGTTCCGTCTCGGCGAGAAAGCAGCCGAGGTCGTCAGCCGTCCGCTCCAACCATTATTGCTCGATAAATTACCAGATGCTGCACCGATTCAAGCGCTCCATGTGGCGCGCGCGTTGATTATGGCCGCGGAAGAAGGACAAGGCATCGAAGTATTGACGTCTGGCATGATGCAGAGGATGAGCCAATGAACCCATTAACGAAGAAACGGACCAAAGCCGTCTTGATTGACGGTGTCATTGCCGGATTGCTAAGTTTTGGTGTCGAGCAGCTCGTCCGCAAGAAAGTGAAGAGCGAGTTCGTCCACGTCGTCATCACGCCGACACTCATCGCCTACGCGCTCGAGGCATGTCAGATGCGCCGTGGCGGACAGACGCTCGGGTATAAGCTGATGGGTCTCGAGTTGAAAAATGACGATGGGACACCGGTGACGGCCGAGCAAGCGTTCAAACGGGCGCTTCACCGCGACACGATCTCGATTGCCGCCTACGTCAAGGACCGCGCACACTTCGAGGCCGAAGACGGTGCCGTCTTGCCGCACGACGCTGCGTTCCATATGCACGTAACCGAAAAAAACTGACCTCACGCGAGGTCAGTTTTTTTAGTCTTTGATACGGCTGAGGATGGCTGTCGTCAAGGCGACGATTGTTCCGAGGACGAGTCCGTTCGAGAACACGGTCGCCAAGAGCGGCGGCAAATCGTTCATCGCCCCAGGTGGGAGCAACATCGCGCCGGCCCCAATCACAAGTGGAAGACCGACAGTGAGTGACGCCGTCTTTTGGTTCAATTCGAACGCTGCCTCGTTAATTCCGATGATAATCATCGTCGCGATGAGCGGGGTGACGATGGCGTATCCGACGGCGGCTGGGATGCTCGCGATGAGCGAGACGAACGGACCGATGAGGGCGAGCACCATCATCACAGCATGGGCCACGAGATGGGGTGAGCGATGGACGCTCTCCGTCGAGGATAAGAAACCAGCCGTTCCAGAGATGGCGACCGGTCCCGGTGTCCCAAACATGCCCGCCACCATTTGGCTGATGCCGCTGACAACGCCTGACGCCGGGACGTTCCCTTCGATTTGACGCTTCTCGCGCGAGCTGACGATGCGCTCAATCAATTTGATATTGGCAAGGACGTTCGTCATGAGCAGGAGCGTGATGACGAACGCAGTCGGGAGCAAATTCCAATCCCATACCCACATACCAAACGGGAATAGTTCAGGGACGAGGAAAAATGACTCAGAACGGACGATCGGATTCCCGAGACCGAGCATGTTGAATAGCCAAAACCCTACGATGAGCGTCATGACGAGGCCGTACTGCTTGAACCGGCTACGCTCGAGCGTGAGCGCGAATAAGACGAGGCCGGCCGTCGCCACGGCTTGGATTGTGTTGATGCCGTCCTCGGTCACGCCAAAGCCGCCTTTGATGACGGCACCCGACAGTTGCAGGACGAGCAGAATCATATAGACCCCGAGCACTTGTGGGGTGAACAACGACAGCATCCGTCGCAACAGTCCGGTGACAGTCATGACGACACCGAGCACACCACTTAAGAACAACATGAAACCGAGCGCTTGGAGCGTCTCTTGTCCGCTCCCATAAAGTGCTGGACCGATGGAGGCATAGAGTGTGAACACACCCCACCAAATCCCGGCTGGTCCTTCTAAGATGGGCAGGCGGTGGCCGAGAAGCGTCTGGATGATGCTGAAGAGTGCGAAGACGAACAGTGAACGTGAGATGAACGTCATCGTCTCGCCTGGCGACAGTTCAAATAAGGCAGCGATCGAGAGCGGTGGTACAATGTTTGTAGCTAAAATAAAAATAAACCACTGAATCGTCGTGGTTACAGAACTTTTGGTCATGATGTCCCCCTGCCATTTCCCTTTTTTAATACTAGTGTACCGTGACGGGGAAGTTGATGCAAATGGAGGTATATAATGAAGAAAAAACTGAAGTGGATTGGCCTCGGCCTATTAGGAGTCATCTTGGTCGCCATCATCGGCTTCCTCGTGTGGACGCAACTGACGTACGGACCGACGGAAGAGGCGCTCGGTTACGCGGCTGAGGCGACGGAAGTGAACAATCGTCTCGAGTTCGGGCAGACAGACAGCGAGGTTGGTTTCATCCTGTATCCTGGAGCGAAAGTCGAGAAAGAGGCGTACGCTTACTATGGCACCAGACTGGCAGAGGAAGGTGGCTTCGTCGCCATCCCATCGTTGCGCTTGAATCTCGGGATAGCAGATATTGATGCTGCGGAGACGATTATCGCCGCCCATCCAGACATCGAACGTTGGGTCGTCGGCGGTCATTCACTCGGCGGTTCGGCGGCGTCCGGTTACGCGCTCGAACACGAGGAGCAAGTCGAGGGGGTCATCTTCCTCGCCTCGTATCCGATTAGTACAATGGCGGATAGCAATCTGCGTGTCTTGTCGGTTTCCGGTGAACGTGACGATCTGGCCACACCGGCTGATATCGAGGCGAGCCGTGACAACGTCCCGGATGACGCCGTCTTCCATCAAATCAAAGACGGCAATCACGCCAACTTCGGAATGTACGGCCCGCAGGACGGGGATAACGATAGCCCACTCAGCGCCAAACAACAACTCGACGAGACGATTAATCAAATCTTGGATTGGCTCTAAAAAACAGCGTGCCCACATCATGGGGCACGCTGTTTTAACGTTGGTCGAGCTGATGACTGACCGCGGTCAGCAAGGCGGTCATGAGCGCGACGGCGCCACCGACGAGGGCGAGCGTCATGACAGGTGCGTTCGCATAGACAAGACCACCTAGGGCCGAGCCCATCCCGATCCCGACGTTGCTGGCGACCGGCATGAGTGACGAAGCCAGGCCTTTGGCGTCCGGATTGAACTTTTCGGCCAAGTCGATCAAATAGATTTGCGTCGAGGTCGTCAGCAGAATTGCCATGAACGACATGAGCGCGATATTGATCAGACCGAGTGTCACGTTCGATGTCGTCACGTACAAGGCAGCCAAGACGAGCGCTTGGATGAGAAAGACGAACCGGAGCCGTCCAATCGGATTATGGCTGGCGATTTTCCCGGCCGCCATATTGCTGAAGATGGAGATGAATCCGTAAGCGAACAGAATCGGGCTGACCCAAGCGACAGGGACGCCGAGCACGCCTTTCAAAATCGGCACGAGATACGTATAGACGACGTACGTCGCGCCGAAGCCGAACGCGGGGATGAAGAACGCGGTTAAAATCCGCGGGTTCGTCAAGAGGCGTAACTGATCGGCAATCGACGTCTTGACGCTCGTCAACTGACTCGGGACGACGCGGTAGACGGCGAGAAATGCGACGACGCCTAAAGCGGTCGTCAACAAGAACGTCGTTTCCCATCCGGCCCGTTGCCCGATGAACGTACCGAGCGGGACACCGAATACGTTTGCCATCGTGAAGCCACCGAAGATGAACGAGACGGCAATCCCACGCTTCCCGGTCGGCACCGATTCACTGGCGACGAGCATGGCGAGCGAGATGAGCACGCCCGTCACGACGGCGGTCATCATCCGGAGCGCGAGTAACGTCCCATACGTCGGGGCGAGACTGCTGAACAAGTTGAAGACGATGAATAGCGCGGTGAGCGTGAGCATCAGTTTTCGTTTCGGCAAATGACTCGTCAATGACATCGTCAGCGGGGTCCCGATGGCGAACGTGATGGCAAATGCCGAGACGAGCGTTCCGGCCGTGGCAATCGAAATCGACAGACCGTCGGCGATATCAGGCAAAATCCCGACGATGACAAATTCACTCGTCCCGAGCACGAACGTGAGCAAGGCGAGCGATAAAATGAGCGTCCAGTCGGTCCGACTGAGCGTTGAAGAAGTCGTCAAAAAGAATCACTACTTTCAAAAAGATTGTTGTTAGACATCAGTCGTTTCCAACCATACCGAATTTTCGCCAAAAGCAAAACCCTTTTCTCTCACATTGTAAAAGAAAAGGGTCTGATTAGCGCCAGAACGCGGTCGCTTCGACACCGGCGTGGTCGGAAACGACAGGACCGTTCTCGCCGTCAAAGACGACGGCGTGACGCGAGACATGAATCGGGGCGTTCGTCAGCATCAAGTCGATGCGAAGCGCCTGCTTGTTCTCGTCCCAGCCGGCAATCTTACCTTGGACGGTCGCATCACCTTCACGCTCGGTCGCCAAATGGAACAGGTCTTGGAGACCGTGCTCAATCAAGTAGTCGTACCCTTCGCCACGGATGAACGCGTCGTTATTGAAGTCACCGAGCAACAAGGCACGATCGTCGTCCTCGACGCGACGCAACAGTTCATCGAGCTGATGGCGCACCGGTTCATCGGCGTCATGCCACCAACCGAGGTGACATGAGTAAATTGCCGTCGGCGCATCCAAGCCGTCCAAGACCGCCTTGACGATTTTCCGAGATTTGTAATCGTTCGGATCGGTCGTCTGCGAGACGAAGAACGATTCGGTCGACACGAACGGAGTGCGCGACAAGATTGCGACCCCTTCCTCGTAGACGTCATAGCCGTAATGGGCGAAGTCCCACGTCATGTAGTAATCGACGCCTTGTTCTTTCAAACGCTCGACGAGCACATAGGCGAAGTTGTTCTCTCGAATCAAGCCATCGATGAGCGGGGCTTCTTTATGTTGATTCACTTCTTGGAGTGCGATGATGTCATATTCCTCGCTCGCGATCCGTTCGACAATCGAGTCGATTTTCTCTTGTTGACGGTCCTCTAACCAGGCGTGACAGTTCAGCGTTAATATATTCACGATAGTCCTCCTTTAGAAAAAAACAGGCCAACTCGTACGAGCTGGCCTGTTGATTATGCACCGATGACGTCTTGAATATCAGACTTCAATACGTCGGCTTTTGGGCCGTAGATTGCTTGGACACCGCGGTCTTTCAAGATGAGACCCATGGCGCCGTTCTTTTTCCATTCGCTCTCTTCTGAAACGAGCGACATGTCTTTGACTGTGACACGCAGACGCGTCATGCAGGCATCGACGTCTTCAATGTTATTTTCCCCACCGAGTAGAGCGATAATCCCCATGACCTGCTCGTTGCCGGTCACGTTCGATTTCTCAGTTGTTTCTTCCATGTAGTTCCCGTTGCGACCAGGCGTCGGAAGGTTCATCTTCTTGATGAAGAAGTTGAACACACCGAAGTTCAAGAAGAAGAAGGCCGCTGACACGAGGAAGAAGTTAATCAAGTCTTGGAGCAATCCTGCTTTCACAATCATCGGGATCCGTGTGAGCAATTCAATCGCACCGAATGCGTGGACACGAAGGTCGATGACATCCGCCAAAGCGAAGGCGGCACCGGCCATGAGTGCATAGACGACGTAAAGGACTGGAGCGACGAACATGAACATGAATTCGATTGGTTCTGTGACACCTGTCAAGAAGACGGCGAGACCAGCCGACAAGAACATCGGCTTGTATTGTGCTTTCTTGTCTTCGTCAACGTTGCGGTACATCGCGTAAGCAGCACCGATCAAGGCAGCGAACGACAAGATGACTTGACCGACTTTGAAGCGGGCCGGTACGACGTCTGCGAGCAATGCATTGTAAGCGGCTGTATCACCAGCGGCACGCAGGTTAACGAGGTCCGTTACCCAAGCCAACCAGAGCGGATCTTGACCTGCAACGACCGAACCGGCTGTCGCACCTGTCAAAATCGTATACGTGCCACCAAGTTCCGTGTAGTTCATTGGCACAGTGAGCATATGGTGAAGTCCGAACGGCAAGAGGAGGCGTTCGAGCGCACCATAGATGAACGGCGCGAGGACTGGTGCCGTGTTGCGTGACGTCGCAATCCATTCACCGAAGCTGTTGAGCGCACCTTGAATCGTCGGCCAAATGATTGACAAGGCAATCGCGGCAACGACCGAACCGAGGATGACGACGAATGGGACGAAGCGCTTCCCGTTGAAGAACGAGAGGGCGTTCGGCAATTTGTTGAAGTTATAAAACTTGTTATAAAGGGCACCACCGAGGAAACCAGCGATAATCCCGACGAACACGCCCATGTTAAGAGCTGGTGAACCGAGTACTGATGTGAAGTAGTCAGCGACGACAAGGTCAGCTCCGAAGAGTGACTGGACTGTCGCTTCCGGGTCTTGGAGCATCGTTCCGTTGACGGCAAAGATGGCACCTGTGACACGGTTAATCAAGATGAAGGCGATGAGTGCAGCGAAAGCACCGCCGGCTTTATCTTTCGCCCACGAGCCACCGATGGCGACCGCGAACAAGATATGTAAGTTGACGATGATTCCCCAACCGAGATCTTCAATGATGCGAGCCGTCGTGAGCAAGATGCTGACGTCTCCGGCTGACATGCCAATTAATTTACCGATCGAGATCATGAGACCTGCGGCTGGCATGACGGCAATGACGACCATTAAGGCCTTACCGAGTTTCTGCCAAAAGTCGAACGAGATGAGTTGTTTCATGCTATACGCTTCCTTCCTATACGGAACTTTTTATCTGTCTATGGCGACCACTAATGCAATCGCTTGCATAAATGATTGTAATCGATTGCATAAATTTGTGCAACCGTTTTCCTAATTTTCATGGATTTTCATAATCGAATCTGATTCGACTCGTTTCGCCCACAGCTTGTCAGTCGGAACGAATCTCGCTACAATACTAGAGGTTGAAAGGGGCGAGAACGATGGGATGGAGACAGACGACATCGGCATTATCAAAAGAAGAGCAGGCGGCCTTGCTTGAGGAGTTGTTGCAGTCGGGCCTGTTATTAGAAGAAGATCGATTACTGTATAGCATGTTGATGCCAGACCGTGTCAAACGGATGCAGGAAGTGTTGGCGTTACGGACGAACCACATCACGATTTTGACGGAAGGGGTCGATGATCCCCACAATCAGTCGGCCGTGCTCCGCTCGGCGGACGCGTTCGGTGTGCAGACGTTGCACGTCGTCGAGGGTCGGGCCAAGTTCAAACCGAACTCGATTATCGCCAAGAGCGCCGATCGTTGGGTCGACGTGGTCGAACACCCTTCCATTGAGGACGCGATTGACCGGTTGAAGGCGGAGGGATATCAAGTTCTCGCCACGGCACTCAGTGAAGAGGCGGTTCCGCTTGAGGACATCGACGTGTCGAAACCGACGGTGCTGTTGTTCGGGAACGAGCATCACGGCGTATCGGAACGGGCGCTCGCCAAGGCGGACGGCAATTATCTGATTCCGATGCAAGGATATGTCCAAAGCTTGAACATCTCGGTCGCTGCCGCCATCTCGTTATACGATGTGACGACGCGGGCGCGTCATGTCGTGACGGAAGGCTATGGACTGAAGGCGAAAGACAAGCAACGCATCTTAAAAAATTGGATGGTGAAGAGCCTTCCGAAGCGGTCGCTCGGCGTGTATAAGCAAAAAGGTTTGACCGCTTTTGCGCGCGAGACAGGAAAAACGGAGTAAACGGCGAAAGGTACACGCGTACGAACAACTTGTCCATATTCGGAAAGGGGATGGAAAGATGAGTACGACCAGTTCATTTATCGTGAAAGATGTGACAACGAATTTCAAAGACTATGAAGAGGAATTCTTTAACCTGTATCGGACGTTATACGGGGACATCGATCAACTGCGTTTTAAAGAACGGCTATATCGCCATGCGAATCCGCTCGTGTTGCTCGCGTTTTCAGACGAGCGTCTCGTCGGCTTCAAAATCGGTTATGAGGCCGAGCCGTATCGCTTCTATAGCTGGGCCGGCGGCGTTCACCCTGAGTTTCAAAAGCATGGCATCGGCCGCAAGTTGATGGACACGCAACTCGAATGGGTGAAGGCGCAAGGGTTCCATTCGATTCGAACGAAAGCGCGCAACACGAACAAAGGGGTCATCATCTTGAATCTGTTGTGTGGCTACGACATCATGGGGGCGTATACAGAGGATAACGAGCCTCGCATCATGATGGAGAAACAATTGAACTGACCGCTGAAGCCGTGGCGCATGCCACGGTTTTTTTATTGTCTTGAAACCAAATGGGACTGCATCCGTATTTATAGAAAAAGGGGGGCAACAGCATGGTCCATACGTTTGCATTTGGAGAGGAAGTATATATCGATTCGACCGGGATGGGGGATTCATTGTTCGAGGGGATGTTCAGCATCTTTCCGATTGTGATTATTAGTATTATCGCACTGATTGTGTTCGCCGTGATGGCAGGCATCCGCAATCAAGTGAAGACGAACAGCCTATTGAAAGATATGCAGCAGTTCGCGTCAGATCTGGCCGACCATCCGAGTGACGAGTCGGCGAACCGTCTCGCCGACTATTTGCGGGACGTGACGTCGTTCCCGGTCGAACGGACACAGATGGAGCCGTTCCGGGTCGCGCTCGGCAGCTATCACTTGATTATGGAGTCGTCGCACGTGCACGACGAGACGAAAGAGCGGATTGACCGCCAATATAAACGGCTCGGTATTTTAGACGGAGAGAAGTTCGCCGACGAGCCGGCACCGCGCCGCCGTTCAAGCTCGCATCATGACCATCATAATCACCACATGTAAAACGCGTCGGGAATGTTCCCGACGCGTTTTTCTTACATATAGCGGCTTGCATCAAATTCGATTTCGGTCCGATGGTTGGCCGTCTCGATGGCGCTGGCGATGCGGTTGGCCCGCTTCTCGACGTCAATCGCTTTCAAGCGATATAGCTCTGGATCGTAGAGTGCATGCTTGATGACGGCAGTCCCTTCACCAAAACCGTATTGAAACTCGCGCTTCGGACGCTCGGATAGTTCTTGATACATGCGGGCCTGAGCACGTAGTTGAATCGCGAACTCAATGGCCTCGACGAGTGGGAGTGGCCCGTCGTGCGTCTCAATTACCGTCTTCAAGTTCGCCTCATAAACGAGACGATCGAGACAACGCATATCTCGACGAATCGACTCGAGTTCGACTTCGATATCCTCGAGTGAGCGCGATTGAATCGTCGGGAGCGGCTCGTCTTTCTCGAGTTCGATGAACGCGACGCGCTCGACTTCTTCTAACAATTTATCAATCTGCTTATGGAGCAGGCTCTTCAGTTTGATGGCATCTGCCAAGTACATAGGGATTCCTCCTTCTGCTTTTTCTAACCGTACCATAATGTGACTCCTAAAAAAAGGAAGGCGTTACTTTTTCGAGACGAGGCGATATGATGAAAGAAAGAGAGGAGGGCGACCGATGAACAAGTGGAAAACGCAGTGGATCATTGCGATCGTCTTGGTCGTGTTCGGGACGGCGATGTTCCTCTATCAATGGATTGATTTGCGACCGGCGGAGATTCGGGATTATATCGTTCAATTCGGATGGCTCGCCCCGCTCGTCTATATCATCTTGTTCACGTTCCGTCCGCTCATCCTCTTCCCGACGTCCGTCTTGTCCGTCGCCGGCGGCTTGGCGTTCGGGACGTTCGCCGGCGTCGTCTATACGGTCATTGGGGCCACGCTCAGCGCCCTCGTCGCGTACTACGTGGCGATTCGCTTTGGTGACCGCTTTTTGCATCATTTCGAGACGAGCAGCTATGAGAAGCTGCAACATAAAATCGAAGAGGACGGCTTCTTCTACGTCTTGATTTTACGCCTGATCCCGCTCGTCAACTTTGACTTGGTCAGCTATGCCTCCGGGCTCGCGAAAGTGCGCCTCCCGGGGTACGTGCTCGCGACCATGGTCGGGATGATTCCCGGGGCGTTCGCGAACAACTTTCTCGGCAGCAGCCTCGTAAGCGGCGATGTAAAAATGGTATTGTTCGCGCTCGGCGTGCTAGTCGTCTTGACACTCGTTGCGACCGTGTTCCGCGAACCGATTAAACGACAAATCAATCGTTATAAAAAGAAGTAGGCGCTCATCGGCGCCTACTTTTTGATTTAACGGTTGTCGACCGTCTCAGGATACAAATCGTGGTTGAACAAACGATGTTCCGCCATTCTTTCATATTTCGTGCCCGGCTTGCCGTAGTTGTAGTACGGGTCGATCGAGATGCCGCCGCGTGGCGTGAACTTACCCCACACTTCGAGATAGCGCGGCTCCATCAACTTGACGAGGTCTTTTCCGATAACGTTGATGCAGTTCTCATGGAAGTCTCCGTGGTTGCGGAAGCTGAACAAGTACAGCTTGAGCGATTTCGACTCGACGAGCTTCTCGTCCGGGATGTATGAGATGTAAATCGTCGCGAAGTCCGGTTGGTTCGTGATCGGGCAGAGCGACGTGAACTCCGGTGCGTTGAACTTCACGAAGTAGTCGTTCTCCGGGTGACGGTTCGGGAACGCCTCGAGGACGTCCGGTGCGTATTCAAAAATGTAGGGGACGCTCTTCTGTCCGAGGAGCGACAAGTCTTGTAAGTCTTCTGGTCTCATGAGTATTCTCCTTAGACGCCACGTTCGTTGGCGTACAGTAATGTGTGCAGTTGCGGCAGGACACGGACGCTTTGCCATGACGGATCACGGGCGACGTCCTCCCATAGTTGTTTCAAGCGACGAAGCTGGGCGTCGGTGATGTCACCGTCCGCACCAGGCTCAGGATTGCCGGCCGATAAGTACATGACGTCCGGCGTATAGCGCGTCTGGACCGATTTCGCATAGGCGAGGTCGAGCTCATCGAAGACGGCGACTTTGAACGTCATCTGTTCGGGGCGCAGTCGTTCGACGATGGCGTCGAGTTTCTCCCAGTCGGTCGTCATGCCGGAAGAAGGTGGTTTCGGGCTGAGCGTCACGTCGTCGATGTCAGACAGCCAGTCCTGATAGCGGCTGCCTTGCGTCTCGACGGCAAGCTTGACGTCACGCGCCTTCAATTTCGCTACGAGCTCTTTCATCGCGGCGATGAGGAGCGGGTTACCGCCCGAAATGGTGACGTAGTCGTACACACCGAGCGCGTCGAGACGTTCGATGATTTCGTCGGCTGTGAGCATGTCGGGTTTCTCCGAGCCGTCCCATGTGAAGGCAGAGTCGCACCATGAACAGCGATAATCGCAACCGGCGGTCCGGACGAACATCGTCTTTTGCCCGATGGCGCGGCCTTCCCCTTGAAACGTCGGGCCGAACACTTCGAGGACAGGGATTTTCATCAGTCCACCAACCATTCGCGGCGGAACTCGGCGTACGAGGTCGGCGTCTCGTACAGTTTGACGAATTCGACGCGGACGTCGCGCTCGTCAGGCAAGTGCTTGGCGAGCTGTTCGAAAATCCAGTAGCACATGTTTTCGGCAGTCGTATTCATATAAGGTAACGACTCATTCAAATAACGATGGTCGAGGTATGGTTCGAGTTCTTCTTTAAAGATGGCTTTTAAATCACCAAAGTCGAGCGTCATGCCACGGTTATCGAGAAAACCGCTGATGCCCATTTGCAATTTATACGTATGTCCGTGCAGCGCGCGGCATTTGCCGTCGTAATCGAACAAATGATGGGCGGCATCGAATGTCACTTCTTTGACGATTTGGACGCGGTGCGGACAGTAGATGAGCGAGCCGTCTTGTTTAGCTTCGACACTCGTCGGGGCAAGGAATGGAGCGTTCTTCATACGCGCACCTCCTCATAAGCGGCGAGGCCGTTTTGACGGAGTACGCAAGCCGGGCATTCGCCACAACCTGATCCAAGGATGCCGTTATAGCACGTGAGCGTCCGTTCTTTGACGTAATCGAACGCACCGAGCTGATCCGCGAGTTCCCACGTCTGTTTTTTGTCGAGCCACATGAGCGGTGTATCGATGACGAACGGATAGTCCATCGCCAAGTTGAGCGTCACGTTCAAGGATTTGACGAACTGGTCCCGGCAATCCGGATAACCTGAGAAGTCGGTCTCACATACGCCGGTGACGATGTGATGCATACCGAGCTGTTTGGCCATGACGGCCGCAAAGGATAAGAATAAGTGATTGCGTCCATCGACGAACGTGTTTGGGACGTCCGCATTGTCGATGTCGAGATCATGTCTCGTGAGCGCATTAGAGGTGAGTTGTCCGAGTAAGGACAAGTCGAGGATGTGGTGCGGGACATCGAGTTCGGCCGCAATTTCTTTTGCGACCTCGATTTCCGCGTCATGGCGTTGCCCGTAGGCGAACGTCACCGCTTCCACATGAGAGAATTGTTGTTTTGCCCAAAATAGACAGGTGGTTGAATCTTGACCGCCGCTAAAGACGACCAATGCTTTTTCGTGTTGCAACGTGCACACTTCCTTTTTCGCTAGTTTTGATGTCGGAGGAGGTTACGAACTCCGGAGGTCACCCTCGAGCGTTTACTTTACCATAAAAAGACGTTTGACAGGGAAAAGAGAAGCAGGTATAGTAAAGAACATCACTGAAACACTTTCGCGCATAAAAGCGTTTAAGCGGTTAGGTAGAAAATAATGGAACTGAAAGGAGGGGACGTCGATGCAGATGAAAGGAAAAGAGGCTGTATTCGTCGTGCTGATGAGCGGGATTTCCCTGCTCGCACTGATGTTTTTGGCCAAAGCGACGCCACATATGGCGATCTTTGGCACAATGGTATTAATAGGGGGTTACGCGTATTATCGGACGCGTGATTTCAAACGAATCGAAGCGGCGATGATTAGCGGGATCCGTGAAGCCATCATGCCGGTCTTGATTTTACTGCTCATCGGGATGTTGATTGGCGTATGGCAAATGTCTGGCACCGTGGCGACGATCCTCTCCATCGGTTTAGATACAATTTCAGCACAATGGTTCTTGCCGAGCGTCCTGCTCATCACGATGATCGTCTCGTCGTTCACGGGCAGTGCCTTCACGACAGTCGGTACGGTCGGGGTCGCCTTGTTCGGAATCGGGATGGCGCTCGGGATCTCTCCGGCGCTCGCAGCCGGGGCCATCGTCTCGGGTGCACTCTTCGGTGACAAGATGAGCCCGCTGTCGGATACGACGAACTTCGCACCAGCCGTGGCTGGTGTCAAACTGTTCGACCATATCCGCTTTATGATGGGGACGACCGTACCGGCCATCCTCATCACCCTTGTCTTGTTCACGCTTCTCGGTCGGAGCGGTCAAGCGGCGGATACGACGCAAATCGCTGAAGCGCAGGCAGCACTCGCTGGACGATTCAACTTGTCATGGTTGACGCTACTCGCGCCGGTTCTCGTCGCGGTGCTTGCGTTCCGTCGCATGCCGGTCTTGCCGACGATGCTCGTCGGGATGTTCGCCGGGGTGTTGACAGCTGGTTTCGTTCAAGGCAACTGGAACGTCACAAACTGGTTCGGTGTCATGCAGGCCGGGTTCAAGTCGGGTGTCGAGAACGAGACGATTGCAGCTGTGCTCGATCGTGGCGGACTCGAGTCGATGCTCTGGTCGGTCAGTCTCGTCTTGATTGCGCTCGCGTTCGGTGGCTTGCTCCGTGAGCTCGGCGTATTCCAAGCGATTGTCGATGCGTTGCTCGAACGATTGAAATCACCAGGCAGCTCGGTGTTGTCGGTCGTCCTCAGCTCGATTGGCGTCAACTTGCTCGCGGGCGAACAGTACTTGTCAATCTTGCTCCCAGGTCAAGCGTTCAAGCAAGGGTTCATCGATCGCGGCATCGATCCGCGCTACTTGTCACGTGCCCTCGAAGACGGTGGGACGGTCATCAACCCGCTCATCCCATGGGGCGTGTCGGGTGCGTTCTTCGCGGCCACGCTCGGGGTGCCGGTGCTTGAATACGCACCATTCGCCTTCTTCCTCTGGCTCAGCCCGATTTTCTCGATTATTCTCGGATACGTGAAGTTGGGAAAGCAGCGTGAGACGATGCGAATCGCATCTTAATCGAATCACTCAAAAAAACCATCCAGGACAATTAGCTGTCCTGGATGGTTTTTGAGTGTCTCAGATAAAAGAGTTCTCGAGTTGCCATAACGCATCCCCGAACTGGTCGATGAGCGCCTGAGCCCTCGATTCGATGTCCGATGGCAAGTCGGCTCTTGAGAAATACTGCAAGTCCAGACTTTCTCCGTCGTTCATGGCTAACGTCCCTTGCACGCGCTTCGCATGGAAAAGGTTGATGACACTATACGTCTCATCCCCGTTCGGGTACGTAAAGTAAAATTTTGGCCCTGAGCAGACACCGATGAGTTCAAATTGATTGGTTTCAAGCCCTGTCTCTTCATTCAATTCACGAGCCGCCACTTCATCCAACGTCTCATTCAACTCCATCGAGCCTCCAGGCAATCCCCAATCGTCCGTATCGGAACGCTGTTGAAACAGCAACTCATGATTGTCATTCAAGACGAGCACGGTCGCCCCGACAGAGATTAATGGTCTGTTCCCGACTGTCTGTCTTAACTCTAATAGATACCCCACCTTGTTTCGCCTCACTTTCTCGTATGTCATATAGTTCGGCTCTCATCATGAAATCCCTTTGATCAGAAAAGGCATCTTCTTTGTGTCACCCCGTCTTCATTTGAGAAAATAAACCGAAGGAGGGATGACGATGAAACGACTCGATCCATCATTTTACGAGCAACCGACGATTGAATTGGCACGCTCATTGCTCGGTCACTATCTCGTCCACGATCATCTCGACGGTCAGATTGTCGGCAAAATCGTTGAGACGGAGGCCTATTTAGGTGCCATCGATCGGGCGGCCCATAGCTTCGGGGGCAGACGGACGAATCGGACCGAGGTCATGTTCGGATTGCCGGGACACGTCTATACGTATCAGATGCACACGCATACGCTCTTGAACGTCGTGAGCGGTCCGGTCGGCACGCCGGAAGCCGTCCTCATCCGAGCCATCGAGCCGATTGAAGGACAGGCCATCATCGACATGAATCGTCCTGGCATCAAACGGTTCGATCAGACGAACGGTCCCGGCAAGCTGACGAAAGCGCTCGGGATCACGATGGACCTGTATGGGCATTCGCTCCAACATGAACCGCTCTATATCGTCGAAGGGGACGTCATTCCAGACATCGAGGCCGGTCCGCGCATCGGCATTCCTAACACGGGCGAAGCGCGTGACTATCCGTATCGTTTCTTTGAACGCTCGAATCCGTACGTCTCCAAGTTTCGCTGAATGTTTATGCTCCGGTTAGGTGTGGAACACTCCCTATGTGCATAAAAATAATGAGGGAGTGTTTCAATATGGCAAAAGTAGCAACGCTAATCACAGACATGTTTGAAGACGTAGAGTTCACGGGTCCACGCGACGCATTGGTGGAAGCGGGGCACGAAGTTGTCACGATTGAAAAGAAAGCTGGGAATACAGTCGAAGGCAAACAAGGGGAGTCGAAGGTCACAATCGACAAAGCCATCGACGACGTCTCACCAGAAGACTTTGACGCACTGCTCTTACCGGGCGGATTCTCACCTGACTTGTTACGCGAAGATGACCGTTTCGTCCAGTTCGCCAAGGCGTTCATGGACGCGAAAAAGCCGGTATTCGCCATCTGCCATGGACCACAGCTGTTGATTACGGCGAAGACGCTCGAAGGCCGCGATGCGACCGGCTACAAGTCGATTAAAGTCGACATGGAATACGCTGGAGCGAAGTATGCGGACAAAGAAGTCGTCGTCTGCCAAGAACAGCTCGTCACGAGCCGACAACCGGATGACATCCCGGCGTTCAATCGCGAGATGCTCAATCTGCTTAAATAATGTGCAGGCCACGGAATTTTTCCGTGGCTTTTTTTGTGTTAGCGGGAATAGACAAATAAGGAGGAGATGTATGATGAAACGAGCACGTTCACCTAGTTAAGTCGGTCGAAACGTTGTGTTGCTCGGCTGGATGCGTTGGTTCGATGCGCTCATCCCAGCCTATACGATTGAACGTCTGTTTTGGGAGTCGCGGACGATCACGATTCAAGAGGTCGTCTATCTCGAGATGCTTTATGCCGTCCTCGTCGTGTTGCTTGAAGTGCCGACGGGTGTCCTTGCCGACCGATTCGAGCGGCGGCGTCTGATGCAGATCGGGGTCGGGTTGGAATGTCTATCGTTTATCGTTCTACTGTTGTCGTTCTCGTTTGTCGGGTTTGCTGTCGCCATCGCCTTGTCGGGCATTGGGGCGGCGTTTCGGAGCGGGGCCGAGAACGCGTTGTTGTATGAGACGCTCGAACAGGACGGGAAGGCGGGAACGTTTGAACGCACGATCGGTCGATTGAATGTCATTGGAATCGTCGCAGCCGTTCTCGCTGCCATCAGTGGTAGTCTGCTGGCGACACGCTTCCCGTTCGAGCTGAACTACGTGCTGTCGATTGTCAGTTTGTTCATCGCGACAGCATGTAGTTTTGGCCTTGTCGAACCGAGACGAGTCGTGTCGGACGAGCGCTTGACGTGGGCAGATATCGGGTCTGGTTTCCGCTTTATCCGGCAACATCGTCGCGTGTTCATCGTGACGTCGTTGTTTGTCGTGACCATTAGTGCGTTCAATTTTATCGATGAGTTCTGGCAACTGTATGCGCGCGACGTCGAGCTTCCGATTTATTGGTTCGGGACGATGTCAACGATCCTGCTGCTCATCCAAATACCGGGACAGTTGGTCGCACCGATGCTGCTACGCTTCGCCACGGCCGAGTGTTGGCTACGCTGGATCGGTTGGGGAATCGGCGTTGGTTTTGTCGTTCTCGGGCTCTATCCGGGGCCGATTGGTCTCGTGATTATGGTCGGAATGGCCTGTCTCATCGGTATTGTTGAACCGCTCTATCTCGGTGTGTTGCATCATCGGGTCCCATCCGGAATCAGGGCGACGACGGAATCGTCCGTCTCGATGTTGTTGCATGGCGGGATCATCCTGTTCGGTCTGTTGTTCGCCGCCGGGGCAGGTATGACGCTTTTTGCCGCCTTTTTGTTCATCGGGATCATCGTTTGTCTGCATCAAGCGATTGTCACGGTCATAGCGCGGAGAGAGGATGCTTCATGAGCTTCCTCTTTTTTACGCCTTAAGACCTAGGGCGGGTGAGGTTAAAGTTGTGTATGATAAGAAACAATACTGGAGTAGGAGATAAACAATGGAATGGTATGAATTATTTATTGGCTTTTTGTTAGGCGTCGTCGAAGGACTGACCGAGTTTGCTCCGGTATCGTCAACGGGACATATGATCCTCGTGGACGACCTGTGGCTCAACTCGAGTAGCTTCCTCGGTCAAGAGGTGGCGAACACATTTAAGATCGTAATTCAGCTCGGTTCGATTTTAGCGGTCATCGTCGTATTTCGAAATCGGTTTAAAGAGTTATTGAATCCGAAGGAGTTGCTCGCGATTCGTAGCAGCGGGCCGACAAAGAAACTGAACTTGCTACATATCTTCATCGGGCTGCTCCCGGCAGGCGTGCTTGGACTGTTGTTTGAAGACTACATCGATGAGAACTTGTTCTCCATCAAGACCGTCTTGATTGGGCTCGTCATCGGGGCATTCTTCATGATTGTAGCGGACTTGTCAGGCGTGAAGCGTCAAACGACGGCCACGCTCGATGAGATTTCGTATAAACAAGCGCTCGGTGTCGGCTTGATTCAATGTTTCTCGCTCTGGCCAGGTTTTTCACGATCAGGGTCGACCATCTCAGGGGGCGTCCTCTTAGGGATGAGTCACCGGGCCGCAGCGGACTTCACGTTCATTATGGCCGTACCGATCATGTTCGGTGCTAGTGCACTGTCGCTCTACAGCAAATGGGAGTACTTTACGATGGCGACCCTCCCGGTCTTCGTTGTCGGATTCATTAGCGCGTTCTTGTTTGCGCTCTTGTCGATTAAGTTCTTCTTGAAGTTGATCAACAAAGTGAAGTTGACGCCGTTCGCGATTTATCGCATCGTGTTGGCGGCTGTGATTTACTTCTTGTACTTCTAAGAAAAAAGCGCATGTCAGCACATGCGCTTTGAAACCAATGATCCATCAAGTTCGTATAACCAAGTAGAGGTGAGAACATGGAACATATCGTTGTCGTATTGGGAACGTTAATCGGCTTAGGAGCTGTCGGTACATTATTGTACGTGACACGCCTTGCCTATGAATCATGAGAACGGATAGTGATAGAAGCGCTCACGTTGGAGTAACTCCATGACGTGGGCGTTTTCTGCGTTGTCGATGGCGCGTAACAGGCCTTCCGTCTGTGAACGGTGGGCGAGCAACGCTTCACGCTTCGCCGCGCTCTCTTGACCGACTTCGATGACGACGTGCGGGTTTCCGAGTTCGGCGTCGGTGCGATGGTCGAACGCGACTCCTAAAAATTCAGGACGCTTCGAGGCATCGATGTCTTGCAACGCTCGGACGACCGCACGTGCCGTCGCCTCGTGATCGGGGTGGACGGCGTAACCCGGATAGAAGGAGATGACGCGTGTCGGCTGTACTTCCTCGATTAAGGCGCTGAAACGTGCCGCGAGTTCCGCTTCGTCTTCGAATTCGACGGTCTTGTCGCGAAGTCCCCACATGCGGAGGTCGTCGATGCCCATGACGGCACACGCTTCCTCGAGCTCATGTTTACGAATTTTCGGCAACTCTTCACGCGTCGTGAAAATCGGCGAGCCCATATTGCGGCCCATCTCACCGAGCGTCAGACAGACGTACGTGACCGGGAATCCGTGTTTATGGTGTTGGATAATCGTCCCGGCCGAGCTGAACGCTTCATCATCGGGATGCGGAAAAATAACGAGTAATGGTCCATTCATTGGCTTTCCACCTCCGAGGCTCCTTGTGGGAGCGGTTTGATGTCTAAGTGTAAGGCGCAGGCGAGGCGTCCGAGGCGGTCATGGCCGGCGAGCAGGAGCTGGTCTCCGTGCTGTTCGTAGTCGGTCAAACCTTCGACGTAAAGCCAACCATGATCGAGCTTCAAGCCGACCCGGTATGGTCCATCGCCCTTGATTTGGCCGATGCTATATTCGATGACGACGTTGCGGATAAACATACCGGCGTTATGAAAATCAGGGTCGTTATGCGTCGCATACGCCCCGTTCGTCGTCTCGACATGGACATAGAGCGGCATGGATACATGCGCGTCCAAATAAGTCTGGATGGTTGTAGGTTGAATTGATTTCACGCGGTTCCCTCCAATGGAAACGATGACCCGAGACATGCGTCCCGGGCCACCCGTTATGATTGTGTTGCTAGTTTTTTGCGGTAACCGGTATGGTTCGTTGGCCCAACATATTGGTTGAGGCGGAACGAGTGACGGACCGCTTCCGTGATGAACTCTTTTCCGATTTCGATGGCTTCATCGACCGAGTGACCGTTCGCGAGTGAAGCCGCGATCGCTGACGAGAACGTGCAGCCGCCGCCGTGTGTGAAGGCAGGGTCGATTTTTTCGCTCTCGAGGAGGCGATACTCGTTGCCGTCGTAAAGCACGTCAAATGCTGTGTCGAAGCCGAGCTTGCCACCGACTTTGACGATGACGATTTCAGCGCCGAGTTCATGGATCAAGCGAGCAGCCTCTTTGATTTCTTCCATCGTTGAAGGTGTCTTATCGAGGCCAGCGAGCATACGCGCCTCGAACAAGTTTGGTGTGATGATTTTAGCGACCGGTACGAGGTGCTTGCGCATCGCGACCGCGACGTCCGGGTTGAGAATCTCGTCGGCACCTTTACATGCCATGACTGGGTCGACGACCGCGTTTTGGATGCCGTACTCTTTAATTTTACGGGCAGCGAGTTCGATAATCTCTGGAGTCGGGAGCATCCCTGTCTTGACGGCATCGACACCAATCCCAGCGAGGACCGTATCAATCTGTTTCTCAATCAACGTCGTGTCGATTGGGAACACTTCGTGATGCCACGCATTATGCGGATCTTGAGCCACGATGACCGTGAGGGCGGTCATGCCGTAAACACCTAGCTCTTCCATCGTTTTCAAGTCAGCTTGGATGCCTGCACCGCCACTCGTGTCCGAGCCAGCGATTGTTAAAGCTTTTTTCATCGTCATAGTCGTTCAATCCCCTTTGTCTGTTTGGATAGTTTCACTATAACGACTTTTTGGCGTTACGACAAATCCCGAGGTCGCATCCAGACCGGAATAAGTTTTGAAAATTGATGGCAGGATTTCAATCGTATTTGGGGAATAGTAATGAATAGGGTGTAGACCACTTTCAATTTGGCTAGGAGGAAAACCGCATGTTAGTGCATAGCTTATGCATTCCGAAGAAAGATGTCGTCACAATCAGTGAAAAGGCGACATTGCGCGAAGCGCTCGACACGCTCGAAAAGACAGGCTACCGTTGTGTCCCTGTGCTCGATGAGACGGGAACGTTTTTCCGCGGTAATATTTATAAAATGCATATTTATCGCCACGGGATGAGTGGGGCGAGCCTAGACGATAACGTTATGGAACTCATCAAGAACACGCAAAAGTACGTTCACGAGTCAGACGGCTTTTTCAAAGTCTTCTTCTCAATCAAAGAACTTCCGTATATCGCGGTCTTGAAAGACGAGAGCAACGAATTTTACGGGATTTTGCCACACGGGAAGATGCTCGGCATGCTCGAAGAGGCATGGAGCCGTGACACGGGGAGCTATGTCGTCACGATTGCACTCAGTGAGCAGGCAGGGGCGCTCGAGAAAATCACGAAAGTCATCAGCAAATATTCATCAATCGCCAGCCTCATGACGCTTGACGCCAAGAGCAAGGTGTTGCGTCGCGTGTTAATCACGTTGCCGCCGGACTGTGACGAGAAGACAAAAGACAAGATTGTCGCCAAACTCGAACAAAAAGGGTTCCGCGTCGTCGAAGTCGAGAATTTAAATAACTGACGAAAGGCCTTCCTCGATGCGAGGAAGGCCTTATTCAATCCAATCGTTTTTCCATCCGGATATCCGGCCAAAATTGACCGTCCCAGTACGTGAACGCTTCGATACGGGCAATTTCGTGATAACCGAGCTTTTGATAGAGGCGATGCGCCGCTTCATTGAATCCGAACACACCGAGCTCGATGCGTGGCACACCTTGGGCACGAAGTCGATCTGCCAGTAACGTGAGGGCTGCGGTGCCGACGCCTTTCCCGCGACCTGTCTGTTCACCGATGACCAGACCAAGCCAAGCGCTGCCGCGTTCTTTGTCATACAAGTGCGGGGCGTCATAGATGAAGTTCACCTCGCCGATGAGCCGATCATCGTCGTAAATCAAGAAAATATCGTGCGTGTCCAGACGTTCCGTCAAGTCTGCGACCGTCATTTGGTGTTCCGCGACGAGTTCGGCTTCGGATCGGGCCGGACGAATCAAATGGACGATGGCGGGATCGTTATTCCAACGATTGAACGTCGCGACGATGGCGTCGGACGCTTCTCGCAATGGGACGAGCGAGATGGGCATCGAGTTCCCCTCCTTTCAGGCATTCTTCTTTGCCCTCGAACTGAAAAGTCCCCTTTTTACTGAATCGGCTTCAAGACGTTGAGGTGGCTCGGAAGCACTTCGAACGTGAGCGGGAGTTTACCGCCCGTATCTCCGTCGGCATTGACCGGAAGTGATTCTGGCGAGTCGACATGGACCCGTTTCGTCGTGAACGACGTGACGCTGTCCGTCTCTTTCAACTTGCCGGTGAAGAGGGCCGGTGCGAGTTGGATGGCGTCTTTAAAGCCGAGGTTCTCAAACAGATAGACGTGAAGTAACCCGTCGTTCAGTTCGGCGTCCGGTTCAAAGTTTTCAAACCCGCCGACCGAGTTCGTGAGGGCGATGACGACCAAATAGGCGTCTCCATCGAACGTGTGCTCTTCGGCTTGGACCGACAAGGCGTATGGACTATGCTCACGGAACGCTTTGATTCCTTCAATCAAGTAGGCGAACGGGCCCCATTTTGTTTTCTCCTCGACACTGACCTCGTCGACAGCCTCGGCGATGAGGCCGATCGCGATGACGTTCATGAAGTAGCCATTCTCGTATTTGCCGATATCCATCGGTGTCGGTTGCGCCGTCTTGAGTGCCTCGATGGCATTTGCGGGGTCGCTCGGGACGCCGAGCGCGCGTGCGAGATCGTTGACGGTACCGAGCGGGATGATGCCGAAATCAGGACGATGATCCGCTTCGGCGAGCCCCGTTACGGCCTCGTTCAGCGTCCCGTCGCCACCCATCGCGATGACAGCTTTATATTGTTTCGATGCCGCTTCTTTCGCAAAATGTGTGGCATCGTCTGCTTTCTCCGTGAACCGGACATCGACGTTGCCGTAACGCTCTCGCAAGACTTCCTCCGCGGCCGCGGCGTGTTCTTTCCCTAACTCTTTCCCGGACGACGGGTTGACGATTAACATGACTGTATCCATCAAAGCACATTCCCCTTTTCACATTCAGATATTGTCATCTATTCCCGTCCTGTGGCGAGACTAGTCATAAAAAAACAACACAGACGTGTTGTTTAATAATGGCGGAATGCCGACATATCGAGGTGGCTTGCATCTGATTCGTCGACGGCGAGTTCAATTTTCAAATGTTCATGGAACGGCGAGTCGAATGCACCCATGCAGGCGACCGGCTCATGGTCCGGGACGGGGGACTTACGTTTCGTTTTGACGAACAAATAGTCCTCACGCGACAACGTCAATAAGAAGCGTTCGACCGCATGGGGTTCGCGCGTGACGTTCGGCCATGGCAAGTGGTTGAATAGTAAAAAGACCGCGCCTTCTTTTTCGAGCGCATAGTCTGGGGCGATCCCTTCCCGGTTCAACAACTCGATGACCGTACTCAAATAGGCTTGTTTAATCGTCAATGATATCTCGTAATACTCACGCATACCGTCCACCCTTTCTAAAAATCGCAATAATTCCATTCTATACGTTTCAGACAGGGGCGACAACGAAGAAGTTTCTTGACGAAGCGTTTTTCCCACCGTATACTGCTCATGTCCTGCTATACTAAAGGTAAATGATGAACGAATTGAGGTGAAACCGACATGATTGAATCACTCGAATTGAAGGCATGGATCGTCTTGGCACGAGCGATGGACGCAATCAGTGACCGTGTGAAGGACGATTTACGACGCCACCAATTGAATTCAACAGAGTTCGGTGTTTTATCCGTCTTGTATAAACGAGGGGATACCCCGCTCCAGCAAATCGGAGACCAAATTTTGATTACGAGCGGAAGCGTCACGTACGTGATTGATAAGCTTGAAAAACGTGGCTTAATCGAGCGTGTGGCTTGTCCGTCTGACCGACGCGTTACATACGCCTCGTTGACAGAGGAAGGCAAGCGCTTGATGGACGTCGTCTATCCAGAGCACATCGAGATTTTTAAAGACATCTATGGTCCCCTTAGCGACCAAGAGACTGAACAGTTGATCGATTTATTGAAACGAGTCGGTTATAACGCGGCAGGCAAATAACGCCTGCCTGTTTTTTTTTGACTATTTATCTTGAAGTTAAACTAATTGACTACGAGATATACAGATGATATAGTTCTAACTGTTGTTACAAAAATAGAGATCACACTTATGGAGGAACCCATTTATGAAAAAGGTATTATACGTATCGGCTAACCCGAAACCAACAGAATTGTCATACAGCAAACAAGTCGCAGAAACGTTCATGACGACACTCACGAATGAGAATGCGTCACTCGAAGTCGAAGCAATCGAATTATACGATGTCGATGTTCAAGAAATCGACGGCGACGTCCTCAGCGCATGGGGCAAATTCGCTTCAGGCGAAGCCCTCACTGACGTCGAAGCGGCTAAAGTCGCGACGATGAACGGCATGCTTGAGAAATTCATGGAAGCTGACATGTACGTGTTCGCGACACCGATGTGGAACTTCTTCTTCCCAGCTCGCATGAAAATGTTCCTCGACAGCGTATTGACTGCTGGTAAAACGTTCCGTTATACAGAACAAGGCCCAGTCGGCCTTCTCGAGAACAAACAAGCGATCCACATCCAAGGTACGGGTGGAATCTACACAGGTACAGACCTCAACTTCGCAGACGCATACCTTCGTCAAGCACTCGCATTCGTAGGCGTGACAGAAGTGACGACACTTCCAGTTGAAGGCATGAACCAATACCCAGACAAAATCGAAGAAATCGTTGCTGACGCAAAAGCGAAAGCCGAAGCACTTGCGAAAGAAGTCGCAGGCGCGGTCACAGTATAATGATCAAGGGCGAGTCCAATCGGGCTCGCCTTTTTGTGTGCCATCGATTCGGGTATGATAAGACGGAAAGGGGAGAAACACATGGGAGAACAGTTATCAGATCGCCTGCTCGGGGATTGGAGCGACATCATCGCATCCGAGATGGCCGAGCCTTATTTTACTAACTTGAAAGCGTTCGTTGATGAGGCGTATGCGTCATCGACCGTATATCCGGCCCGAGAAGACATTTGGAATGCGTTCGTCTATACGAAGTTCAAGGACGTCAAATGCGTCATTCTCGGACAAGATCCATACCATGGGCCAAACCAAGCGCATGGACTGAGTTTCTCAGTCCAAGACGGTGTACGTTTCCCACCGTCGCTTCGAAATATCTTTCAAGAATTGCATGACGATATCGGCTGTCCCGTGCCGACCAGCGGGAATTTAGAAGCATGGGCCCGTCAAGGCGTGTTGCTGCTCAACACCGCGCTCACGGTCGAAGCAGGCAAAGCCGGTTCGCATCGGGGACAGGGATGGGAGCAGTTCACCGACTCCATCATCGAGCGACTTGGGCAGCGGGAAGATCCGCTCGTGTTCATCTTATGGGGGAACGACGCGAAGAAGAAACAGAAATTTATTGGCCCGCAACACGCCGTCTTGACCTCGGTCCACCCGAGTCCGCTCTCGTCGCATCGCGGCTTTTTCGGATCGAAGCCGTTCTCGCAAGTGAATGCGAAGTTGAGTGAGTGGGGTCAACCTGAAATCGATTGGTGTTTGTGACAGTCTGCAGATGCGGACTGTTTTTTGTTGACGGCGTCCAAATCGTCTGTTATCGTTACTAGCAACAAGATACTTTAGTGCTTAAAAGCGAATATGCATAGAAGCATAACTGTATAACAGTATAAAAGCGATGACCGAACCGAAGTAGAGACATCTTCCCTGGCCCAGAGAGCGTGTGGTGCTGTGAACACGCCCATAGGATGAATCGAATTACAGTTCGCGAGCTCTCACGTGTTGAGCGGTCCCCCGTTATCGGAGTAGAGTGACTAGACGTCCGTCTAGTAATCAGGGTGGTACCGCGGCATCGTCGTCCCTATCGAGTGAATCGATAGGGATTTTTTTACGTTCAGTCAACTAAAGGAGGAAACATCATGCTCACACAAATCATTCCACGCCATTTGGCCCCTCATATTTCGCCACAGTTCTACGACGAGTACACGCCGACCGATCATGCTGTCTGGCGCTTCGTCTTACGACTGAACTTGCACACGCTTGAAGGGAAGGCCCACCCGTTCTACATCGAAGGGTTGAAAAAGACGGGGATGGGACCGGAGCGTCTCCCGAACGTCGAACAGATGACCGAAGAGATGCGGTCGGCCGGTTGGTCGACGGTCGCAGTCGATGGTCTCATTCCAGGCGTCGCTTTCTTTGATTTCCAAGGCAACGGGATGTTGCCGGTCGCGACCGATATCCGAAAAGTCGAGAATATTTTGTACAGTCCGGCACCGGATATCATCCACGAGGCGGCCGGCCATGCACCAATGTTGATGGATCCTGAATTTTCACAGATTGTGAAGCGGTTCGGTCAGCTCGGGGCGAGGGCATTCATGAATCGAGAAGAACATGCCTCGTTCGCAGCACTTAAACGATTGACCGTCGTGAAGGAGAATGCGAACTCGACGGACGAGGAGATTGCAGCCGCGGAAGCGGCAGTTCATGCGGCCAAAGCCCAAGTGACCGGCTTCTCTGAAGCACAACAAGTCGCCCGCATCTTTTGGTGGACGGTCGAGTTTGGCCTCATCGGTGATGTAGACAATCCGCTCATCTACGGGGCAGGCCTGTTATCTTCGGTCGGAGAGAGCCGTCACTGTTTGACAGACGCCGTCACGAAGCATCCATTCAATTTGGAGCACGCCCTTGAGACGAAACAAGACGTGACGAATATGCAACGCGAGTTATTCGTCATTCCAGACTTTGAAGCGTTGAAGGACGCGCTAGACGAACTCGAGTCACGGATGGCGGTCAACCAAGGTGGGATCGCTTCGCTCGAGAAGGCGCTCGCGTCGGGCAGTCAATCGACCATCCGACTAGAAGACGGGACGGATCGCGTCGGTGTGATTCGTCACGTGACACGCTCTGGGGCACGTGCCCTCATCCAATGGGACGACTGTGTGAACGTCAATCACGGTCAATTGACGAACTTGCATAATCATGGCCTGCTCGTGCTCGATGGACCGCTTCAAGACGTGTTGGCGACAGCGGACATTCGGTTAGACGGTCAAGTCGTCAGCGAGACGACAGAGGCGTTGCATCTCGAAGACGTCGTCGTCACCATCGAAGGACGACAGATTAAACTGGAGACACTCGAAGTGAGACAAGATACGCTGCCGTCGATTTTCCCGGGTACCGAGATTGAAGAACTCGTCATCTTGGAGAAGCCGGTCCAGATTGAACGTGACGCCCGAGTATGGACGAACGATGACCCGATGTTCAATCAGGTCCGCAATATGCGGGAGCAAGGCGAGTCGATTGATGAGCTCGTGCCGACGATTCTTACCGATCATCCCGATGCTTGGTTGCTCCACATCGAATGTTTGGAGCTCGTCGAGTCTGATGCGCTTCGACAGGCGTTGACGGAACGGTTGCACGCGTTACGTGAGACGTCACCGTCGCGGCATGAGTTGATTGGCCGCGCGCTCGCATTGCTCAACTGACAAAAATAATCCCCGCCCAATGATGGGCGGGGATTATTTGTTAACGCGTCGTTTCACGCAAGAACGTGATTAAACGGCGATACGTTGCACTGGCTGCCGGCTTATCCATCTCAAAATGGTAGTCGTGGCCGAGTGTGTGCTCGTTTCGGTCATAAAAGACGCTCGTGACGTCCGCACGACCTGAGAGGATCGTCGCAAATTCTTTCGCTTGCGTTTCGAACGAACCGGTGTTGCCATCGGTGATAAACGTCGGAACGAACGTGGCCGGGATATTCACGAGCGGCGACGCTTCCGCGACGACCGGCAAGTCTTCCCAATTGTACGTTCCGAAGTAAGCCCAACCGATCCGTTTGAACAAGAAGCGGTTGACCGCCTTCGATGACTCGATGATGCTTCGTTTCAAGTCATAAGGACCTGACATGAGAATCGTGCCGAGGATCGCCGTTTTCGGAACGACTTGATTCACTTCGGCCGATGGTGCGTAGTCGTCGTTCAATTGAATACCGACGAACTGAGCGACGAGTTGGGCCCCGTTCGAGTCGCCCGCAAAAAAGACGCGGTCGAGGTCGAGACGGAAGCGGTCATTGTTTTCCGCGATATACGTGTATGCTTCTTCAAGCTGCTGGAGCGGGACGGGATACGTGACGTCAGGGGCAAGGGCGTAGTTGACGCTAACGACGTTATAGCCGTTGCTCGCGATTGACGTCGCATATTTGAAGACGTCGGCCTTGTCGCCACCGACGAACGAACCGCCGTGCACCCAAAAGATGGTCGGAACAATTTGTTTCTCGCCTTCATAGCGAATCAAGTCGAACGTCCCGTTCTCATAGGCTGAATGATAGTCGATATCTTTCCGGACCGATGTTTTTTGAACGACTTCATCAAACCCTTTGATGGCCACTTCGTTCCCGCCGGCAAATGAGGTCTTAACGAGACGTGAGGTCGGTTTCGGGGACAAAAATACGTAGGCGGCACCGGCGACAGCCGTACCGACCAGTCCAAGTCCTGCTCGTTTCAATCCTTTATTCATCGTAATTCCTCCTTGGTTCAATCCAGTTTGTTCACTTACCGATCGACGAGGACCGTTCCCATGAACGTCTCAATGACGTGGGCAATCCCGTCTTCGTTGTTTGATTTCGTGATGAAGTCGGCTTTGCCTTTGACCGTCGTGTTGGCGTTGCCCATGGCGACTCCGAGGCCGGCCCATTCAATCATCGTGAGGTCATTGTTCCCGTCGCCACAAGCGATGACGTGGGCTTGCTCAATTCCGACGTGTTCGGCGAGGAAGGCGAGGCTCGTCCCTTTCGTCACACCCGCTTCTGTGAACTCAAGGAAAAACGGTTTTGAACGCGCGACAGCAAGTTTTCCTTCAAGTTCGACTTGCAGTTTCGTTTCGATTGGAGCGAGCGTGTCGCCGTCACCGAGCATGAGACATTTGACGACAGGCGTCGTGACCGCTTCTTTGAAGTCGGCGACATGGATAACCGGCATCCCCGTCAATTCACCTTCGATATCAGTATACGGGTTCGGTTGATCGGTTACGATTTCGTTACCGATGTACGTATGAATCGCGATTTCTTCCCGGACACTGATATCATGGAGATGGGCGACCGTCTCCGGAAGCAACGTACTCGAGAAGATTTCTTCATTCGTCTCACAATTGATGATTGAGGCACCGTTGAATGAGAGAATATAGCTACCATATTTGGCAAGTTCGAGTTCACGGGCGGCATCCCACATCGCGTATGTCGGGCGACCGCTCGCGAGCACGACTTTATGTCCGCGTTCTTGTACATCTAGCAAGGCTGCTTTCGTCTTGGCGGAAATTGTATGGTCGCTCGTGAGGAGCGTATCGTCCATATCTAAAACAATCATCTTGTAACTCATAATGGTAAGGAGTCCTCCTTCAGAATCTAATGACTCCATCCTAATACGATTTGAGGTCAATTGACAACCTTGTCGCAAAAACGTAACTATAATGTAGAGTAGTGAACTTCAGAAGAGGTGGATATATGAATCGAATATTAGTAGCCGAAGATGAGCATGCGATTCGCAGCTTTATCATCGTTAATTTAAAACGAGCCGGATTTGACGTCTTTGAGGCGACGAACGGTCGCGAAGCGGTCACAGCGTTCGACCGTGAGCCGTTCGATGTCGTCTTGCTCGACGTGATGATGCCTGAGATGGATGGATTCGAGGCATGCGCCGCCATCCGCGACTTAGATGAGAACGTCGGCATCATCATGCTGACGGCACGCACGCTTGAAGAAGATAAGATTGAAGGGCTCGGCAGAGGGGCGGACGATTATATCGCCAAGCCGTTTAGCCCAGGTGAGCTTGTGGCACGGATTCAAGCACTCCTGCGCCGTGTCGAGAAAGTGAAGCGTAAAGAAAAGAAACGGTTGAAGTCCGGACCGTTCGCCATCGATTTGGCGGCGAAGCAAGTGACGAAGTATGGGCAGGCGATTGATTTGACCCCGACCGAATACGATTTGATTTGTCACCTCGTCCAAAACGAGGAAGTCGTCTTATCGCGTGACGCGCTGTTAGATGCCGTCTGGGGCATCAATTACTTCGGGGACAGAAAGACGGTCGACGTCAACATCCGTCGTCTACGTCAAAAGATTGAAGACGACCCGAGTCACCCGGCTTATATCGAGACGCTATGGGGGCATGGGTACAAGTGGCGGAGACATGACGGATGAAGCAACAGCTCGTCATTCGGATTATGCTCGTCATGACGCTCGTGCTCGTCTTTCTCGTGAGCGTCCTGTCGTACGGAACGTACCGCTATTACTATGAATATGAATCAGAGGCACTACTCAGCCATGCGACGACGAGCGCCTATCTGTATCCACAGGCGCAAGTCGGATTCGAGACACCGAGCGCGTTCTCGGTGCTCGTTCGGACGTTCGGCTATCCCGGTACCGATTTGACGATTGTCGACCGGACCGGTCAAATCATCAAAACGACGGGACAGCGGGCGCAACAGGCGGCCTTTTCGACCGAACAGTTGCAAGATCTCGCTCGAGGCGAGTCCGTCGTCCAAGACTACGATGCCGATGGGAATCACTATTTGTCGGTGACGAGTCCAATCATCACGGAAGAGACGAGTGAATTCGCCATCAGCTTCACGCGGCCGCTCGCCGACCTTGACACGTTGATTCGCGAGATTTGGATGGCTGTCGTCATGATTGGCGTCTTGATTTGGTTGGTCGCGCTCTATGCTGTCATTCGGATTGCAGACCGATTCGTGCGACCGATTCGAGACATCATTGAGACGGCCGATGAAATGGCGCAAGGTGATTTCGATGTTGAAGTCTATTCCAATGAAAAACATGAGCTCGGGGCACTGGCCCGGACGCTCACATATTTAGGTGCGAAAGTCCAGCAGCACCAATCGACGCGAAATGAATTTCTATCCAACGTGTCGCACGAGTTGCGGACGCCGCTCACTTCGATTAAAGGGTGGACGGAGACGATTCGAGGCGGGGACGAGAAAGTGTCGGACGAGACCGAGCTCGGTTTGAGCATCATCCATTCGGAGACGGAGCGGATGATCGGGCTCGTCGAGCAGCTGCTCGATTACACGAAGATTGAAGAGAGCCGGCTCGTCTTGTATCGGCAAGAACTTGATCTCGTGTCGTTGTTACGGAAAGTGACGATTCAATTGAAACAGTCACTCGAAGACAAACAGATTACGCTCATTGAGCGATATCCGCAAAAGTCGATCGGACTGTTCGATGAGAACCGGCTGAAGCAAGTATTTTTAAACTTGCTCGAGAACGCCATCCGCTTCTCGCCAGAAGGTGGGACGTTGACGGTAAGGTTCGTGCAATCGGAGCGAGTCGCGTTCATCTCAATTATTGACGAGGGACCTGGTATTTCACGGGAACACTTGCAGCGCATCACTGAAATGTTCTATCAGGCGCAAGTGACGAAAGGGAGCAGCGGGCTCGGCCTGGCGATTGCTAAGGAGTTAATCGAGGCCCACGAAGGAAAGCTCGTCATCGAAAGTGAGATCGGTCATGGGACGACGGTGACCGTTCTCTTGCCGCTCGACCCGAGCGAACTGCATTAAAAGGGTTAAACCTTCCGAATTCAGGATACATGTAATTGTATGTAGAATGAGGGAGGTTTTTTTCATGGCAACGAAATCATTGAAGCCATTGTCAGGTAGTCCGAACGCCGTCTCGACCGAAACGACAATCGAAGCGCTACGCATGGAGCCGCTCCCGTACGGGCGAGACCGCGCCGAGAGCATCGAGACAATCAAGATGGTGATGGGGCAACTGCCTCGGACCGAGCTCGTCAAGGAGACGGAGGACACGCTCCATTATGTCGTCACGACGAAACTGATGCGCTTTAAAGATGACGTCGAATTTCGATTCGACGATGAGACAAGACAAATTGAATTCCGCTCGGCATCACGACTCGGTCACTCTGACTTTGGAGTGAACCGGAAACGGATGCAAGACGTGAGTGAACGCTATCGGAGGTTGATGAGATGAAGGATTATCAATTGATTGTGATTGGTGGGGGTGCGGCCGGGATGACGGTCGCGGCCGGTGCCGCAAATTTAGGGGCGAAAGTCGCTTTGGTTGAGAAGAAAAAACACCTGGGTGGAGACTGTCTTCACGTTGGGTGTGTCCCGTCGAAAGCGCTGATCGCCGCCTCGAAAGAAGCGAGCAGCATGATGCAAGCTGCCCGAGTACTCGGAGCCGAGTTTGACGGCCGCGACCATTACCAGACGACGAAAGCACGCGTCGACCGTGCCCGTGCCATCATTCAAGATCATGATGGGACGGAACGTTTCGAAAAACTTGGGGTCGACGTGTATATCGGCGAGGCCTCGTTCCAAAGCCCATACGAACTCAAAGTCGGTGACGATTTACTGATTGGGAAGAAATTCGTCATCGCGACTGGCTCGCAACCGACCATACCGCCGATTGACGGCTTGGACGACGTGCCATACTTAACGAATGAGCAAGTGTTTGAAGAAGAGACGTTGCCGGAGAGCATCATCGTCATCGGGGCCGGGACGATCGGTCTCGAACTCGCCCAGTCGTTCGCTCGTCTCGGTAGCCAAGTGACCGTGCTCGAGGCACAGGATACGTTTTTACCGCGAGAAGACGAGTCGGTGAGCAAGTTGCTCCGTTCGCAGCTCGAGATGGCGATGCGCCTTAAAATCGGCATCAACATCAATCAAGTCTCGGAAGTCGAGGGACGCGTTCACGTCACCGGCGAAATCGATGGCGAAACGGTCACGTACGAGGCGGACAAGCTGCTCGTGGCGACAGGACGGAAACCGAGAATCGATGAGCTTCGACTCGACCGGGCTCACGTCCACGTCAAAGACGGATTCGTCGACGTCACGTCGACGTACCGCACGTCACAACCTCATATCTTTGCGATTGGCGATACGATTAAGACGTTACCGTTCACGCACGCAGCTGGCGAGGAAGGAAAAGCGGTCGTGGCCAACGCCTTGTTCGGACTTTGGAACAAGGTCGACTACACGAAGATGCCGTGGATCACGTTCACGGAACCGGAAGTGTTCCACGTCGGCATGACCGAAGCTGAGGCACGGGAGCGTCATGGTGACGATGTCGAGGTGTTTGAAGCGAAACTGTCCGAGGTCGACCGCTTCGTCGCCGACCGACAAGAGACAGGTTTCGTCAAAATTATCACGCGCAAGAACGGCAAAATCATCGGCGGTCACGCCATCGGTATGACGGCCGGGGATTGGATGCAAATCGTCGTCTATGCGATGCAACGAGGCGATAAAATCGGCAAGCTGTCCCGCATGATTTATCCGTACCCGTCGCGAAGCGAGGCCGTGAAAAAAGTGGCCGACCTTTACTGGCGGAAACGCTTGTTCAACAGCCCGCTCACGGATTTGTCACGCAAGTACTTCGAATGGACCCGATAACGAAAAATCCCACTCTCAACAGAGTGGGATTTTTTATGGCAAGACGATTGTTTCGAGCATCTTCGGTGAGCCTTCTGATAAATCGACGAGTGGTTTAATCAACACTTCGACGCGGCGGTTTTTCGAGCGCCCTGCTTCGGTGTCGTTCGTCGCAATCGGTTTGTATTCTCCGTAACTGGCAAGCGTGAATTGTCCGGGATTCAAAGCATCGTTCGTCAACAGACCGCGCATGAAAGCCGTGGCCCGGGCCGAACTGAGTTCCCAGTTCGACGGGAACCGGGCCGTGTTGATCGGGATGTTATCGGTGTGACCCGATACGACAATCTCACGGTTACCGGCTTTTTCCAGGATACCGCTAATCGAGCCGGCCACCGTTCTAGCCTCGGCGTCAAGCGTCGCTTCCCCCATACTGAACAAGGCTCGGTCTTGAATCGTCAAAACGAGACCGCTCGAGTTGATGGTCGCTTCAATCTCTTGTTCGAGCCCGTTCTTTTTGATGTATTGATTGACCTCTTCTTTTAACTCATCCAGTTTGGCGAGCTCATATGTCCGAGGATTCGCCGTCGTATCTGTCTTGTTCGTACGGCTGATGTCACTGTTCGAGGCGGTCGAAGCTTGGAACACGCTCGTCCCGCCAGAGAACACTTGGTTAAAGGATTGAGACATTTTCTCGAGCTTCGTCTGGTCGATGTTACTCGAGGCGAACAAGACGATGAAGAGGGCGAGTAAGAGCGTCAATAAATCGGCGTACGGGATTAACCAACCTTCCGGGATATGTTCCTCATGATCATGCTTCTTTTTGCGCTTCATAGTCGGCTCGCTCCTTTGGAGACAAATACACAGACAATTTATCTTCTAACGTCTTCGGAGACTCCCCACTTTGAATCGAGAGAATCCCTTCAATCATCATCTCTTTGATGATGACCTCGCTCTTCGAATACTGCTTTAATTTATTGGCGAACGGGAACCAGAGGACGTATCCTGTGAAAATCCCGAACAACGTCGCGACGAACGCGGCTGAAATCGCGTGACCGAGCTTTTCGATATCAGACAAATCTTTTAGGGCCGCAATCAAACCGATAACGGCTCCAAGAACGCCGAGTGTCGGCGCGTACGTGCCGGCTTGTGTAAAGATGTCCGAGTTTGCTTTATGGCGTTGCTCCATGTTCTCGATATCGCGCGACATGACCTCGGCGATATATTCGGATGGTTGGCCGTCGATGACCATCATCATCCCTTGTTTCAAGAACGGCTCTTCAACTTGTTCGAGCGCTGTCTCAAGCGACAGGAGTCCTTCTTTACGCGCTTGCGTCGACAAGTCGACGAACTGTGTCAACAGCCCGGATTTACTTGGTAACTCCTGCTTTTTGAAGAGAATTCCGAACAACTTCGGTACGTTTTGCAGCTGTTCTTTGGAAACGGCGATACTGACCGCGGCCGCTGTCCCGACAAAAATAATGACGAGTGCTGCCGGGTTGATGAGCGGGGCAATCCCGGCTCCTTTCAATACCATCCCTCCGACGAGGGTGAGGAACCCAAGTATGAGTCCTACTAACGTGACGACATCCATGTCTATGTTTTCCACCTTTCTAAAAAAAATCAGGAGACAAAAAAAGCGAGAGACTTAACTCGTCTCCCGCAAATGCGTTCCCGATGGTTAAGCGCCGTTTTCGTCAATCAGCATTTGGATGCTGATATTTCGTTCTTCACGCTCTATATCGGTTAACACGTCGTATTTTTTTAATAATGCGTACAATTGATTCACAACTTCTTGATCAAGTGACCAATGTAGCAGTTCTTCGAGCTGGAAATAAAGATGGGCGGGCATGCATTGTGACTGACGCTCCAACCTTCGCGAGACATCCGTTAGCGAATGATCTACCGTACTAGGGTCCACGGTTTCATTCAACCTCCTCAACATTCATAAAGTCTATCTCTCATATTACCAAAAAATCTGGCAAACAGTTAGCGATACATTTTTCTAGTTGGCAATTTTATAAGTGAGGAGTAATATGAGCCTTAGAAAACTTGATTTGAAGGAGATAGCGAGATGCGACATCGATTGACCGTACGGGAATTGCGCATAAAACGAATTGAGGCGCTTTACCGGCTCGTGTTTGAAAAGCCGGCCCGTTTTATCGCGACAGGCTTTTTGCTCGCCATTTTTTTAGGGGCGACGTTACTCTATATGCCGTTCGCACAGACACAGCCCGTGTCCTGGATTGATTGTCTGTTTATCGCGACGTCGGCCGGAACGGTGACCGGATTATCGACAATTGATATTGGGACTTCCTTTAATACGTTCGGTGAGCTCGTCATCGTCGCCTTGATTCAAATCGGCGGTTTAGGTTTTATGACGGTCGCGCTCATGCTGCTTAGTGTGCTCGGAAAGAAAATCGGTTTAAAGCAGCGCATCTTGCTCCAAGAATCACTCAACTTGTCGGGACCCGGCGGCACGGTCCGTCTCGTCCGCAACATCGTCTTCACGACGCTCATCGTCCAGTTTCTCGGCATGTTGTTTTTGACGGTCGAACTGTACAGCACCGGTGAGTATCGCTTTGGTGAGGCGCTGTATTATGGCTTTTTCCACGCGGTCTCAGCGTTTAACAACGCCGGGTTCGCCCTATGGCCGGACAATTTGATGCAGTTCGAGCAGAATACGGCCATTGTGATCACGATTGCTGTGCTGCTCATGATTGGGGGTCTCGGCTTCACGACCATCGCGGATGCGACCGAGGTGAAACGTTGGAAGCGCCTCGCCCTCCATTCGAAAATCATGATTGCCTCGCTTGCCATCGTCAACGGGATTGCCTGGTTCTCGCTCATGTTGTTTGAGTGGGTATCGAATGAGGGCGGACTGTATGGCCGTCCGTTCGGAGAAGCGATGCACGTCACCTTCTTCCAGGCTGTGACGACACGGACCGCAGGCTTCAATACAATCGACCTCACGACGATGGCGCCGATCTCAATCGGGGTCGTCTTGATTCTCATGTATATCGGTGCTGGAGCCGCTTCCACTGGGTCTGGGATTAAAGTGACGACCGTAGCCGTCATCTTGGCCGATATGTGGGCGTTCATCGTCGGGAAAAAAGAGACGGTCATCCTCGAGCGGACGATTGACGCGTTCCAAATTAAAAAAGCGTACATCGTGGCTATTACGAGTTTCTTCTTCATCTTATTGATTACCGCACTGACTATCTTGACGAACGGTCATATTCCGGCGACAGCACTCTTGTTCGAGACAGTCTCGGCCTTCGGGACGGTCGGGTTATCACTCGGGATCACGGCGGAACTGAACGATGCAGGTAAGAGTTTTATCATGTTCATGATGTTACTCGGTCGTGTCGGTTCGTTGACGATCCTCTTCACGGTCGCACGCCAGATGGACCGGAAGATTCGCTATCCAAAAGAGAAGTTGCTAATCGGATGACACACAAAAAGCCCTAATTAGGGCTTTTTGTGTGTCTCGTAATAGGCAACGACTTTTGGCAGATAGTCCTTTAAATCCGGACAGACGATATCAGTGCCGCTGAGTGCGCGGAGCGTCTGTGTCGAATCGAAATGGACTTGATGCTTAAAGTAGGCGAGTAGCTCACGCGGAACGCCGTAACGTTCCGACAGATGTAGCGCCGAGAATCCGGTCTCCGCGACCGCATGCGGGATGGTCCCGCGTGGAGGGCGACCGAACATCTCTTCGTGAATCATACGGTACACTTCGCGGGCCCCGTGTGGAAACGGGTCGGTCAAATGAAACGTCCGCTTCAAACCGACCGGAGCGTGAGCGAGATAAGCGGTTGCCTCGACGACGTAATTATAAGGAACGAGGTTTACTTCGATATTCTGTCGTCCAATGTAAGGCAGCGGGGCAGCTTGACGAAGTTGGTCCATTAACTTTAAGACGAAATAGACCCCGTCAAACTTCTTCGTCTCGCCGGTCTCGCTATGGCCAATGACGATGCCCGGACGGATGATGGTCACCGGCATCGAGCCGAGCTCGCGCGAGACGATGGCCTCGGCCTCATACTTCGTCGCCTCGTAATGGTTTTTAAAACGAACGCGGTGCCATAACTCGTTCTCATAAACGGTCCCTTGACGGCGTCCAGACACATAGGCGGTGCTGAAGTAGACGTACCGCTTTAAATAGGGTGCCCGTTTCGCCAATGAGGTGATGTGTTTCGTCCCGAGCAAGTTGATGCGATATCCGACATCATAAGGGATGTTCAAATCGTAAGCGGCTGCCAAATGGAACACGTAATTCACTTCACGCTCGATGACGGAGCGCATGATTGGATCAAGCACGACTTCAGGTAGCGTGATATCGGCCTCGACGAGCACGAGCTGATCATCTCGTAACGACGTCGCTTCCAACAGCTCCTGTTTTAAAGCATGTGCGCCGGAACGTTCGGTCGGGAGGTGGAGTGCGTAAATCGTCCCGATCTGATTCGGCAATGACGCGAGGTGCGTGATCATCTTTCCGGCTAAAAAGCCGGGGAAACCGGTGAAAGCGTAATGGTTCATAGTGTCTCCTCCGCTAAGTCCAACGTGAACGTGAATGTCGAGCCAACGCCAACGCTCGATTCGACCTCGATACTTCCGCCATGCGATTCGATGATTTCCTTACAGATGGATAGCCCGAGACCCGTCCCGCCGATTTGGCGTGTATCCGAGTTGTCGACTCGATAAAACTTCTTGAACAGTTCTTCGAACGCATGCTCCGGAATCCCGATACCAAAGTCTTGAATCGAGACGTGGGCTTGATTTCGTTCTTTTCGCACCCGTACCTCGATTTCGTGATGGTTCGGCGAATACTTGATGGCGTTCGATAACAAGTTGATGATGACCTGCTCGATGCGGTCCTGATCGGCGACGAGGTGGAGCACTTCATCGGCATCATCAAAATGGATGGAGTGGTTGCTCGTCTCGCGGAAGCGTTCGACGACGTCACGGACGAGTTCGTTCAAAAGGAAATGGTCTTTCTTATACTCTTGATTGCCATCTTCCATGCGTTGAATGTCGAGAAAATCGTTTAACAGGTCGGTCAAACGCTTCGCTTCTTTCGCCATCGTCTTTAAGTAACGCTCGCGCTTCTCGGGATTCAAGTCGCGGGTAAGCATCAGCTCGATATATCCCGACAGTGACGAGAGCGGGGTGCGAAGTTCGTGTGAGACGGTGCTGACCAGTTCGTTTTTGATTTGGTCCATCCGCTCTTCCTCGGTCCGGTTGCGGAACACGAATAAGAAGCCGCTGTCCATTCCGATTTGGCGTTTTGTATCCATACCGGTTCCGTACATCTCGTAATACTGTTCATCCCGGTCGTTCGGTTGCGGGATGGAGAAACGCATCGACACTTCGCGGGCCGAGCCGTCGAGTAATAAGTCGATTTTTTTCAACATCTCGGTGCGGTCGCGCGTGCGGAACGTCGACAGGAGCGGGATCCGCTCTTGCATCTTGTTCGGGGCGATTCCTGGCAAATCGAGCAGGCGACGGGCGTGCACGTTCATGAACAGAACGCTGCCGTTCGATTCGGTCAAGACGAACGCTTCATTGGAGGCCTGTAAAATCGATTGGATGATATCTCGTTGCCGGGCGATGGCATTCTTCTCCCGCTCGAGCATCCGCTCAACTTTCTTCCGATCGCTAATGTCGCGCATGACGGCGACCCGGAGCGTCTGGCCTTGGAACGTCACTTCTTTTGGATACACTTCCATCTCGAGGAACGTCCCGTCCTCACGACGGCCGATGACCTCGTAAGGTGTCTGGATGTGGTTCCGGATCCGGCGCAACACGTCGGCCCGATAGCCTTCTGCGATAAATTCAATCGTTTGGCGACCGACCATCTGTTCGGCCGGGATTCGGAAAATCGATTCGGCCGCCTTGTTCGCATCTAAGATGGTCCCGCCCTCGTGAAACAGGACGGCTTCGATGACCGATTCGGCGAACATGCGATACCGTTGTTCTTTATGCAGCAACTCGCCTTTCAAGGCGATTTCAGGACTGACATCGAAGACGAAAAAGAAAAAGCCGATGACGCGAGCTTGTTCGTAGACCGGATGCATGAACAGTTTTCCAACGAAATGAGTCCGGTCTTTTCGTTGGAACTTCCATTCACGGTCGCCACGGTCTAGTGCCACACGCAGCATCTGTTCGAATGACAACAACCGCTCTGTCTCGTCTTGATAATGGGTCCGTTTCTCGCTCAGCTCGCGCGACTCGAATAGACCGAACGGGGTCATTTCGTAGAGTACTTCATGCGGCTCGTAACCGAACAGCTCGGTCGCCCCTTTATTGAAGCGATTGATTAACAGATTGGCATCGGTCATAACCATCGCCATGTCGAGTTCGGTGTGCATCATCGCTTCGAACGCGTTATGTTGGACGGTCACCCGCGTATCGAGCGGGAGAGGTTCAATCGATAAGATATAGACGTCACCGTTCGGGATGGCGTGGATGCGAATTGTCGGCATCTCGTACGTCCAAGGCAAGCCTTGCTCCATTCGTCTCGATAGCTCCATCGTAATCGGTGATTGGTTGACCATATGAAAGATGTTTGTTCTCGTTTGTAAGTCTTCAGGGAATTGCTCTAAAAACGGCCGGTTCGCTTGGACGATTGTCCCGTCCGTCATGATTAACGCTACACCGTAAGGCAAGGCGTGCAGCAATTCGTTTTGGAGATGTCCTCGGTTCTCCATTAACGATGATCCCTCCTTCTGTATGTCACACGGGTACATCTTCAATACATTCGACAGCTCCCCCTTTGTTTTCCTGCCTCCAAACGGTAAAGTGAAGACAAGAACAGATAGAGAGGACGATAGATGTGAAGGGAATGGGGCTCAGCTTGTTGATCGCCATCGGATTATGGTGGGGAGATGCGCCGATATGGAGTATCGTCGCGTGTTTAGGAATCGGCCTGCTCTGGCTCATTTGGCGCATGCGTCTGTCGACGATTCACCGCATCGATCGGATGGACGGTCGTGAATTTGAATTGTTTTTAGAAGAAGTGTTCACCGCACTCGGTTACACGGTGACGGTGACGCCGGCGTCGCGTGACTTCGGGGCGGACCTACTCCTTGAAGCGGAGGACGGATGGTCAATCGCAGTCCAAGCGAAACGTTATGAAAAAGCGGTCGGGCTTGAGGCAGTCCAACAAGTCGCAGCCTCCGTTCCATACTATGGGGTGAACGAAGGTTGGGTCGTGACGAACTCCTCTTATACCGATAGTGCATACGAATTGGCGGAGCCAAATCAAGTTCGTCTGATTGCAAGAACGGAGCTCGAAGAGATGTTGAAACAGGCCGGTTTCAAGCGATAATATCAGGCGTGTTCACAAGTTTGACAGAATGGCGGATTGTGTCGAAGAAAAAGGGGTTGTCTTTTTCACGAATAGGTGCAATAATCATCTTCGTCATATGAAATATGTAGTCGCTGAAACGAGAAAAAGCGACGCACAGTACCAATTTGGGGGTTTCATAGAAATACCAACCAAACACACACAAATCAACGGTTGGAACGTATTAGGAGGAAAAGCGGTGCGCAAATTAATTTATGTAAAAGGTTGCGTCTTTACGCAAGGCGAAGCGACCATTTATGACGAGACAAATGATGCGATCGGATCTGTTCACCGCGACGCGGAGGGCAGTGTTCAAGTGCACAACTTGTCAGGCCGTCAAATCGCTCACGGGAAGTATATCCCGAACTGTCAGAAGTGGGTCGTCATGAACCACGATGGACAAGCGATTGGTCAGTTGAAGGACAAATTCTCGTTATTCGGGAAAAAGTGTGAGTACAACGTCTACGAACGCGGTCTCTATACGATTCAATACGATGTCGAGCGTTACAAGTTCAGCGTTCGAGACAAAGCAGGTAAGCTTGTGGCGGAACTCCGCAAACAAGACGATGATTGCTTCTGCCTGACGAAAGAGGCCGACCAACTCTCGATGTTCGAGTTGTTGTCTGTCCTTAAAACGCTGACAGTCAAATCACGGATGCCAATTGCGGTATCGGTGTAATGAATATGACGAACACCAGTCACTGCGACTGGTGTTTTTTTCTAAAAAAAAGCCTCATTCGACGAAGGTCAAATGAAGCGGTTCAAATAATGTTTCGCCTCGATCTCGAGTGTCGTCACGCGATGGGCGTATAGACAGAGTTTGAGGACGTGCAAGATGTTCGGGTGGGTGACCCCCATCTTTTCGATCGAGCGCTTCGCACGCGTGTCGAGGAGCTCGATCGGGCTCGTCGACTTGGCGTACTCGGCGTAGAGGCGATAAAAGTCGATGGGCGAGATAAGGTCGTCCTCGTCGCGGTCAGGATTGTTGAAGATGAGTGCGAGGAGAGAACTCGTCTCTTCAAGTGAGAACAAGTGCTTCAAATCATCCAGCAAATAAATGATGGCCGCTTGTTGGAGCGAGTATTTCTTTCCGACCCGGGGAACCCCGATGATTTTACGGACTTCTCGCTTCGTCCAGTTCTGAATCGTGGTAGCGGATAAATGCTCTCCGGTCAACGTGTTCGCCAAAGCGACGATTTGATTGATTGACAGTCCGTTCTTTTCAATATGAAACAAGTGGATTTTACGAAGTTCTTTCGGGAAATGCTCGCGTACGTCCTCAGGGAAGAGTGAGATGGCCCGGTCAACGTCGCCAACCCGCATATAGTGAAGGCAATCAGCCAAAGTTTGAATCGAAATTGCGTCGCGCATACAGGCATCCTTTCTATAGCCGCCTTCGTTCGTTGGCTATACAGTCATTTGACCTCATTCTACCAAATGTTTGAAAAGGAAGCTAGGCTATCGCTTGATTAAGGTATAATGAAAACGTACAAAAAATGTAGATAAAGGTGGTTCAAAGATGAATGAATGGGTCAGTTCCATCCTGTCCATCGTCATTGTCCTGGTGTTTCTCGTCGGTCTTGAACAGATTGGCAAACGCCTCGGCTGGACGGATGAGACAATTCGTAAAAGTGTACATATCGCGGTCGGCCATTGGTCGCTGCTTGCAGTTTGGTTAATGGAAACTTGGTACGTCGCCGCCGTGCCGCTCGTCTTTTTCACGTTCGCGAACGCGTTCCTTCTTTATAAGAGTCCGTCACCGGTTCATCAGACGGAACGTAAATCGCTCGGCACCGTCTATTATCCGATCGCCTTGCTCGTCATCCTGTTCTTCTTCTTTGAATCAGAGCCGCTCGCCTTTTTGGCAGGATCGCTCGTCTTGGCGTGGGGCGATGGCCTGGCCGCGCTCATCGGTCGGAAGTACGGGACAGTGACCTATGATTTATACGGACAGAAGCGCTCGTTCCAAGGTAGCATGGCCATGTTCCTCAGCTCGTATGCCGTTCTCTTTTTATTATTTTTGTGGGATGATATTCCACTTTGGCAAGTGGTAACATATGGATTCATTATTTCAATCATTGCCACACTCACAGAAGCAATTTCGTATCGAGATTGGGATAACTTTACAATTCCTATCGTCGTTGCCGTTGCTACATCATTATTGTTATAAACCAATTCCTTCATTGTAAAGAAAACGTTGCTTGTCACCCCTGTCAAAGATTTGTATACTGTGTTTCGTACTGAAATCATTCAGTGACGTGCCTGCCTCTCTCTTGACGAACCGAGGCATGCTTTAAAATTGAACGTAAAGGATTGAGGCAACGCATGAGCTTTTTAAATCAACTACTCACTATCATTCCGGCCGATCGCGTGAAGCAAGATGAGCCGCTGTCGGCACACACGTATACAAAATTAGGTGGGCAGGCCGATTATTTCGTGGCCCCGCACACGTATGAAGAAGTTCAAGCCGTGCTTGAGCTCGCCCATCGCGAGAGCGTCCCATTCATGATTCTCGGGTTCGGGTCGAACTTGATTGTCCGTGACGGAGGCCTTCGTGGCATCGTCTTAAACTTGAACGAACTGAAAACGATTCGTCGAGACGGGAATCAACTGATTGCCCAAGCCGGTGCGGCCATCATCGACGTCTCACGTCAAGCGTTGACCGAAGAGTTATCTGGCTTAGAATTCGCCTGTGGCATCCCGGGAACGGTCGGGGGCGCGGTGTATATGAACGCAGGCGCCTACGGTGGAGAAACGAAAGACGTTATCACGAGTGCGGTCGTGTTGTCGCCTGAAGGGCAGCTCATGACACTTACGAAAGACGAACTCGATCTCGACTACCGGACGAGCCGGATTTCGAAAGACGGGTTGATTGTGCTCGAAGCGACGTTTGAACTCGAACCGCTCGGCTATGAAGCGATCAAAGACGTCATGGACGACTTGACGTACAAGCGCGAGTCGAAGCAACCGCTCGAGTACCCATCATGCGGTAGCGTCTTCAAACGACCACCGGGCTACTTCGCCGGCAAATTGATTCAAGACTGTGGCCTGCAAGGGAAGCGGATCGGTGGAGCGGAAGTCTCACTCAAACATGCCGGCTTCATCGTCAATATCGATGAAGCGACAGCGACTGAGTACATCTCGCTCATCCGACACGTCCAGGCGACGGTGAAGGAGAAGTTCGAGATTGAGCTTGAACCAGAAGTAAAAATCATCGGTGAGGACATCGCCGTCGAGAACGCATAAGCACGCAAACGCTCGAACCGATCGGTTCGAGCGTTTTTTTATAGAGTGCCGACATCAAAAAAGCCGCCAGCAACAATGCTGGCGGCTTTACGTTTACGCTTGTAGTTGCTTCGTGATGGCTTCGGCTGGAGCGACGAACGTGTAGCCAAGGTCGCGGGCGACGGCTTCATACGTGACCGTCCCGTCGATGACGTTCAATCCTTTAAGCAAGGCTGCGTTCTCGCGGAGTGCCGGGAAAATCCCTTTTTGTGCGCACTCGACGATATACGGCATCGTTGCGTTCGTCAAACCGAGTGTCGACGTGCGTGGGACAGCACCTGGCATGTTGGCGACGGCATAGTGTTGAACCCCGTAACGCTCGTACGTCGGCGCGTCATGCGTCGTGATATGGTCGATGGTTTCACAGATTCCGCCTTGGTCGATGGCGACATCGACGATGACCGAACCTGGTGACATCTGTTGGACCATTTCTTTCGTGACGAGCTTCGGTGCTTTCGCGCCTGGAATGAGGACGGCACCGATGACAAGGTCACTTTCAGCGACTTGTTTGGCGATATTGTAGCTGTTTGAGATGAGTGTGTTGATTGTGTTGCCGAACTGATCATCGATTTGGCGCAGGCGAGCCGGGCTGATGTCCATAATCGTGACGTTGGCACCAAGACCAATCGCGATGCGGGCGGCATTCATCCCGACGACACCGCCCCCGATGACGGTGACGTTCGCACGTGGTACGCCTGGCAGGCCAGACAAGAGAATCCCTTTTCCACCGTGCGGTTTTTCAAGGATTTGGGCGCCGATTTGAGCAGCCATCCGTCCGGCCACTTCGCTCATCGGTGTGAGGAGCGGCAATGTGCGGTCGATCTCGACCGTCTCATAGGCGATGGCCGTCACACCAGAATCGACGAGTGCTTTCGTAAGTTCTGGTTCGGCCGCCAAATGCAAATAAGTGAAGAGGGTCAAGTCAGGACGGAAATAACGATATTCCGATGGTTGCGGTTCCTTTACTTTCAACGCCAATTCCACGTTTCCCCAAACGTCCGCAGCGGTGTCGACGATGGTTGCCCCCGCATCGACATACTCCATATTTGTGAAGCCGCTACCGACGCCTGCTTCCGTCTCGACGAGGACCTCGTGTCCAAGTTCAGTTAATACGGCTGCACCCATCGGCGTCAAGGCGACGCGGTTTTCGTTGTTTTTAATCTCTTTCAATACCCCGATTTTCATGTAAAGTTCCCCTTTCTCTACTGACACAATTTGTTCACACCTCTAGTATAGACCCATCCGAAAACGCTGTCTTTAGCATGGATTCTAAAAGTGATAACGCCCACTTTGTGAAAAAACACAAAGTAGGCGTTAATCGTCTTGGCGGTATTGACCGGCCTTAATGGCGAGATAAACGGCGGCCCGTTCAGGGAGCGAGACTTGTGTGATGTTCGTCAGTTCTTCAATCCGCCGAATCCGGTAGAGCACGGTATTCGGATGGATGTGAAGATGAGCGGCGACACGCTTGACGTTCCCATCAAAATAGAAATACCATTCGAGCGTCGTGACGAGTTCGGTATGATGCGTGACGTCATACGCCTGTAGGCGCTCGATGGTCGGATGCGTCTCGAGACGAAGCCCGATGCGTCGGGCCAAATCGGGTACGAGCTGATAAATTCCGATCTGTTCGAACGTGCGCGATGTCGCAAGCTCATACGGGAACTTTCGACGAAGCGACGTGACGCGTCGTGCTTCTTCCATCGCCGCATAGAGCATGTCGCTCTCAAAAAAGCGTCGACTGATGCCAAGGCGCGGCTCCGCTTCAATGAACTTGTCTCGGAGCTGCGTTTCAAAGCGGTCGGCCCACTGCAAGAGCGCCGTTTCTTCCTCGGCCAAGTCCGATTTCATATAATGCCAGACGAGTAACTGCTGGCCATCGATTGCGTGCAGGACGACTTCAATCGCTTGCTGGGTCGCCAATACATAAAACAGTCGTTCCGCCAGTTGCGGGGTGACCGGCTGGGCACATTCAATCACGGTGAGGCGGCTGGCGACGGCAATCGGTGCGAGCTCATTCAAGCGGTCGCGGTGGGATGGCGATAAGACGGGAGTGGCCAGCACTTCTAAAAAGAAGCGTTCCAATTCGGCGTCGATGCGCCGTTCGTGCATCGCGATGGTCATCAACAATTTTTTGGCGATGTTTGCCCCTTCCTGTAGGACGGTGAGTTCCTGTTCTGAGAACGGCGTCGTTCGGGCCAGGCTCCAAATGTAACCGAGCACGTCACCTTGTTGCTTGATGACGACGGCCGCCCGCTCACCGAGACCGACGGCCATTCGGGCCGGGATGACGACCGGTTCGTCGCGGTCGATCACTTCTTGAAGGATTCCACTTTCCCATAAGTCCTCGATGACCGCTTCCGGGACACGGCGGCCGATAATCGTCGCGATTCGTGCCGGGTCCGTCGAGTCGGGGTGGGTGCTATAGGCCAGTAACTGATGGTGTCGATTCTCAATCGTGATGGGGGCCCGAATCGCTTGCCCGATTGCTTCGGCGAGCGTATCGAGCGACTCATAAGATTTCTGCAAAAAAGGCATGTCGATTCCTCCTCTCTTTCACTATACCGTCTCTGTTGTGAAAGTTCACAAAAAGATGGTGAGTTTTTAGAAGGGGGGAACGACATGCCTGCATCATTCACATTAAATTGGGAAAAACAGTCCGACCACGAGACCGAGTAAAGCCCCGACGATGACTTGGAACGGGGTATGACCGACCAGTTCATTTAAGATGGGTGTCTCGTGCTTGATTCCTTTGAAGTAGTCGTTCAACAAGCGGGCCTGGAATCCGACCGCCTGACGAACGCCGGTCGCATCGTACATGACGATCGTCGCAAAAATCAAGGCGAGCGCGAACATGCTGGAATCGAGCCCTTCGATTCGACCGATGACGGTCGCTAAGGCGACGACGGTCGAAGAGTGGGAACTTGGCATCCCACCCGAGGCAAACATGATTTCTAATTCAAAATCTCGTGTTTTAATGAGTTCGGTTACGAGCTTGGCTGCTTGTGCGATGAACCAAGCGAGCAAGGCGGCGAGTAAAGGTTCGTTAAAGAGCAATCGATTCACTTCCTGTCTGACAATGGTATCTACACTATACCCGATTCTGTCATCGGCTAGACGTAAAGTTTCTGTCAAAAAAGCACCCCGAGCATAGGCTCGAAGTGCTTTCTGGTCGATTTTTGTTACCCGACGACGCCTTCAGTCTGCTGAAGTTTGTCCGCGATATTCTCGATGATATAGCGGTTACGTGGATGCTCCTGGCACTCTTTCGAGCATGAACGCATTTGTTTCGGTTCACACTCTTCACAACAGAAGTGTTGGGCATTACACACCGGGTTGGCACAATTAACGTAGCGGACCGTCTTCGTTCCGCAGTGCATACACTCCGAAACAACGGACGGGTTGACCGTGTTGACCCGGACGTTGATGCGCTCGTCAAAGACGTAAAGCTCACCTTCCCAGTCTTCGCCTTTCGTGGCTTCGTCTTTGCCGTACATGGCGACGCCGCCTTTAAGGTGGAAAATGTTGTCGTGACCTTGGTCACGCATATATGCGGTAAATTTCTCGCAACGGACGCCTCCGGTACAGTACGTGAGTAACGTTTTCCCTTCGTAGAGGTCCTTGTTCTCTTCGAGCCAATCTGGCATGTAACGAGAAGCCTCTACATCGATTTTGATCGCGTTTTTAAAGTGACCAAGATCGTACTCGTAGTTGTTACGAACGTCGAGGATGACGACATCGTCGCGATTCATCATCTCTTTCCATTCTGCCGGTTCGAGGTATGCACCGTGCTGTTTAGGCACGTCGAACTCACCATCAAAGCGCCACGTCACAAGCTCTTTCTTATGACGAACAAAAATTTTCGAGAACGCATGCTCTTCGACTTCATCGATTTTGAACTCGATGTCGCTGAATAGCGGGTTCGCTTTCAAGTCGTTCATGTACTGCTCGGTCTGTTCCCAAGTCCCAGAGCACGTCCCGTTGATTCCTTCGGAAGAAATCAAAATGCGTCCTTTGATACCGAGGTCCTTGCAATACTTGAGGTGCTCTTGTGTGAGCGTTTCTGGGTCTTCGATATTGACGTACTTATAGTACAGCAAGACCCGCATTGGTTTTGTTTCCATGTGTGTTACTCCCCTGTGTTCAGTTTTTTGCAGGAAAACGAACGTTGGGTTGTGTCGTTCGACGAACGGACTTGCCTGCAACCACAAGTCCATATTATATGATAGATATCACAGCGGAATTTCGCAAATACTTTTTATTTTTTTACGGCGGTGGGCAGGGGGATGCGTCTTCCTGAGCGAAATCGGGTAAAAAGGGAATAACGAAAGTTGAAGGTGGAAACTGACATGCTGACATCACTCCAACAATATATTTTAAACTTGATTGAATGGCTACAAGGACTTCCGGGCGGACCTTGGGCAGGACTCGGGGCACCTTTCCTGGAAGCCATCTTTCCATTTCTCCCGCTCGTCCTCATTATCTCGGCGAACGCAGCAACGTACGGTTTTTGGCTCGGGACGTTATTGTCGTGGGTCGGAAGCTTGCTCGGGACGATTCTTGTGTTTGCAGCTGTTCGCTACGTCTTTCGAAAGCCGATGACGCGATGGCTCGAGAGGCATAAACAAGGCGTCTATTGGCTCGAACGCATCAATCATATGAGTCCGGTCTCGCTCGGGTTTCTCTACTCGCTCCCGTTCATTCCGGTCAGTTTGATTACGTATTTACTCGCCCTCATCCAAATGCCGCTCCGGACGTTCATTATGGCGGCCGGGTTTGGGAAGTTGCTCGTCGTCTTGATTTTCTCTGTCATCGGTGACCAGTGGGAAGAGTTTATTCAAAGCCCGTTCCGATTATCGATGCTCGTCCTGTTGCTGTTCGTTTTGTGGGTAATCAGCCGCGGACTCGAAGAACTGCTCAAACGGCGTGCCTTCAGAAAACGTAACGAGCAGCTGAAACGTGAACTTGAAGCGAAACGACAAACGACCTTGTGAAGCGACTGCTTCACAAGGTCGTTTTCGTTAAGCGCGTTTTTTGAAACGCGGGAAGTTAAAGGCGATGGCCAATCCTCCGCAAATGAACAACAAGAACGGATAGAACATATACGGCACGAGCGCCGGTGATGCCGTGTTCGTCAGTTCGGCCGCAATGAGAAGCTGTGCCCCGTAAGGCAACAGACCTTGGACCCCACACGAGAAGATATCGAGTACACTCGCAGACTTTTTACGTTCGATGTCATAATCGTCGGCGATGTTCGCGGCGAGCGGCCCAGCCACGAGAATCGAAATCGTGTTGTTCGCCGTCGCGACGTTTGTCGCACTGACGAGCCCGGCGATGCTCCACTCCGCGCCGGCCCGTCTTTTAATTCGGGACGTGAGCGCGTCACGCAAGTACGTGAGTCCGCCGTTATGCGAGATGAGTCCGACGAGCCCACCCATGAGCAATGTCAGGAGTGAAATCTCGGCCATGCCCATCATGCCGTCCGCCATGGCGGTGACGTACGTGGTGACGGCTAGACTGCCATCCAACAGACCGATGATGCCGGTCAGGGCGATGCCGCCGAGCAAGACAAGGATGACGTTCATTCCCGTCAAAGCGAGCACGATAACCGCCAGATACGGAATCAATTTATACCATTCAAACGCCGCCGGCTCGATGGTGGATTCTCCGCTCGATAGGACAGCGAGTAAAATCGTTGTGATGACGGCTGCCGGCAAGACGATCCAAAAGTTGGTGCGGAACTTGTCGCGCATGTTCGTCCGCTGGGTGCGGACGGCTGCGATCGTCGTGTCTGAAATGAACGACAAGTTATCTCCGAACATGGCACCCCCGACGACGGCTGCTGCCGCGATGGCGATATTGACGCCGCTTTCCTCATGGATGCCGAGAGCGATCGGAGCCAGTGCGGCAATCGTCCCGGTCGATGTACCCATCGCCATCGAGATGAAGGCTGCGATGACGAATAGGCCGCTCAATAGGAGCGAGGGCGGTAGTAACGTCAATGCCGCATTGACGGTCGCGTCAATCGCACCGATTGCTTCGGCGACGCTTGAAAACGCACCGGCGAGCAAGAAGATGAACACCATGATGAGGATGCTCGGGTTCCCGGCACCTTGGGCGACGCGTTCGACCGTCTGGGTGACGCTCCCTTTCGTCATCATCGCCGCGACGATGACGGCAATCAAGGCCGCAATCAAGACGGGGAATTTATAAAAGTCGTCATAGTAGATGCCTGCCCCGATAAAGAAGACGAGGAAGACGAGTAAGGGCAAGAGCGCCCATTTGTTAGCTGTTGGTTGTTCCAATCGATTCACCTCATTCATTAAAATAAAAAGAGAGCCTTCTGAAAAAAGGCTCTCTCTACAAGAAACACTTTTTTCATCTTTCGAGCAGACCGCTCGCTGGATTTGGCACAGGTTACCCGCTGCCGAGACGTCATCGGGCCAGTCCCTCAGTCTCTCTTGATAAAAAAGTTGTGATATTTAGTTATAAGACACGTTCCCTAACGTACCTGTTTCAAATCTGCTTGTCAATAGCAAACCCCCACGCGATGAACGTGGGGGCGAGTCAGGTCGTTAAGAAATTATAGTGGGCGACGCGGTTGCGACCGGCGTACTTCCCACCGACGTAGAGCGCGCGGTCAGCGTTACGAATCGTATCGTCAAGACGTTTGTCGCCGAACGACTGAATCGTATCGACACCGATTGAAGCGGTGACGGGTATATCGATTCCGTCGACGTGGAACGGTTTGTTCTCGATTTGTTGACGGATGCGCTCAGCAATCTCGACGGCGGCCTCAACATCACAACGGTTTAAGAGCAAGATGAACTCTTCACCACCGTAACGGGCGGCAAAGTCTTCGGTGCGGAGCACTTGACGAATGCGGCGACCGAATTCTTGGAGCACACTGTCTCCGACTTGGTGACCGTGCGTGTCGTTGATTTTTTTGAAGAAGTCGATATCGAGCATCGCGACGGAAATCGGATACATCGAGCCGTCCGAGATCTGTTGAATCCCGTATTCATAAAAAGCCCGTGCATTGGCAAGCAGCGTCAAGCTGTCCGTCCGGCTCTCGGTATAGAGGCGGTCGCGTTCATGACAACGACTGATCGTCCGATTGAACGACTTGAGCAGTTTGACAATCTCGCGTTGAATGATGGGCGGATAGCCATAGACGTGCTCGCCCGTCATCACAATCCACGTGCGGATTCCTTCGATTTCCTCGGAACGGACCGAGATGAAGCTATGATAGTCTTCATTAAATTCGTTCGACAGCGGGGCGTCCCATTCGAAGCGCATCTCGTACTCGACCGAGGCTTCGTTCGGATAGGTTGCATCGAGTAATTCAAAGACGACATGGCGATCGATCGGCTGGCGCGTCTTCAAATCAAAGTAAAGTGTGCGATCAAACAGTTTGAACTCGACGTACCCTTCATCGTACTCGTTGAGTCGCTCACATTGACTGAGGAACACTTCGATGGCTTGTGCCTCGCTTTGCGATAGCGATACGGCTTCTTTTGCTTCATCATATTGTTCAATCAACGATTTGAAGGCGTCTTGTCGACCTTTTTGAATGATGAGTCGCTTAATAAAGAACGTGAGTGCGGCGGCGATACTGCTGACGACGAGCAAGTTCGTCTCTCGGAAGAGCGAGGCCGCCAAAATGAAGACGAGACTGACGATATACGTGTAAAACGCGATACTTAAAAAGTCGCGGACCGGGATGTCGACGCGGAACCACCAGCCGACTTGATACTTTTGGACGACCGTGTTCAAAATGATGGCAATAATCAAACCGGCAAGCGGGAGGAACGAGTCTTGGGAATAGAATCCGAGACCGGTCACACCACCAAGTGCCAAGTAGACGCTGGCCGGGATGGCGATTTCCAAAAATGACGTGATGGCATTCCACGGATACGTAAAACGGAACCGTCGAAGCGCGACGCGCGGTTTCAAGTTGACGAACTGGAAGACGAGTAGTCCAATCTGATTGACGAACAGCGCTGTCTCAAAATCAAAGAATAGAAAAATAATTAAGACGATACTTTCTGAAAAGGTAAAGTAGACGCCTTTCCGTTCAATGGAGTCCATTTGAAAAATAATGACGAGCAACGCGATCAAGATGAACGGTAACGGCTCGATGGCCGGCATGTTCAATACGCCTGTAGCGAACAAGATGAGCGTCAAACCGAATAGCATACTCCAAATACTCCAACCAAGGACGGACATCTTGCGGAAATGGTTCATGGTTCCCTCCTATGTGGGAAAAATTCAATTATGTATGGTAGGAGATTCGGCACAATCACGCCTGAGTCCTGCCTATCCATCATAATGGCGGAATTCTAGCATTGAGTCTATATGAAATATCCTCTATAATGAAATTGCTTTTCAACCACATAGACGAAAGTCGATGAAAAAGAGAGTAACGATCGTTCCGTCAACAAAGCGACCTAGGGATTGGTGAGAGCCTAGGCTGACAAACATCGCGAAACGCACTTTTGAGATGCTATCCGAACTTGAGTAGGCGTAGCCGGGGGACCCCCGTTATCACCGATAAAGCGGTCTGCGTCAAGCAGGCAAGAAGAGTGGTACCGCGGGCCATCCCGTCTCTTTGCATCTGTGCAAAGGGCGTTTTTTTTATGAACAAATTATAAGGAGGAATTAGAATGAGTTATGAACGCAAATATGCGGAAGCCTTGTCCCGTGTCATCGGGGACGAGTTGACGCTCGACCAGATTGAAGCATTGATTGAAAAACCGAAACATGAGGCACACGGGGACCTTGCTTTCCCGTGTTTCCAACTTGCGAAAGCCTATCGTAAAGCACCGGTCATGATCGCGACGGATATCGCGAACGACTTGAACGACGAGTTGTTCACGAAAGTCGAGGCGGCCGGCCCATACGTGAACGTCTTCTTGAGCCGTGACGTCGTCTCACAAGAAATCATCAACACGGTGCTCGATGAACAAGCGGACTATGCGACGCATGCGACACGCAACGAGACAATCGTCACCGATTTCTCGTCACCGAACATCGCCAAACCGTTCTCGATGGGACACCTTCGTTCAACGGTGATCGGGAATGCCATCAACCAAATCGCCCGTAAAAATGGTTATGACGTCGTCGGTATCAACCACCTCGGGGATTGGGGCACACAGTTCGGTAAACTGATGGTCGCCTATAAAAAATGGGGCGACGAGGAAGCGGTCCGGGCACATCCGATTGCTGAGCTCTTGAAGCTTTACGTCCATTTCCACGAAGAAGCGAAGACGCAACCGGAACTTGAGGATGAAGGCCGTGCGTGGTTCAAGAAACTTGAAGACGGCAACGAGGAAGCGACAGAGCTTTGGACGTGGTTCCGCGAAGAATCACTCAAAGAGTTCCAAAAAGTATATGACCTCCTCGGTGTCGAATTCGACAGCTTTAACGGGGAAGCGTTCTATAACGACAAGATGGAACGCGTCGTCGCCATGCTCGAAGAGAAAAACCTTCTCGTCGAAAGTGAAGGGGCGATGGTCGTCTCACTCGAGGACGAGAACTTGCCACCATGCTTGATCAAAAAGAAAGACGGCGCGACGCTTTATGCGACACGCGACTTGGCAGCTGCCGTCTATCGTCATGAGACGTACAACTTCGTCCAGGCGAACTACGTCGTCGGCGGCGAGCAGGCGCTTCACTTCAAACAACTGTTCTCAGTGTTGCGCAAGCTCGGCTATGACTTCGTAGATGGCATGCATCACGTGCCGTTCGGCTTGATTTTGCAAGAAGGGAAGAAGATGTCGACACGTAAAGGTCGCATCGTCTTGCTCGAGGAAGTGCTCAAAGAAGCAATCGAGAAAGCACAGGCGAACATCGCTCAGAAGAACCCGGAACTTGCGAACGCGGACGACGTGGCACGCATGGTCGGTGTCGGCGCGGTCATCTTCCACGATTTGAAGAATGAACGCATCAACAACATCGAGTTCGACCTCGATAGCATGCTGAAATTCGAAGGCGAGACGGGCCCGTACGTGCAGTACACGAACGCGCGTGCGAACTCGCTCCTTCGTAAAGGCAACTATGACGGCTCGACGTTCACTGGCGCAAACGACGACCACACGTGGGGCGTCGTGACGATGCTCAACGCGTTCCCGCACGTCATCACACGTGCCCACGAACGTCGCGAACCATCGATCATTAGCCGTTACGTTCTCGATTTGGCGCAAGCGTTCAACAAGTATTACGGCCATGTCCGTGTACTCGAAGAAGATGCAGGCAAACAATCACGTCTCGCCCTCGTCAAAGCGGTGACGATCGTATTGACGGAAGGACTCCGTTTGATCGGTGTTCAAGCTCCAGAAGAAATGTAAGGACGACAAAAGGGACCCGTTTCGTGGGGTCCCTTCTCTTATGCTTTCATCCGCGTTACCGTCCGAGCTTTCGTGTCATACAGACACCACTCCCGGTCGAAGATGACGGCGCCGACGTTGATGACGTAACGTTTTTTCTTTAGGACGAACGGCTGTCCGATTTCCCAGGGAATCGAGCGACCTTTCCGGTAAATCCCCGGAATATGGCTGTGTCCGATAAAGACGAGCGGATACTTCCCTTTCTCGACAAGCGGTTCCCAGTCCGGACTCCATTTCACTTGGTGTCCATGCAAGAATAGCGCCTCATCGAGCGTCGTCTGCTCCGGTAATAAGGCGATTCGTGTCTTGACCGGATGCGAGACCACGAGCACTTCGTCAATCCGCTCTTCTTGATTGCCGCGCAGGCTAGGGAAGGTGAGGAGCGCCTCGTAGTCAGGGTCGTACGTCACGACATCGGACACTTCATGGAAGCGCTCATTGCGCCGTTTCTTACCGATATGACACTCGTACAGATCGCCGAGGCAAAGGATGTGCTCCGTCTCGCGGCGGACCGACTCGAGCACGGCTTTCAAATCATCAAACGAACCATGTGGGTCACTGATGATGGCGAGTTTCATCGGTAGTTTGTGAATTGGGCATCGACGGACAATTCGAGCTCACGGACGAGCTGCATAACGGCTTGAAGGTCATCGCGCGACTTGGCTGTCACACGGATTTGATCGTCTTGAATTTGTGACTTCACTTTCAGTTTTGATTCTTTGATGGCGTTGTTAATTTTTTTCGCATCGTCTTTATCGATGCCGCTCTTCAATTTGACGCGTTGACGCACTGTGCCGCCGAGCGCACGTTCCACTTTTTGATAATCAAGGTTTTTCGTCGGGACGCCACGTTTAATCAATTTCGTGATCATGACGTCTTTCAATTGCTCGAGCTTATAGTCGTCATCTGAGACGAGGACGAGGTCGCCGTTATCAAGTGACATCTCACTTTTCGAACCTTTAAAGTCGTAACGGTTCAAAATTTCTTTCTCGGCGATTTGAATCGCGTTCTTCACTTCTTCGAGGTTCATTTCTGACACAATATCAAAAGAATTGTCTTTTGCCATGTTTCATCCATCCTTTACAAGGGTTTTGTTATAATGATAGCAGATTTGAAGTAGTGAAGGAGTGAAAGAGATGGAACATACTATCGATCAACAGACAAATGTAGATTTAGACCATATGGCATATCACGGCAAAGACCTCGGGGTGACGTTTAAAAGTGACCTCATCCGGTTGCGGGTCTGGTCACCGGTTGCCGAAGAGATGACGGTAAAACTATACCGGACACCGCGAGCGCGGAAGTTCGAACGGTTGTCGTTAGAACGGGCCGAGAAAGGGACGTGGGTCATCGAACTCGATCGTGCTTTGTTCGAAGGTCAGTTTTATGTGTTCGAGGCGGTCGTAGCTGGGAAGCGTATCGAATCGCTCGACCCGTATGCAAAAGTCGTCGGGGTCAATGGGAAGCGCGGGTGTCTGCTCGACCCATCTACGCTCAACCCAGACCATTGGGTTAAAGAACGTCCGCTCTTCCACTCGTCACAAGAAGCGGTCATCTATGAAGCGCACGTCCGTGATTTGACGAGTCATCCGGGCAGCGGTGTCATGCATCGCGGGAAATTCCTCGGGTTGACCGAAGTCGGAACGAAGACACCGACGGGTTATCCGACAGGGCTCGACTATATTACCGGCCTCGGCGTCACGCATCTCCAACTCATGCCGTTCTTCGATTACGGTTCAGTGAATGAGTCACGCGAGAGTGAGGCGAATTATAATTGGGGCTATGACCCGGTCCATTATTTTGCCGTCGAAGGCTCATATGCTTCCTCAGCGGATGATCCGGCCGCTCGCATCATCGAGTTGAAAGCGATGATTCAAGCACTTCACGATCGTGGCATCCGTGTCATCATGGACGTCGTGTTCAACCATACGTATGATGCATTGACGACGCCGCTCGGACAGTTCGTACCGGACTACTATTACCGCTTGAACGAGGACGGTACGCTCGCCGACGGTTCGGCGTGCGGGAACGATACGGCGTCCGAACGGGCGATGATGCGCAAATTGATCGTCGAATGTGTGTCGTATTGGGCGAAAGAGTTCATGATTGATGGCTTCCGCTTCGATTTGATGGGACTCCATGACGTCAAGACGATGAACCAGGTCCGCAAGGCGCTCGATCGCGTCGACCCATCGATTCTCGTGACCGGAGAAGGCTGGGATCTCGACACACCGCTTCCGGTCCGTAAAAAAGCGAACCAACATAACGCCCATAAGATGCCGCGCATCGCCCAGTTCAACGACGCGATTCGCGACGGTGTCCGTGGTGATGTGTTCATCGAAGACTTGCCAGGTTGGATCAGCGGCAACGCGGATATGACGGCGGACGTCAAACGTGGGATTGCCGGTGCAGTCACGAGCCAAAGCTTTGCTGACGAACCGAACCAAGTCGTGAACTATGTCGAGTGCCATGACAACTTGACGCTTTGGGACAAACTGGCCGTTACGAATCCGGACGACGATGAGACGACACGCCGCCGCCGGCATCGTCTCGCGACATCGATTGTGTTGCTCAGTCAAGGCATCCCGTTCCTGCATAGCGGTCAAGAGTTCTTCCGCACAAAAGACGGGGACGAGAACAGCTTCAATTCGGGGGAGGTCGTCAACCGTTTGGATTGGACGCGGGCCGAGCAAGAGACGCCGAGCGTCGAATATGTGAAGGGCTTGATCAGCCTGCGCAAACAATATCCGTTGTTTCGTCTTGAGAACGCGGAACAGATTCGTAAACATTTACGTTTCTTCGATGAAGACGAGGGCGTCATCGCCTTTGAACTGAGTCGCCACGTCGAAGGTTACGTCGAACGCCATCTCGTATACCATAACGGACTCGAAGAAGCGGTCGAGGTGAAACTCCCGTCCGGCAAGTTCGAGGTCCATGTCGAAGATCACACCGTCAATTTGACGGCACCACGTCTCCTCGAGGAGCGGCATGTCACGGTCGCGCCGTTATCGACACTCGTCGTGACGGAACGCCGTCCGGATTACAGCAAATATGCGGTCGCCGGTGGAGCTGCCTTGGCTATCCTCGGTCTCTGGTATGTTGCGAAAAAACGGAAACCGAAACAAAAGTAAGCGCGAAAAAAGGAGACGTCATTCCGTCTCCTTTTCCTCGTTCGTTTCAGTTTTGGCTGTCTCGAGCTCCATCATCTTTTTGACGATGATGTGTTTTGGCATATGCATGAGTTCCTCGAGTGGGACGTTTAGCTTTTTGGCAAGCTCAACCGCCGTCTCGGGAGAGAGTTGAAGTGGGCGCATGAGGGTTCCTCCTTTCCAATTACGGGTATGCTACTGCCAGTATACAGGAAAAGCGGACAGATGGAGAATGTGTTCTGTGAACACATTCAAAATCGAAAAATGCGTCGTGCGTTGCTAAGCTGAAACTAGGAAGTGATCAAATGTACAAACAAGTAGCAGACTATCAATTTCATCAAACGGTTGAATGGTTAGAGCGCGTTGGTGGAGGATGGATGTTGTATTTGGCGCAAACCGGGTTTCTGTTTTTTGACGAGACGTTCCAAATCCGATGGGAACTCGAGTGGAAATGGGCACCTTGCGCACTATATATTGAACCACATGGTAGAAGAGCCGTCGCGCTATTTCGAGATTTGCAGACATACGGAGTCATGGATTTGACGAACGGGACGATGGAACGTCACCCAATTCCACGGACGTTCCATGACGATTGGTTCAGTAACCTGCACTACTGGTCAGGGGACGATTTGTATTTGTACTCGGCCGAATCAGATATCGTCGCCTTGAACTTGAACGATCACACGTTTCGGTATAGCCGTTACGAGGAGATCCCGGAGTTCGGGAACATCATCGAACTCGCATATCAATCGACCTATGATTTCGAACGATTCACGGCACCTGGCCTCGTGACCTTGTACGATGAACGGAATCAACAGTTCATGGTCGAGGACGTCGAAGCGGGCGCGCGTTGGAAGATTCCATACGGGGGTGACCGTGACTTGGTCATCGTCGATCAAATGGGTGTGACGACCGCCATCACCTCGATGACATCGTTCCAACTGTTTGAGCGCGATTGTGAAGTGTTCTCATCAGAAGTATGTGCCGAGACCGAATTGTTGAAAGTCGTCTTATTGGACGAGCCGGGCGACAGACTTGTCGTCCTATCGACGCCGCGTCGCTTCTGCCATAGTTGGCTGCAAGTGTTCGAGCGTTGACAATCCTGGACCAGGGCATGGTTCAGGATTTTTTTACGAAGGCTTACAGAATCTCGTCTAAAAACGGGAACAGTCTTCTTAGATGGAGAGGAGTGGACAGGGATGGAACGATTAGGACAAGCGTTAGTCCGATGGCGCTACGCTGTCGTGTTGATTTGGACGGTATTGCTCGCGGTATCGGTATATTTCGGATTACAGTTGCCAAGTGAACTGCGCGGCAATGGATTTGCGATTCAAGACGGGCGCTTCGCCCAAGTGGAAGATACGTTGAACGACCGGTTCGACCGGGCCGGGGCCTCGATGATCGTCTTGTTGGAAGGTGGCGACCTTGATACGGTCATCGAGCAGCAACGGGATCGACTGATTGACGTCGATGGGGTCGACGGCGTGATCACGCCAGCTGAGAATCCCGATGCCCGCTCAGGGGACGCAGCTTACTTATTGCTCGAGTTCGAGGATTACGATACGGCCGAGGCGTCAATCGATGACGTTCGCAACGCCTTGATTCGAGATACGGATACAGACGTGCGATTGACCGGAGAGCCGGTCTTCGCGGATGACTTGAATGAAGCGTCAAAGAATGACTTGATTCGGGCCGAGTTGATTGGAATCCCGGTCGCGTTGCTCGTCCTCTTGCTCGTCTTCGGGACGCCGCTCGCCGCGGTCATGCCATTATTCGTTGGATTGATTACGTTCATCGTGGCTGCCGGCTCGTTGTTCTTCTTTGCCCAGACGATGGAACTGTCCATTTTCGTCTTGAATGCGGTCGCGATGATCGCCATCGCGCTCGGCATCGATTTTTCCCTATTGCTCGTCAACCGTTACCGGGAAGAGCTCGCACATGGGAAGTCGCGAGAGGCGGCCATCGTCCGAACGGTCGCGACGGCCGGACGTTCGATTCTGTTCTCAGGGCTTTGTGTGTTCGTCGGACTGGCCGGGTTGTTGTTCATCCAAGTCGACGTGTTCCAAGCCATCGCGCTCGGTGCGCTGATTGCGGTGGCCGGTGCGGTCTTATCGGCGCTCACACTGTTGCCGTCCGCCTTATATATCGTCGGAGATGCGATCAATAAAGGGCGTCTTATCAAAACGAATGAGACGCGTTCTGAAGTACGGTGGCAGAAGTTGGCCCGTTTCGTCATGAGACGCCCCGTCACGATGACGCTCGTCGCGCTCTTGCTGCTACTGCCAAGCCTCTGGTTCGTTCGTGACCTCGAACTGAACATCCCGGACGCCGATGCACTCCCGACCTCGTACGAGTCACGGGCCGCCCTTGAGCGGTGGGACGACGTGTTCGGGGAGACGTCGACCGATGCGGTGCTCTTGTTTGAGACGAATGACTTGACCGATTCGATGATTCTCGATGAATTGACTGCACTCACCGATGAGCTATCCGAGGATCCGATTGTCGACAACGTCACGACGTTCTTGACGGCATCCGGTCTCGAACCAGCCGAATTCCAACAACTCGCTGAAGCGGCACCAGAGCAACTCGAGGCGTTCGAACGTCTCGTCACGCTCGAAGGGAATACAGACCTTGCCCTCGTCAACGTCAGTTTCAACGTCCCGCCGAGTGATAAAGACGCGCAAGCATTCGTCCGAGATTGGCGCGAGAGCGGTTTTGACGTCGGGGGACCAGCCGCATTCAACGAAGAAATTTATGAAGAGATTTATGACAGCATCCCGTATGCGGTCGTGACTGTCATCTTGGCGACGATGGTCATTCTCATGTGGGCGTTCCGCTCAGTCTTGATTCCAATTAAGGCGATCATCATGAACGTGCTCGGTCTCGGGGCGACGTTCGGTCTGCTCGTCATCATCTTCGAATCAGGCTACGTGTACGATGCCGAGACGATCAGTATCTTGACCCCGGTGTTCATCTTCTCGCTCGTGTTCGGCCTATCGATGGACTACGAGGTGTTTCTCGTCTCGCGGATTGAGGAATATTATCGGGAGACCGGGGATAACGATTACGCGACGGAGATGGGACTCGCCAAGACGAGTAAAATCATCACGTCGGCCGCAGTCATCATGATTGTCGTCACGGGGGCGTTCGCTTTTACCGGTGTTAGTCCGATCAAACAGCTCGGTGTCGGCATCGCGCTCGCGATTTTTATCGATGCGACAATCATCCGGATTTTACTTGTCCCGTCCTTGATGAAACTGCTTGGGGACTGGAACTGGTGGTGGTTCGGTAAGAAAGATTTACCGAAACGTAATCTACACTAAATATACATTTAATGAAACAATCGCGAGAGTATGTTAAAATAGTCTCATGATTACGCGCAATTTGGGAAAGGAAGGTCTTTATGGATACCGAGAGGACATGGCCTCTGTTTCAATTACCGGACTTCTAGCGTTGAGTTTTTACAAGCGACATCAATGTAAAAATCAACAAACGGAAGATCGGAGATGGAACAGATGGAACCGCGGCTACGACTGAGGATCCTCCTCTCCGTTGAAAACGGGGAGGACAATCGGAATGAAACGAGTTGCTACCATAGTGCTCGGAACGCTGATCATGGCGTTCGGTTATTATTATTTGAATGAACAGTTTGGTTTGGCAGAAGGGGGCTTCGTCGGGCTAGCATTGCTCGGCCGCTATTTATTTGATATCGATCCGGCGATCTCGATGATCGTACTCGATATCCCCTTCTTTTTAATCGCCCTTTGGTGGAAAGGCTGGCGCTTCGTCGGGCAAGCCGTGCTTGCCGCGGCGTCACTGTCGCTCAGCTACGCCATGTGGGATCGGTTGGATTTACTCACGTTCGATATCCAAGTGTGGCCGGCGACGTTGTTCGCCGCCATCGCGAGCGGGATTGTGACTGGGTACGGTCTCGGTCTCGTCTTGAAATCGGGCGGGGCGACCGGGGGCGACGATTTATTCGCACTCGGCCTATCAAAATGGACCGGCGTATCGGTCGGGACGATTCTCATCATATTTGATGTCATCGTTTTGGCGATCTCGCTCATCTATTTGCCATTGTCGAATGCGCTTTATACGCTTCTCGCGGTCTCGATTGCAGGTCGTGTCGTCACGAAGATGTTGACGGACGATGTGGTCGAAATCACCGTGCCAAGTGTGACCAAACTAAAAACAAAAAACGATCTCGCGTGAGATCGTTTTTTGTTTTGTAAAATTTATCACAGTTTTACAGTCATCTTTCTTCTACACTACACATAGAAGGAGGGAGTCACATGAAATGGATGATTCCAAAACAGCACGGCGCTTGGTCGATGCTAATCTTACCGTTCTTACTCGGCGGCATCGTCGGAGGGTGGACGCTCGCGCACATCCCGTTCGCCATCGCCTGGTTGTTCGTTTATATGGGTACATTTTTCTTGTTCCAATACATTAAGCAACGAAAAAAGTCACAAGAGCTGTTGCGCACGGTCGTGACGTATTTGACGATTGCGATTGTAGCCGCCATCCCGGTGTTTTTGTCCGAGTGGCGTCTTGTCTGGTTTGTCCTTGCTATGATTCCATTCGGTCTCACCAACGCCTACTTCGCCAAAATTAAGGATGAGCGCAACGTCTGGAACGACGTCAGCGCCGTCACCTCATTTTGCATCGGCGGGATGGCGAGCTATTATCTCGGGTCACATGCTTTGGACGGGACGATAGTGTGGATGTTCGCTTTGCCGTACTTATATTTCCTCGGAAGTATCTTTTTCGTCAAAACGATGATTCGGGAGAAGAAGAGCTTGTTTTATCGGAACGTATCATGGGGATATCACTTTTTGCTCGTCGCCATCTTCATCGCGTTTGGCTATCCGGTCTTGGCACTCGCTTACGTGCCGAGTCTCGTCCGGGCGGTCGCATTCTACGGCAAAAAGATCCCCATCATGAAGATCGGGATCGTCGAAATCGCCAACTCAGTGTTCGTGCTCGGTTGTCTCAGTTGGTATTTATTTAGTTGAGAAGGGGAAACCCTTCTTTTTTTAGTCGCTCGAAGATGTGCTCGAAATGATAGCCACGGTCGCCGCTGCCGTTGCTGCCTGTTGCATGGCGAGCAGATGGGCGAACGTCCCGTGCAACAGTAAATCGCTCGCATCTTCCTTGATGTTGTTTGCCGCGACGAGTTGCAGGGCGACCGTCAACGCGTGGGTGTGGAACCAGCGATGCTTTTCCTTCTCAGCGTTCGTAATGTCGATCAGGTCGCGCTCGTCGTTGTCGTTCGGAGCCGCGACGATGGCCAAGAGGGCGAGCGCTGGCAGATGCTCATTTTTGACGGCGATTGCTTGTCCTTGGAGCCGCGCGCGCCACTCGAGCAGGCGGTTGATGACCTCGTCTGAAGGCAAGTCGCTAAAAGCAAGCAGATGGGAGACGAGTTGGAGCTCGTTTGAGCGGGGCAACTCGGCTTTCAACGCTTCGTAATACGTCTCAATCCGTTGACTCAACGTATCGTGGTCATTGAACGCTTGAACGAGGACGAGGGCAGACAGAAGGTCTTCTTCGCTCGTCAGCCAAGGATGGTTTCGTTTGAACGTTTGATAGAGTGCGCTCGCCTCGTCAAGCCGGCGCTCGGGCTCATCGACGTTAATCAGTTGGCTCGCGATGAAGGGACGCAACATACTGAAGCGGAAGTGTTTCCGGTCGAGCAACGTATCGAGCCGGAGTGCCTCGTCGATGGCCGGTTCGATGTCTTCATACTTGGCATCGAGAAACGACAGCCAGACGAAATTATTGCTGCCGCGAAACTTGGAGAAGGCTTTCGTTTTCCGTTTGACGGCCGCTTGAGCCTGCTCAAACCGCGTTTCATCGAACGGGGTGTCGTGTATGGCATAATTGATGGCCATCAAGCGTCGGAAATCATCGGTGAACCACTTTGTCGCTCCTCTGATTGCCTCGAGCGCTTCGAGGTAATGCGTATAGCGTGTCATCATCAGCAATTCCTCCTTTTTCTCCTTATACGTGCCCAATCGAAAGAATGATTCAAAAAAAGCCGCCCTGGATTCGTCCGGGGCGGCTTTTTGTTATTGGACTTGCGTATACAACTTCTGCATGTACTCGTTCACTTCGTCGGCCGCTTGGAACATCATGAATGAATGTTGCAAGATGATCTCTGGCGAGAAGCCGAGGTCGAGGTCGAGCGTCGAGGCGAGCGTGACATCACGGTCGCTGTCGAGCACGCAGCGGAAGTATTTGAACTCTTGGTTGAACTCGTTCAAGGCGTTCAGAATCGGTAGGTCTTCGACGTAATCCGGTACGTGTGTGACCGTCGCGGCATACAGTTCCGCATCTGTCGTCTTTTTATTGAAGGCGATAATCATAACGGGCTGAGCCCCGGATTTAGTCGTTTCACGCGTCAAAAATGTGACATGCGTTTCAGTCTCGCTCTCTTTGAACGTCATATTGCGTTCAGCGACGAGCGCTTTAAATGATTCTACTTTTTCTTCGAAGTTCACAAACAAGTCCCCCTTAAAAGTCGTTACTCTAACTTTCGCCCATTTGCGGAGGGAAAGCAAGGGGAACTAGCGTTTCATCAACATTTTGATGGCTTCTTCGACGGTTTCTGACGTATCTTCGCCATCTTGTTGGGCGGTGATGATGCACTGCTCCAAGTTCTTCGCGACGATGATGGTCGAGGCGCGGTCAAGCGCTGATCGAGCCGCACTCAACTGTGTCACGACGTCACGGCACTCTTTCCCTTCTTCCATCATGCGGATGATGGCCCGGATTTGTCCTTCGACCCGTTTCATCCGGTTCAACACTTTTGCATCGTATTGATACTGTTCCATTAGATTCACCTCTATATTCAAATCGTTCAGTAACCCAACTATTTATTGTGTAGTCTCATCTTAATACGTGGGGGAGTATGTGTCGAGCAACAACGTTTGATGTGAAACTTTTTCAAACGTTTACCGATTCGACAAACAAATCCCTTGCAATCAAATACCACAGGGGGTATATTAATGACGTGGAAGCGATATGTTCAACGAATCACAAACTTCCGTCGAACGCCCGCTACCAAGCTGACGAATAAATAAGTGAAATATTATAGATCAAAAGGATGGGTAAACAAACATGAAAGCATCTGCCTTGAAACGTCAAATGGATTTTGAAGTACCAGTCAACATCGTCGACGTTCGTGAACGTGACGAGTTCCAAGAAGCGCACATTGCTGGCGCGACAAATTATCCGCTCTCCGAAATGTCGGAATGGATTGAGACGCTCAATCCTGAAGAAGAGTACATCGTCCTTTGTCGCTCAGGTGCTCGCAGCACGCAGGCGACTTGGCAAATGGAAGCGAAAGGTTATAAAGTGGTCAATATAGAAGATGGCTTGATGAGCTGGCCAGGTGAAGTCGTCAAAGGAGGAAATGCGCAATGAGTAAAAAAATCGTAATCGTCGGTGGGGTCGCCGGTGGTGCTTCGGCAGCCGCCCGCCTTCGTCGCTTAAATGAAGAGAATCATATCGTCATGTTCGATCGGGGCGAGTATATCTCGTTCGCGAACTGTGGTCTTCCCTATTACATCGGTGACGTGATTCAAGACCGTCAAAAATTGCTCGTTCAAACCGTCGAAGGGATGAACAAGCGTTTCCAACTCGACATCCGTAACTTGACGGAAGTGACGAAAATCAACCGTGCCGAGAAGACGGTGTCGGTGAAAAACGTCAAGACAGGTGAGACGTACGATGAGTCATATGATGTGCTCGTCTTGTCACCAGGGGCGAAACCGATTCGTCCGAACATCCCTGGGATTGAAGAAGCAGAAGACATCTTCACGCTCCGTAACATCCCAGATACGGATAAAATCCGTAGCTACGTCGATGATAAAGCGCCAAAACACGCGACGGTCATCGGTGGCGGCTTCATTGGAATCGAAATGGCTGAAAACTTACGGGAGCGTGGCGTCGACGTCACGCTCGTCGAGATGGCCGATCAAGTCATGACACCGCTCGACCGCGAGATGGTCTCACCGGTTCACGAGCACATGCGCCTTCACGGCGTCGATCTTCAGCTTTCTGACGGTGTCGACTCGTTCTCTGAGAAAGGGAAACGTGTCCACTTGACGAGCGGTCGCGTCATCGAGACCGATATGGTCGTCTTATCAATCGGTGTCGTGCCCGAATCGTCGATTGCAACGGAAGCAGGTCTTGAGACAGGTATTCGTGGCGCCATCCGCGTCAACGAGAAGATGCTCACGTCAGACCCGAACATCTACGCGATCGGAGATGCTGTCGAAGTACTCGATTATATCTTTAAAGAGCCGACGGTCGTTCCGCTTGCATGGCCGGCCAACCGCCAAGGCCGTCTTGTCGCAGATATCATCAACGGTCGTGACGTTAAATACAACGGAACGATGGGGACTGGGATCGCCAAAGTATTCGATATGACCGTTGCTTCGACAGGTTGGAACGAAAAACGTTTAACAGCAGCTGGTAAAGAATTCGAAGCCGTTCACGTGCACCCAGGTTCACATGCGGGTTATTACCCAGGATCGACACCCGTATCACTCAAACTCTTGTTCCATCCGACGACAGGTGAAATCTACGGCGCGCAAGGTGTCGGGATGAACGGTGTCGATAAACGGATTGACGTCATTGCGACAGCGATGAAAGGTGGCTTGACAGTCCTTGACCTTCCAGACCTCGAACTCAGCTATGCACCACCGTTCAGCTCGGCGAAAGATCCGGTCAACATGATCGGCTACGTCGCATCGAACGTCGTCCTCGGCGATAACGCAGTCGTGCATTGGAATGAGATTGACGAGTTGGTCCAAAACGGCGCGACATTGCTCGACGTCCGTGATGAGTCGGAACACGAACTTGGAAAAATCCCTGGCTCAATCAACGTTCCTCTCAACTCGCTACGCGATCACTTGGACAACTACAGCAAAGACGAAACGATTTATGTGACGTGCCAAGTCGGGCTTCGCGGATATCTCGCATCCCGCATCTTGCGTCAAAACGGATTCAAGGTTAAAAACTTGAGCGGTGGCTACAAGACGTGGTCACAAGTAAAACGCGATTTCGATGCCATCGAGGCAGACGCATCGGCAGCAAATGAGACTGCCGCAACAGCAACGGAGGAGGCACCACCAGTAATGATGAATGAACCGATCGGGGAACCGATTTTCCTAGATACGTGCGGTCTGCAATGCCCGGGACCAATCTTAGAAGTCAATAAAAAAGTAGCCGAACTCGGCGAAGGCGAAACGCTCCGCGTCCTCGCAAGTGATCCTGGCTTCTTTGCGGACATCGAAGCATGGGCGAAGAAAACGGGTAACAAGCTCGTCTCGAAACAATTTGTGAACGGTCGCGTCGAAGCCGTCCTTCAAAAAGGTCAAGGCCCTGCAGCCGTCCAAGCGGGCGCACCAGCAGGCGACGGCGCATCGATGGTCGTGTTCAGTGGAGACCTCGACCGTGCACTCGCATCGTTCATCATCGCGCAAGGTGCAGCGGCAATGGGTAAAGACGTCACGATGTTCTTCACGTTCTGGGGACTCAACGTCATCCGTAAACCAGATGCACCAGAAGTGAAAAAGCAAGGCCTCGAGAAGATGTTCGGCATGATGATGCCATCTCATGCAGGTGAGCTTCCGCTCTCGAACATGAACTTCGGTGGCGTTGGTCAGAAGATGATGAAGAAAGTGATGAGCGACAAAAATGTCCCGTCACTCGATCAAATGATTAAATCGGCTCAAGAGGCAGGCGTCAAAATGGTCGCTTGTACGATGTCGATGGACGTCATGGGAATTAAAGAAGAAGAGTTAATCGACGGCATCGATCTCGGTGGTGTGGCAGCATACCTCGGGGCAGCCGAAGGTGGTAACTTGAACCTCTTTATCTAATCAAATGAGATAATCTAGTCGACCGGTCACGTGACCGGTCGCTTTTTTGTTGTTCGACACCGAAAATGAAAATTGTCGAAAAAGATTGCATTTTTTTAACGTTTTTCCTATAATTCTACTCATGTAAAGAAAGTTAACATAACTTTTTCTTATAACTTACACATACACGGAGGATTTAAAGATGGAGAAATTCGTAGAAGATCTCGTTACAAACGCCAACGACCTGCTCTGGTCGTCAGTGCTAATCGTTGTCCTTGTCGCCTTAGGTTTGTATTTCACCGTTCGCATGGGGTTCGTCCAGTTCCGGATGTTGCCTGAAATGTTCCGCCTCTTGTTCAAAGACGGCATGAAGCGTGAAAAAGGCCAAGTCTCGTCATTCCAAGCGTTCGCCATCGGGACGGCTGCACGCGTCGGGACCGGGAACATTGCCGGTGTCGCGACTGCCATCGCGCTCGGAGGCCCGGGAGCCGTCTTTTGGATGTGGCTGATCGCGCTCATCGGATCGGCTTCGGCATTCGTCGAAAGTACGCTCGCGCAAGTATATAAAATTCGCGACGGTCGCACATGGCGCGGTGGTCCGGCTTACTATATGGAACGTGCGCTCGGTCAGCGCTGGCTCGGGATTTTATTCGCCATCTTGATCACGTTCTCGTTCGGCTTCGCCTTCAACTCGGTTCAATCGAACACGATTTCGTTGTCAGTCAGCAACCAGTTCGGGATTAGCACGACGACAGTCGGTCTCGTCTTGGCTGTCGTGACAGCCATCGTCATCTTCGGCGGGATTCAATCAATCGCCGTGCTCTCGAGTATCATCGTGCCGATTATGGCTGGCGGTTACATCTTGCTCGCCGGGTGGGTCATGATTTCGAACGCCTCATTGTTGCCGGAAGTCTTCGGCTTGATTTTCTCAGAAGGAATCTTTGGACTTCAACAATTGTTCGGTGGTGCCATCGGAGCGATGGTGCTCCAAGGAATCCGACGCGGTCTCTTCTCGAACGAAGCGGGGATGGGTTCAGCCCCGAACGCAGCGGCGACTGCTGAAGTATCGCATCCGGTCAAACAAGGATTGATTCAATCGTTCAGCGTCTTCGTCGACACGCTTCTCGTCTGTACGTCGACAGCGATGATTATCCTGTTGTCAGGTGTCGCCGGTTCAGAGTCGTTCGCAGGTGTCGAATTGACGCAAGCAGCGCTCACAGCAGAGATTGGTCCGATGGCGACATCGTTCCTCACGATCGCGATTTTCTTATTCGCGTTCAGCTCGATTCTTGGAAACTACTACTATGGTGAGACGAACATCCAGTTCATCTCGGATAAAAAGATTTACGTCACACTCTACCGCATCGGTGTCGTCGGCATGGTCCTCTTTGGAGCCGTCCGTTCGGCCGGTCTCGTCTGGTCAATCGCGGACGTGTTCATGGGTCTCATGGCACTCGTCAACTTGTATGCGATTTTCCGTCTCGCAAAAGTTGCCCGTCTCGTCCTCGACGATTACTTGGAGCAACGCCGTCAAGGTGAAGATCCGGTCTTCTACGCCGATTCGATTGAAGATCTGCCAGGTCGCGAGTACATCGAAGCTTGGGAATCAGAAGAAGAAGTCAAAACAGGCACGATCCGTTCATAAACGACAAACCGTCTACGAAAGCGCGTAGACGGTTTTTTTGCGCCCGAAAGATGGGTAAACTGAAGAAAAGGGGGGCGTTCAATGATGGAGACGACACACTATATACGCATTTCCCCGGAAGTATGGGTCTCGTTCGGCCAAGACCCGGAAATGATTTTAGATTGGCTGCTGCACGTGCACAGTCAACAACGTGACACGTATGAGACGTTGACGCTCCCTAGGATCGAACGCTTCCAAAAGATTCTCGGACAAATCGAGATTTATATCGATGGGGATGACACGTATAACTTAGAGATGGCCGTCATCGGGGAAGAGTTGATCGTCAATGAGAAGCAGGCGGTCGTTGTCGGGATTTTGACACCGCAGCTCCTCCATATCGTCAAAGATGCGATGAACGCGTTCACGAAAGAGGATGTGGCCGATATGGCGTTCGTCGACCATGACGGGTTCGATGACGTTTGGCTCAAATGGACGCTGTTGAAACGATTCTGTGAAGAGGCGAGTGAGCGGGATGAGCTCGTGTTGATTTACTATGAATGAACAGGCTATGAAAACATCTTGAAAATTGGTAAACTATTACAAATGGTTTATCAAGGAGTGGACGTATGCTTGATTTCTTTGCCCAAATGACGTTTGTCATCGGTATCTTAAGCCCAATCTTCGCGTATCGGGCAGGTCGTAAACAGTTAGGTCGAATCAATCTCGTCACCGTGTTTGCATTTTTGATTATATGGTTTTACGTCATCTCGACGGGTCCAGCCTATAATCATCCGATTTCGATGCTCTTCTACGCTTTGATTGTAGTGAACTGTGGCTTCGCCATAGGGAATAGTGTGCTCTTCCTACGCGAACGCAATCCATTGCTGAATTTGAAGAAGCTGCTCGCGACGCTTCTCTGTTTGACGGTGCTCTGTTTCGTGTTCATTGAACTGATGTACCCGACGAACGTGATGAGCGATACGCTTCTTCAAACAGTGATGCTGACGGTGCCGATTTTCGTATGCGGCGTCATTTGGGCGAGGCTTCGACAAATCGACCGGGAACCAGAACACACATAAACAGCTCGACGCCAACGCGCCGAGCTGTTTTTTTTGAGACTCTTATTTCAATGCCGTCTCAAGCGCTTTGACGTTCTCGCGCATGAGGTCGAAGTAAGTCTTATCCATTTGCTCTTTCGTGACCGACTCCAAGTTGTAAATCGTCACCGTCTCCGCACCGATCTCGTTTTGAACGACCTGGGCGATTTTCGGTGTCACCGTGTCTTCGAAAGCGATGTGCGTCAAGTCGTGAAGTTGTGCCTCTTCGATGACGCGCTTCAACGCTTGCTGTGACGGTTCTTCAGAAGGTGTGAGACCCGTGATTGGAAGTTGGTCAAAGCCGTACCGTTCCGCCAAGTAACCGTAGGCTGCATGCGTCACGAGGAGCTCAGACTTCGAGCCGCCGTCGACTGCTGCTTTGAGCTCGGCGTCGAGCGTGTCGGCCTCTTCTTTGAAGGCGCTCAAACGATCCGCGAACTCATCTTTATAGTCAGGGGCCTGTTCGCTGAATGCCGCTTCGACCGCTTCAGCCATCGAGACGGCATTCATTGGATCGAGCCAGACGTGTGGGTCGTACTGGCCGTGGTTATGGCCATCATCTTCGCTATGACCGGCCTCTTCCTCGGCATGGTCATCTTCCTCGTGTCCGTGCTCGTCCTCACTATGCTCGTCCTCACCATGGACGTGGACCGTGTCTTCTGCCGAGAGGAGTGTGACGTCCTCGGCCGTTTTCACGAACGTGACGTTCTCATTGGCCAAGCTCTTTTCCATCGACTCGACGTATGGTTCGAGGTCATGGCCGACCGTCAAGAACAAGTCCGCCTCGGCGATGTCGGTCATCTGCTTTGAGGTCGGCTCGTACGTATGGGGATCAGCGCCAGGCGGGATGACCATCTCGACACGGACGCGATCGCCCCCGATTTCCTCGGCGAATGATTTCAAGGCGAACGTTGACGCGTAAACGGTCAACTGGTCGCTCGTCTCCTCCGTCGCACCGCTCTCTTCATTACTTGCACATCCACCTAATAGAAGTGTGCCGGCAGCGGCGACACTTAATAACTTTTTATTCATGAACTCTTCCACCTGTCCTCTCTATGTGAACCTTTAAATCGTAACCGTTACGTTCTGCGACTGCGAGTTATATTATAGGTGGCGAATCCGTGCACGTCAAGTCCGACTTCAGATGGATGGTTTTTCGAGAAAAAGGGAATATGATTAAAAAAAGAACGAGGAGTGGATGTATATGAGAAAGGAGACCGCCTGGTTCGTCGGTGGCGCGGCGCTCGCGGCCGCCACGGCAGCCGGGGCCAGCGTGTGGAACCAGTATGGATCGCTCGTGCGTTGGCAAGAGCCCGAGTTGCCGGTGCGCCCCTCGACCCGCAAACGCCGGACTCACACGTACAAGATTGTCAATGACCGTCCGCTCCAGTTTGACGTGTATTATCCGCCAGGGGATGGACCGTTCCCGGTCGCGGTCTATGCCCATGGGGGGGCGTTCGTACGAGGGAATCGAGGTATGGTGACATTGTTCCATCCGTTGCTCGACCATTTTCTCGCCAGAGGGTTCGCGGTCATCAGCATCGACTATCGTCTGTTCGAGGACGGGGTCTATTTCCCGGATAACATTATCGACGTCTCCGATGCGCTTTGCTACTTAAAACAGCACGATGGTCTGCTCAACTTGGATATTAACCGACTGATCGTCTGGGGTGACTCGGCAGGTGCGGCCCTCGTCTTAGCGACGGCGCTCGATCGAAGCAAACAGTTCACCGGTGAACTAGGTGATGACGTCCCGCCGATCAAAGGGGTCATCGCCCTCTATCCGCCGACAAACTTCTTATTGTTCAAGTTCATCCAGACGTGGCTCGCGCATTTGAAATTTTATGAGGGGAGCCGGGAGGCGTGGCGCGAGCTGATGGTGAAGTGTTCACCGGTCACGCATCTTTATGACGACGCCCCGCCCATCCTCATCTTGCACGGAAAGAAAGACCCAATCGTCCCGTTCGGACAGGCGCTCCATTTCGTGGAACATGCGAGCGAAGTCGGTGCGAACGTGCAACTGATTTCCTTCCCGAACGGTACGCATTCGTTAGCGAGCTTTCTCCAATCCGACAACCCGATCAAAGAAACGCAACTCATGGCCCGCATCGATCGTTTCATCGATGACGCGATGATGTGACGTTGCGCTTTTTCGCAAAGATGGTACGATGGGGTAGGATTTAGGAATCATAAAGGAGTGACTCGCGTGACAGAACTTTGCTTGGTCCGACATGGTCAGACCGATTGGAACTTTCAAGAAATCATTCAAGGACGGGAAGACATCCCGCTCAACGCACTCGGACATCGGCAGGCCGAAGAGAGTGCGGCCTTTTTAAGTCAAGAATCATGGGACGTCATCGTGGCGAGCCCGTTGTCACGGGCCGTCGACACGGCGCGTTACATCGCGGAGGCGTGCGGCATCGACGAATCACATATCATCCGAGACGAGCGTTTCATCGAGCGTGAATTCGGGGCTGCGTCGGGAAAACCGGTGCCGGGCATCTATGAAGCCGTCCAAGCCGATGACCAAGACCGCGTACCTGGTCTCGAGTCAGAAGACGAGATGCGAGCCCGTGTCTTGAGCGGTATGCATGATCTCGTCGAGACGCATGCCGGAAAACGTGTCATTGTCGTCTGTCATTCACATGCGATTAAAGCTGCGCTATCGGCGATTGACAACACGTATACGTTCCGTCATGCCATGCGCAACGCCTGCTCGAACTATATCGAACATCAAGATGGTCAGTTCGTGGTCAAGGCGGTCAATGTCGCCGACCATATTACGAATGTGATTGTCGCGAAGTGAGGAGAAACTCATGACGACATTGCTCTGGATATTCATCATCGCATCATTTATTGTCGCGTTCGCAGGATTGATTTATCCGGTCATCCCGAGCGTCTTGTTCTTATTCATCGGTTATGTGATTTACGGCTTCGGCTTCTCATTCGAGCCGCTCACGTGGACGTTTTGGCTCTGGCAGACCGTATTTTTAATCTTCTTGTTCGTGGTCGACTATATCGTCACCCGGGCTACAGTCGATAAACGGGGCGGTTCGGAACGGGCGAAATGGGGAGCGACCATCGGTTTGATTGCAGGACCGTTCATCTTCCCACTCGTTGGGGTGCTCATCTTCCCGTTCATCTTCGCGTTTCTCGCCGAACTCACGCTCGGGAAATCGACGCGTGAGGCGTGGAGTATCGGTGTCGGGACCGTGCTCGCTTTCCTCGGCAGCACGATGCTCAAAGTCGTCGGGATGACGATGATGGTCATCTTGTTTTTCATCTACGTTTGAGGCGAAGAAATTTCTTCGCCTTTTTGGGTTGAGAATTTTATAAAAACGGGGAAAGAAAAACAAGACCGTTCGATTTATTCGAACGATCCTGTCTTGACGAGCTGTGTGAAGGCGGAACGACTGAACGATTGCTGCTGTTCGACTTGTTTTTCGAAGAAGGAAGGTTTGAGTTCGGCGTTCGCCACGCCTTCGGAAATCAACGAATCGAGCACTTGCTTGGTCGGATCTTGTTTCGGCATCAGCATGAGCCCTTCGGCGACGAACGTGTGATGGTCGCTGAGCGATCGTTCGCTTGTGAACGTCAACGCGAGGGCGGCCGGACGGTTCGCCGGTGACGTGATGACGGCTTCGGCAAGGAGCAGGATTCGCTTGTTCAAATAGTGATGAAGCGTGACGGCAAATTCGGTTGGAACGAGCATCTCGAGGAGCCATTCGTTGTCATGCTCTTTCGAGATAATCAACCCATCGAGCAGTTCGACGGGGAGGTTCAACTCGTTGCCATACTCGTCTTGGACAAGGTGAACTTGGACTAGGCGGAACGTTTTCATCGTATCGGTCCCTTCCACATTTTCTTTAGTTTATCTTAACATAGTCTGGTTCGAAGATTGTGTTACGATAGCGGGGAAGCGACGTAAAAAAATAGAGGATAAGGAGGCATCAAGATGAGTTGGGTTGTTGGCATAATCGGGTATATCGCGATTCTAGCAATCGGTTATTATGGTGTCCTTTTCTTCAAAGTAAAGCAAGAGCGGAGTCGGGCCGGATATCGAATCTTTCTCTTGCTCGCGGGATTGTTCTTCGTGAGCGGGAGTGATTATATCATCGCGTTGTTCCAAGGGGATACGGAAGCGACGTTTTGGCAACGGACCGTTTACTTCATATTGATTTTGATCTCTCTTTCAATCGCTCTTTACTTTCGGAGAAAAGAAGATAAAATCCATGCGAACGAGATGACGACGGCATAAAACCATCATCAAAAGAGGCTACGGAACAAATCCGTAGCCTTTCGTTTTATTTCGGGATCCGTGTTTGACGAATCATTTCGAGTTTCAAGTCCCAGAGCGGTTTACTGAACGTGACCGAATACACTTCCGGCAAGCGGAGGCGTTTGTACTCTTCCCATAAACCGTTCATCTGCTCATGATGATACGCGCGAATCTCTGTCGCGTTCGGTAAGTCATAGACGCGTTCGCCGTCTTGGAAAATCGGGACGAGCAAACGTTTGACGCTAAAGTTGCGTGTCTTGATCCGGAACGCCGGGTCGCGGACGTCAATCAAGTCGATCTCGTTATACGTTTCGACCGGCTCATCAGCCAGGGCGATATAGTCCCCTTTGAATTTCCCGGTCTCGTTATCGATGATGCGATACAATTCTTTCTTGTGCGGCGTCGTCGTCTTCACTTTCGAAGACGAAACTTTGATGACCGGCTTCAACTTCCCGTCGGCGCCTTCGCGGGCGACGAGTTTGTACACCATGCCAAGTGCAGGCTGTTCATACGCCGTGATGCCGCGCGTCCCGACGAGGAACGTGTCGGCTTCAGCGCCCTGCATCCGCAAGTCTTGAATGACGTACTCATCGAGGTCGCCTGAGACGACGATTTTGACGTAGTCGAGCCCGGCCGCGTCGAGTGCTTTGCGAGCCCGTTTCGACAAGTAAGCCAAATCGCCCGAGTCGAGTCGGACCGACTTCAAACGATAGCCTTTTTCCTCGAGTTCCTTGGCGACCGTGATCGCGTTCGGAAGACCCGACTTGAGCGTGTCGTACGTGTCGATCAACAGGCTCGTGTTGTCCGGATACATCTCCGCGAACGAGCGGAACGCCTCGAGCTCTTCATCATGGAACTGGATGTCGGCGTGCTCCATCGTTCCGCCGGTCGGGACATCGAAATCACGTCCGGCCGAAACCAAACTCGTGACGTCGAAGCCAGCGATATACGCGGCTCGTGTGCCGTAATAGGCGGCATCGACGCCTTGGGCGCGGCGGGCCCCACCTTCGAGCAACGTCTCATTCGGTGCTGCCTGACGGATGCGCGCGTATTTCGTCGCGATGAGTGACTCATGGTTGGCGATGTTCAAGAGCGCCGTCTGGAACAGTTTCGCCTCAAAGATTGTCGATTCAATTCGGACGACTTGTTCGTTCGGGAAGATGACTTCTCCTTCGCGGACGCTATAAAGCGAACCGGTGAACTTGAAGTTGCGGAGCACGTCCGCGAACTCGTCCTCGAAGTCGAGTTGTTGCTTCAAGTAACGGATGTCCTCTTCCGTGAACGAGACGTTCTCCAAGTAGTGGACGATGTTTTGTAGGCCGGCGAAGACGACGTAGCCTCCGCTAAATGGATTCGAGCGGTAATACAGGTCGAACACGACTTGTTCGTTGTGACGGCCTTGTTTCCAATAAATATACATCCAACGTGGGAGGTATAGGTCGGTATGAAGCGCTAGGTTGCGATGTAACATAATCGTTCCTTTCTGTTTTATGTCACTTCCCGGTCACAGTGGCCCCGAGTGTCGTGACAAAATGTTCGAGCGCCCAATCGTGACCGACTGGGTTGAAGCTTTGGACGGCATCGGCGTGAACGACGATTGTATAGCCGAGGTTGTACGCGTCGACTGCCGTATGGAGCACACAGATGTCCGTGCACACACCGACGAGATGAATCTCCGTGATGGCCCGTTCGCGCAAACGCAAATCAAGGTCGGTACCGGCGAAGGCGCTATAGCGTGTCTTATCGATCCAATGATCGGCCCGGCTCGCCGCGGTTTTAACGGCGCCGTAAAGTTCGCGGCCTTCAGTCCCACGAATGTTATGAGGCGGAAAGAGCGTCGTCTCAGGGTGATACGTGTCACCAGCGTCGTGGACATCGTTCGCGACGACGACATAATCCTCGTCCGCGAACTCCTCAATCAACTGGACGATTCGTTCTTCTATGTCTTGCCCTGGTTTTCCACAAGTCAAACGACCCGTGTCTGCGATAAAATCAAACGTGTAGTCGATCACAATCAATCCACGCATGGCGAGATCTCCTCTCTCATGTAAAGAATAGTTGGCTATCTTTCTTATTCTAAATCATTTTGCATGAAGCGAAAAAGATTATTTTTGATCGCGGTCGGGTACTAGGTGTAAGAAGAACTGTTTGCGAAAGGGGAATCAGCACATGCTGCTGTCATCAACCGAACTGTCAGAGCAACTGTCCCGCTTAAACGGCTGGGACGTTGTCGAAGGGGAATTACAAAAGACGTATCGTCTCGAGACGTTTCCAGAGGCGATTCAATTCGTCCATCTCGTCGCCGACTTGGCGGAGACGCTCGACCACCATCCGAACATCTTAATCGAATATCGGAACGTCACGTTGACCGTGTCGACGCATGACGAAGGTGGAATCACGGAGAAAGACATCATGCTCGCGAAAGGTTGTGAGGAGCTTGTCTAAGCTATTCATGACATTCGCCTCAGGTACGGTCGCTGAACGATTGCGTCAACAATCGGGCGTGCTCGTCGCGAACGGGACAGAAACGATTCTGCTCGCCGAAGGGGACAAGTCCCCGTTCCAGAGCGGCAAGACGTTTCAAATCGAGGAAGCGGAAGGACAATTCGCCCCGAAAGGGAATATTATCTATGCGAACATTCCGGTCGATTCGAACGCCCGGTCGCTCTTATTCCATCGTTTGTTGAAAGACAAATCACGTCTAGGGTCCAGTCATAGCGGTTTTGCCGCCTATCGGCTCGGTGTCGACCCGGACGACAATCACGGGATTATCTTCATCCAATTCACCGAAGGCGGAAATCGTTTCCGTGATTCGACCGATTACGTCTTGTTCCAAGAATGGCTGAAAGAAGCCGTCGAGCAAAAAGGAGCCGGTCCAATCATAAAACATTATGTCGTCGATGAAGTGGATGACCTATAATAAACATAACGTTACGTTAGGGGAGGATTTTTTATGAACAAGAACTACTTCTGGTTAGGTATGGCCGCAGGTGCCGTCATTGGAGCTGGGGCATCGCTTCTCCACAGAGAGACGCGTGAGCAACAAGTCAGCCAACTCAAACATATGAAATCACGTCTCAAGTCGCACGATACGTCAACACAAGCTCATTCGGTCGGCCTTCAAGCCACTTCGAAAGCGAGTTTGAAAGATCGTGTCATGGATTTGAAGGCGCTCTATGAAGAAAACCAAGATACGATTCAAAATCTCGTCGAAGACGTGAAAGACTTGGTCGATGCGCTTCAAGACGCTCGTCATAAAAATCAAATCTAATGCAAATGGCCAAGCGCTAGACGCTTGGCCATTTTTTATTACTCTCTATATTCTTTTTCCGTGCCGTCGGTGAACGTCACGTCAGCCTCGATGCTTTGTGCATCTTCCACATTGAACGTGGCTTTAATTTGATTTAAAACTTCTTCGTCAGGCGTGTCTTTATCAAAGTTTAACTGGCCAAATAATGAATCGAGTTCTTGCATCGCTTCGTCCCCCCTCAAATTCAAATCGTCTTCTTTTCGTTCATAGGACGCTTCGGTCGAATTCATTTCTGTCTCATACTCGACTTGAATGGCATCGTTGACGTTTGGATAATCAACGTCGAGCTCGAACTTATTGAACGTGTACATCGAATTGTTTTCAGAATTCGCTTCGTTCTCAACCGGTGCATCGCTCGGTTGATTCGTCACTTCGTCAGCATCCCCACATCCGACCAATAGCAATAACGTCGCTGTCACAGGTAAAGCCCATTTCAAACGTTTCATTTTGAATCCCTCCAGTTTTATCTTTTTTCTCATATCATATAAATTCCCGTCTTGCTTTGTACTTACACGTTTTTGGAGAGGGAGAAGAGAAAATTGTTTCTTTATTGAATAAAAATACAATTGACAGTATAAATATACGTATGTTTTAATCAGTTTATTCTTTTAAGGAGGTTCGGCAGATGATCACATGTGGAATCGTCGGCGTCACAGGGTACGCCGGGATGGAGCTGTTAAAGCTCATCGGGAAACATCCCGAGTTCACACTCGTCCGGGCGATGAGCGATTCGAGCGCGGGATTGACGCTCGAAGAACTGTATCCCTGGTTAGAAACAGACAAGTTGACGCTCGAACCGTTCCGGATGGACGTATTAGACGACATCGATGTCATCTTTTTAGCGACGCCGAGCGGGGTGTCGGCGCAATATGTAAAGCAGTTGACGGAGTATGAAGGCGTCGTCATCGATTTGAGCGGAGACTTACGTCTGCCGGCATCGAGCTACGAGACGTGGTACGACAAACCGGCCGTACCGACATCGCTTCAAGCACAGGCGGTATATGGATTGACGGAATGGAATCGGGATGCCGTGAAGACGGCCGATCGGATTGCCAATCCCGGGTGTTATGCCACGGCGGTCGCCCTCGGGTTGTTGCCGTTCGTGAAAGGCGGTTGGATCGACCCGAACGAAATCATCGTCTCGGCATGCTCCGGTATCACGGGTGCCGGGAAAGGACTCAGCGCCAAGACGCATCATGCCCGTTCCAACGAAAACGTGCAACTGTATAAAGTCCATACACATCAACACATTCCAGAAATCGAGCAGACGCTCCAGACGTTGTCGGGCATTCCGGCGACGGTGTCGCTCTCGACACATCTGCTGCCGATCAATCGCGGCATCATGGCGACGATGAGCGTCGTGCCGACGATCCAACAGAGCGAGGCGGACTGGGTGCATGTCTTGAATGAGGCGTATGCGAATGAGCCGTTCATCCGGGTGCAACAAGGCGAACCGGAGATTCGGACGGCCGTCGGCTCGAACTATTGTGACATCTGGGTGTATGCCGATACACGGACGAATCGATTGACCATCGTCTCCGTCATCGACAACATGCAAAAAGGTGCGGCCGGACAGGCGATTCAAAACGCCAACGTCCGCTTCGGAGTAAATGAAACGGCCGGGTTGACGGAACAGCCCCAGTACATATAAGGAGGTAGAACGGATGATTGAAACAACGATGAGCCCTGTCGTCCACGTCGTCACGCCAAAAGGATTTCAGGCGTGCGGGGTGCACGCCGGACTGAAACGGAAGCGCAAAGATTTGGCGTTGCTCGTCTGTGAACAGTTGGCGAGTGCCGCCGCGGTCTATACGACGAATCAGTTCCAAGCGGCTCCGATTCAAGTGACGAAAGAGACGCTACACGCGTCGGGCGGAAAGATTCGCGCCGTCTTAATCAACAGTGGGAACGCCAACGCCTGCACCGGTCCACAAGGGCTCGAGGACGCGTATGCGATGCGCGATAAGGCGGCCGAACATCTCGGTGTCAAACCGGAAGAAGTGGCAATCGCCTCGACAGGTGTCATCGGTCAACTGTTGCCGATGGGGACGCTCTTGAACGGCATCGATTTACTTGAACCGAGCCAGGAAGAAGCTGGGGCGGAGTCGTTCGCGGAAGCGATTTTGACGACCGATACGGGAACGAAATGTACGGGCGTCGCGTACATCGAAGGCGACACTACCGTGACGATTGCGGGCGTGGCCAAAGGCTCGGGGATGATTCATCCGAACATGGCGACGATGCTCGGCTTCATCACGACTGATGCCGTCATTGCGCCCGACGTCTTGCGCCGGGCCCTGAAACAGAGTGTGGACGCCTCGTTTAACAGCATCACCGTCGACGGGGACAGTTCGACGAACGATATGGTACTCGCGTTGGCAAGTGGGATGACCGAGATGGACGAAATCATCGAAGGAACGCCAGCCTATGATCGCTTCCGCCAAGCGTTGACCGACGTGTGCACGGATCTCGCCAAGGCGATCGCCCGGGACGGGGAAGGGGCGACGAAACTGATTGAGGTCGAGGTTGTCGGAGCGAAGACAGATGAGGCGGCGCGGATGATTGCGAAACAAGTCGTCGGCTCGTCGCTCGTGAAGACGGCAGTCTACGGACAAGATGCGAACTGGGGTCGTATCATCGCCGCCATCGGTGCCTCGGAGCAACCGATTGACGTGAATCACGTCGATATCCGCATCGGATCACAGCATGTATTGATAGAAAGTGCACCGGTCTGGTTCGATGAGGCGCTCGCGACAGAAGAGATGGGACAAGACGTCGTCCCGATTCACATCCGATTGCAGGACGGAACGGGACAAGGTCAGGCGTATGGCTGCGATTTGACCTACGACTACGTCAAAATCAATGCGAGTTACCGGACATGAGACAGCGAAAAGTCGTCAAGCTCGGCGGGAGCGTCTGGGACACGCTCCATCCGGACTATTTCAACGAGTGGCGGGAGTGGATTGAAGCAGGGCATGAGCTCGTACTCATCCACGGGGGTGGACCTGCTTTGTCCGCCTATTGCGAACAGCAACACATCGAACCGGTGTTTCAAGATGGACGTCGTGTCACGACCGCAGACGTGTTGACGGGGGCTGAACGTGTGCTCGCGGGGGAGATGCAGACCGAAATCGTCGCTGCCCTCGGTCATCATCACATCAAGGCGGTCGGCCTCTCAGGTGTGGACGGACAGACGTTGACCGGAACGCAATTGGTGGAACTCGGGGCGGTCGGCGAAGTCGACCGTGTCGAGACGGACTTGTACGAGCTGTTGCTCGCGAGTCGCTACGTGCCGGTCGTGACGTCCCTGTTACAAGGACCGGAAGGCACGTTGAACTGTAACGGAGATGATTGTGCGATCGCCGTCGCGGTCGCGCTTCAAGCCAACCGTTTTGAAATGATCACTGACGTACCAGGGATTCGCATCGATGGGACGTTCCGTCAAACGCTCACGCGTGAAGATGTCGAACCGGCCATCGCTTCGGGACAAATCTATGGAGGTATGATTCCGAAGACCGAGGCGCTCCTAGGCGCTTTAGCAGGAGGGATTGAAGTCGCCGTCATCCGTGACGGCAAGCAACCGGATCATCCCGGGACAACACTACAGGAGGTGCACCATGCATTCACTACTACCGACATACGGACAACGATTTATTGAAATCGAACAGGCGAGCGGTTCTTACGTCACCGATACGGCCGGCAACCGGTATCTCGACTTCGTCATGGGCATCGCCGTCTGCGGGACGGGCCATCGGCATCCGTACGTGAGCCAAGCGCTCGAGGCGCAGCTAAAAAAGGTATGGCACACGTCGAACCTGTACAACATCAGCGGACAAGATCGCGTCGCCGAGAAACTCGTGTCTGGGACGCATTTGACGCATGCGTTCTTCTGTAACAGTGGGACCGAGGCGAACGAAGGGGCGTTCAAGTTGATTCGGAAATGGACGAACAAGACGAAAATCGTGACGTTCACGAAATCGTTCCATGGTCGCTCGTTCGCGATGCTCGGAGCGACCGGGCAAGACAAGGTCAAAGCCGGGTTCGGGCCGATGGTGGCCGATTTTGTGCATGCACCGTTCAACGACATGGACGCGCTCAACATGATTGACGACGAGACGGCTGCGGTTTGGCTCGAAATCGTCCAAGGCGAGGGCGGGGTCGTCGTCGCTAACGCGGAATGGCTCGAAGCGCTTCAAGCAAAGGCGACGGAGCACGCTGTCAAAATCGTCGTTGATGAGGTGCAGACCGGGATTGCCCGCACAGGTACCCGTTTCGCGTTCGAACAGACACCGCTTCAACCGGACGTCGTCACGCTCGCGAAAGGGCTCGGCAGTGGGTTCCCGGTCGGATCGATTTTGACAGCAGCGGGTGCGGAGCACGTCTTCACGGCTGGCAGTCACGGTTCGACGTTCGGCGGCAATCCGCTCGCGATGGCCGCGGCGGAAGCGACGCTCGACATCTTGTTCGAGGCGGACGCACTTGTCCACGTCAATGCGATGGGCGCGCGATTACGAGCGGGCTTGGAACAATTTGTCGACGGGGAAACGTTCACCGAGGTGCGTGGACTTGGGTTGATGCTCGGGATCGTGGCGACGCAACCGGTCGCGGCGTGGATCGAACAGTTGCGAGACGCTGGCCTTTTGGTCGTCGCGGCAGGGCCGGACGTGATCCGTTTCTTGCCGTCGTTACTGCTCACGGAAGCGGAAGTGGATGAGGCGCTCGCAATCATGGAACATGTGATTACAAAGGAGATGGTGTCATGACGGGGACAGTGACGTTACAAAGCGGTCAACAGTTCAACGGGACGTGGGAGACGAGTGCCCGCTCGGCGAAAGGGGAGGTCGTGTTCTTCACAGGGATGACCGGTTATCAAGAAGTATTGACCGATCCGTCTTATGCCGGTCAAATCGTCGCGTTCACGTATCCCCTCATCGGGCAATACGGGTTGACCGACGGTGCATCCGAGAGCGCGGACATCCAAGTGGCAGGTGTGCTCGTCCAGACGTTGGACGGAAACGGGGCGGCGACCGATTTGAAAGATTGGTTGGAGAAGTTCGGGGTGCCGGTACTGTCTAACGTCGACACACGCTCGCTCGTCCATGCCCTCCGTGAACACGGGGATCAGTGGGGTGTGATGACGTCAGCATCAGATGTATCGTTCGATGGGGATCTTCATCAGATCACCGAGACCGTTTCGACGCCAAGTCATGTGCGTCACGGCGACGGGACGAACGGACACATCGTCTGTCTCGATTTCGGTGTGAAGGCGTCGATGGTGCAAGCGATGGTCGAGCGAGGGTACACGGTGACAGTCGTTCCGTTCGATACGACGGCCGCCCAAATCCATGCGCTTGCGCCGACCGGGATTCTCGTGTCGAACGGTCCGGGAGACCCGCGTGATTTGGTCAATTACCTCGATAATGTGCGTGAAGTGGCACTGGCGTATCCGACCCTTGGCATTTGTATGGGCCATCAACTGCTCGCGCTCGCGTTCGGGTGTGAGATTGAAAAACAGACATACGGACATCGCGGATCCAACCATCCGGTCCGAAACGTCCAGACGGGTGAAGTGTGGATGACGTCGCAAAATCACGGATACGTCGTCACACGGGACAGTTTGGAAACGACACCGCTCGAACTACTATTTGAGAACGTGAACGATATGTCGGTCGAAGGGATGTTGCACAAGACGGCCCCGATTCTCTCGGCCCAGTTCCATCCGGAGGCCAGTCCGGGACCGAAGGAAGCACAAGCCATCTTTGACCGCTTTGACGAAATGATTCAGCAAGGGGTGAACGTCTATGCATAAAAAAGTACTCGTCATCGGTTCAGGTCCAATCATCATCGGTCAGGCTGCCGAGTTTGACTATTCGGGCACACAGGCGTGCCAAGCGCTCCGCGAAGCAGGCTGTGAAGTCGTACTCTTCAACTCGAACCCGGCCACGATTATGACCGATCCTGGTATTGCCAATCACACCTACATCGAGGCGATGACGTTAGAGAAGGCCGAGTTGATTATCGAGACGGAACGGCCGACCCACTTGCTCGCCACGGTCGGCGGACAGACCGCCCTCAACTTGGCGCTCGCCTTGGATGAGGCGGGGGTGCTCGATCAATACGGCATCGAGCTACTCGGAACGTCGCTTGAGACGATTCGCGACGGGGAAGACCGCGAACGGTTCAAGCAAAAGATGAACGAACTCCGGGAGCCGCTTCCGGTCAGCACGACCATTGAATCGATCGATGCCCTTGACGGCTTCATCGCCGAGACAGGCGTCCCGCTCATCGTCCGTCCCGCGTTCACGCTCGGCGGTACCGGTGGCGGGATTGCAGAAACGATTGATGCCGCCTACACGCTTGCGAAGTGTGGTCTCGAGGCGAGTCCGATCTCGCAATGTTTAATCGAGCAGAGCATCGCCGGTTATAAAGAGTTCGAATATGAGGTCATGCGTGACGCGAGCGGGACGTGCATCATCGTCTGCAACATGGAAAACATCGACCCGGTCGGTGTGCATACGGGTGATTCGGTCGTGTTCGCCCCGGCCCAGACGTTATCGGATACGATGCATCAGACGTTGCGGACCGCCGCGTTCCGCATCGTCTCGGCGCTCGGTGTCGTCGGCGGGTGTAACATCCAGTTCGCCGTCCATCCGACAGAAGACGCCTATTACGTAATCGAAGTGAACCCGCGCGTCTCGCGCAGCTCGGCGCTCGCCTCGAAGGCGACCGGATATCCGATTGCGAAGATTGCGACCCGTCTCGCGCTCGGGGAACGACTCGACGCTTGTATCAATCCCGTCACGAACGGGACGATGGCGAGCTTCGAACCGGCCCTCGATTATGTGACGGCGAAAGTGCCGACGTTCCCGTTCGATTTGTTCAATGGGACGGACCGGACGCTCGGGCCGCAGATGAAAGCAACCGGGGAGAGCATGGCGATGGGCAAAACGCTCGAAGAGGCGCTTCAGAAAGCATGGCGCGGTGCCGGCGTCGAGCAGTATCCGCTCTATCCGAGTTGGATGGCGACAGCTGATGCCGCCGCGCTATACGCTGAAATTTCGGCACCGACCGATCGTCGCCTCCTGGCGTGTCTCGCCTTACTCGACCGCGGGATTGCCACGACGTCGCAACTTGAAGCGCTGACCGGCATCGCCCCGCACTTCATGATGATGTTCGACCGAATCGTGACGACAATCCATCAGGACTTATCCACGCCAGCGAACCTGTTGCAGGCGAAACGGTTCGGATTCACCGACGCGCAGATTGCGAAGCGGATGAACGTCACGGCCGACGCGGTCGCATCGATGCGGCTTGAACACGACATCCATCCGGTTTATCAGATGATCGATACGTGTGCCGCCGAGTTCGAGAGTCGCACGCCGTACTTTTATGGGACGTGGCACGGGACGTCTGAAGTCGTGTCGAGCGAGCGGGCGAAAGTCGCCGTCATCGGGTCCGGACCGATTCGAATCGGGCAAGGCATCGAGTTCGATTACAGTTCGGTGCATGCCGTCTGGGCGCTTCAAAAACTCGGGATCGAGACGATTATGATCAACAACAACCCGGAGACGGTGTCGACCGACTTCACGGTCGCCGACAAACTGTACGTCGAACCGTTGACGATTGAAGATGTCGTCCACGTATTGGAGGCCGAAGGGTGTCAGGACGTGTTGATCCAGTTCGGCGGCCAGACCGGCATCTCACTCGCCCATGCGCTGGAAGCCAAAGGCTATCATTTGCTCGGGGCGACGGCAGCCGTCATCGATCAAATGGAGGACCGGGATCGGTTCTATCAATTCCTCGACGAGATCGGGGTGGCTCACATCCCAGGTGAAGAGGTCGGGTCGGCAGACGAGTTGACGTCCGCAATCGATCGTCTCAGCTATCCATGTGTCGTCCGTCCCTCCTACGTCATCGGTGGGAAAGGTATGCATATCATCCGGAACGGGGCGGAATTGCATCAAATCGAACCGCATTTGACCTATCCGCTCCTCGTCGATGCGTATGTCGATGGGCGTGAGCTCGAAGTCGACTGTGTCACCGATGGGAAAACCGTCTACGTCCCGGCCTTGCTCGAACAGATTGAGGCAGCCGGTGTCCATTCTGGCGATTCGACGATGATTCTGCCGCCGGTCAAGACGTCGAGCGCGCAACAAAACGAGATTGAAGCCATCGTTCAAACGATCGGACAAGCACTCACATACCGGGGCGCGCTCAATATCCAATTCGTCTTGAAAGGCGACGTCATCTACGTGCTCGAAATCAACCCGCGTGCTTCGCGGACGGTCCCGATCGTCAGCAAAGTGACCGGCGAACCGCTCATCGAATGGGCGACGCTCGCGGCGTTCGGCCATGAGTTGGCAACCGTCGTCCCCGACGCACGTCCGGTATGGAACGGATATGCCATCAAAACACCGGTATTCTCGAGTTTGAAATTGCCGGGCGTCGACCCGCTCACCGGTCCGGTCATGCGCTCGACCGGGGAGACACTCCAATTCAGCATGACCCCTTACGTGTCCGAACGGTTCTGTTACGACGCGACGACGACGCGCGTCATGAATCGGACTGAGATTGTAGCCGGCCAAGGCTGGTCGGCATATAGTGATCAACCGCTTGATGAGACGACCAAGTTCCAAAACGTGTCGGTCCTATTCTCGAACGCACCAGAGGAACAAGCGGCACGTGAGGCGGCGGTCCGAAACGGCGTCCACGTCATCTCAGAGACATATCTTGCCGAGTACTATCAACAAGCGATGCGAGCGGAACCGATGCCGGTACGTTCACTTCAAACGATGCAGACAGGAGAGGGACTACCATTATGACGACGAAAACGATCAATCATCTACTGACACTCGAGGAGCTGACGCCGTCCGCCCTCGACGACTTGCTTGCACTGGCGGCCGAGGTGAAACGACAACCGGAAGCGTTCCAGTCGGCGCTCGCCGGCAAGAAAGTGGCGCTCTTGTTCGAGAAGGCCTCGACCCGCACCCGGATGTCGTTCGAGGTCGGTGTCGTCGAACTCGGCGGTTATCCGTTGTTCTTGAGCAGCAGTGATTTACAGATTGGACGCGGGGAACCACTGACGGATACGATTCAAGTCATGAGCCGCTATGTCGACGCGCTCATGATTCGGACGTACGCCCACGCGACGGTCGAGACGCTCGCTTCGGCAGGTTCGATTCCAATTATCAACGGATTGACCGATTCCCATCACCCGTGCCAAGTACTCGCCGACTTGTTGACGGTCGAGGAAGTGTTCGGCACGAGAACAGGGAAAACGTTGACGTACATCGGCGACGGGAACAATATGGCCCACTCGCTCATGATCGGGGGCGCGCTCAGTGGGATGCACATCCGCATCGCCTCGCCAGAAGCATATACGGTCGAGACCGAGATTTTCGAACGAGCGAATGAACTCGCGGCAACGACAGGGGGGAGCATCACGCTTTGGCAAGACCCGGTTGCTGCCGTCACGGGTGCGGATGTCATTTACACGGATGTGTTCGCGAGCATGGGGCAAGAAGCGGAAGCGGCGGAACGGTTGACGCAGTTTGCGACGTTCCAAGTCGATGCTTCGCTCATGCAGCAAGCGAAGTCAGAGGCGATTTTCCTACACTGCCTCCCGGCCCATCGCGGCGAAGAAGTGACGGCCGACGTCATCGATGGTCCGCAGTCGGTCGTGTTCGATCAAGCCGAGAATCGCTTACACGCGCAAAAGGCGCTCATGCTCACTTTGCTCGCCTAAACAAAAGAGAGGATTCGCCGCTTTGGCGAATCCTCTCTTTATTACTGTCATAAGAAGCGGGCGAACAAACCGAACACGGCCAGTCCGACGATCACGTAGAAAATCCATTTGCCTTCACCCGTATGAATGATTGGGGGCGAATACTTGCGCGGCTTGTACTTTCCGTAGCGGAGCGGGCGCGAGTATGGGACCGCGAACCGGGAGAGCGGGATTGCGAGCACAAATCCGGCGAGGAAACCATACACATGTCCCCACAGTGATACGTTCGCCCCGATGAGCGTGAACACGGCGCTGATGGCGACGAAGATATAGACGAGTCGCGCGTCCTGTCTATAGATGAGCGTTCGGCGGAACCGACCGATGTACACGTAGAAGCCAAGAATCGCTAAAATCGCACCGGACGCACCGGCTTGCAGATAAAACAGTTCACTCACCGTGAAAAACGTGAGCAGGTTGGCAAGCACACCGGCGACGATATAGAACACGGCGAATTTGATATGGCCGACCATGCGTTCCATGGCAGGTCCGAAGATAATCAAAGCGAACGAGTTGAACAGCAAATGACCGAGCCCTAAATGGATGAAGTTGGCCGTCAAGAGACGGTACCATTCCCCTTGGGCGAGCGCGAGATGGAACGACCCACCGAGTGCGACGATTCGGAGGTCAGGTACCAAAGAATCGATGACAAACACGACCAGTTGGATTACAATGAACAGCGTTACGAGCGGATACGCTCGGACGAACGTTTGAACATTCTCAGTACGACTAAACATAGCATCACCTCTTTCCTTAATTGTATAAGGAAACGAGTGAAAAAGGAAAGGAGCGAGTGTCCTGTGATTGTGGGAATCGGAATCGATATCGTCGAGCTCGAGCGGATTGCTCGCTCGATCAAGAATGACCGTTTCGTCGTGCGTCTGTTGACCGAAGCTGAGCGGGCGCTCGCCGACGCCTATCCAGAACAACGCCGCATCGAATTCGTCGCTGGACGGTTCGCGGCGAAAGAAGCGTATGCCAAAGCGGTCGGGACCGGGATTGCCCGGGGCCTGTCGTGGCAACAAATCGAAATCTTACCGGATGAGGCCGGGCGACCACATATGACGGCGCCTTACTCAGGCCGGATTCATGTGAGTATCAGCCACAGCGAGCAATACGCCGTGGCACAAGTCATCATTGAAGAGGGGGATCACGATGTTTCGTCCAAGTTGGATTGAAATTGATCGGGCGGCGATCAAGCATAACGTAATCGAAATCAAAAAACGGATCCCGCAAGCGCTCATGGCCGTCGTCAAAGCGAACGCTTACGGACATGGAGCCGTCGAAGTCGCGAAAATCGCACTCGAGAACGGGGCAACGATGCTCGGCGTGGCCTTGCTTGAAGAAGCCATCGAGCTCCGAGAGGCCGGGATTAAAGCGCCGATTCTCGTCATGGAGGCCCAGTTCCCAGAAACTGCGGGCGTCGCAGCCGAACACGATGTGACGTTGTCCGTCTTTTCGGCCGACTGGTTGCGTGAGGCGTGCACACATCTATCTGACCGTCCACTCACCGTTCATGTGAAAGTCGACACGGGGATGGGTCGTCTCGGTTTGCGGACCCGCGCCGAACTTGATGCCCTTTTAGAAGCGGCAGATGACCGTTTTATCGTCGAAGGGATTTATACGCATTTTGCGACAGCGGATGAGCCGGACAGTGAGCTTTATTATGAGCAACAGGAGCGGTTCGGTCAGTTGATAGATGGACTCCATTCGCAATTCCGCTACATTCATACGTCAAACTCGGCCGGAGCGATCCGCATGGCCGGACAAGATGTGCCGTATAACTTGGTCCGGGTCGGCATCGCGCTCTATGGATTGTATCCGTCGGCTGAGATGGCTTCCTTCTATTCATTCTTACGTCCAGCCTTCACGTTGAAGAGTAAGCTCATGCAAGTGAAGCAACTCGAGGCCGGACAGACGATCAGCTACGGGGCGACGTATACGACGACTGAAGATGAGTGGATTGGTACCGTGCCGGTCGGATATGCCGACGGCTGGATTCGTAAAGCGAGCGGCTTCAAAGTCGACGTAAACGATCACCGTTGTCCGATTGTCGGTCGTGTCTGTATGGACCGCTTCATGGTGAGGCTTCCCGAGTCAGTTTCGGTCGGGACGGTCGTCACGCTCATCGGCGGACCGGTCGCGATTGATGAACTGGCCACGCATCTCGAGACGATTAACTACGAGGTCGTCTGTCAATTGACGAGCCGCCTCCCACGACGTTATGTGTAAAGCTGAAAACGTGTGAAATTATCTGAATTCTTTCGGGAATCCTCTATATTTTCCCAAACTCGCGTGTTATATTGGTAAAGAACGCGGGAAGATTTCCGCCAGTCATTGAAACGATTCTGGAGGTGTAAGATGTTGAAACAGCGAACTGCGGGTGCTTTAGCGTCCGTTCCAGATCGGTTCTCGCAACATGTGGGTCCGATTTCGATGAAAGATCGTGAATCATTGTCATTGAACGATGTAGTGACGTACTTGTCCAAAGAAATTGCTGATCGACAACAAACACTGCGCGAAGAATTGGCGAGAGGCTATCAAGAGATGGCCGCGTTTAATTTGAATATGGCAGAAGAGATGCTGATGATTGAGACGGAAGCCGAACATGCTCTCTTACGTCAAGTAAGCGGGGTGTGAGCGGAGTGATCGTAAAGCGTGGTGACGTGTTTTATGCGAATCTGTCGCCCGTAGTCGGTTCAGAGCAAGGTGGAGTTCGTCCGGTTCTCGTCATTCAAAACGATATCGGCAATCGCTTTAGCCCGACCGTCATTGTCGCTGCGATTACGGCTCAGATCCAGAAAGCAAAACTGCCGACTCATGTAGAGGTGTATCAAGTCAAACATGGTCTCGAACGAGATTCCGTGATTTTGCTTGAACAGATTCGAACGATTGATAAGCGTCGTCTGACAGATAAAGTCACTCATCTCGATGATGAAACGATGCACAAAGTTGACCGAGCGCTAGAGATTAGTTTGGGATTAATCCCTCTCTAGCTTACATATAAAGAAACCGATACATGGGTATCGGTTTTTTTTCAAAAAATTCTTCAAAAAATAGTTTAGAATTCTGTAAAACGGGAATTTAGTTTAATCGTACTCAATTTTTCTGTACGCACATTAGGAGGGAATATACGATGGATTTAGCGATTCGCGAGCAAGTCATTGGAGAACAATTACACCTTTACGTATCCGGAGAAGTGGATACATATACCGCACCAAAATTGAAGGAAGTCTTGCACCCGGCTATTACGGAGCAGGATGTTACCGTTCATTTGGATGAAGTGGATTATATGGATTCAACTGGTCTTGGCGTATTTGTCGGTGCCCTTAAAATAGCCAAACGTAACGAGAAAGAGTTGTCGCTCGTCGGCGTCACCGACCGCGTCAACCGTCTCTTTGAATTGACAGGACTGCACAAGTTGCTCTCGATCAATACAAACGTAAGAGGTGGCACGCAATGAGTAACATCGAACAGACGGTGATGACGTTCCCGGCCAAACCGGAGTATGTCGGTGTGGTCCGTTTAGTCGTCTCAGGAATCGCTAACCGTATGGGATATACGTACGACGAGATCGAGGATATTAAAATCGCGGTCTCGGAAGCCTGTGGCAATGCTGTTCAACATGCCTATGAAGATCAAGAAGGTGAAGTGAAGCTTACGTGTGGCGTTCATCAAGATCGTCTCGAAATGACGATCGAGGACTCGGGCAAAACATTTGCCGACGACGTGAAACGCCAAGCGGCGCCAGTCGAAGAGACGGCTGAAATCGAATCGCTTCACGAAGGAGGACTCGGTCTTTTCCTCATTGAAGCCTTAATGGATGACGTCTCGATCAACAAGGACAATGGTGTCAAGGTGACGATGACGAAACTCCTTAACAGGGACGAGGTGGATCAGAGTGCCAGCAAAATCTCAACAACGCCATCACAGTGATGATGAAGTATTAGAGTGGATCGAGCGTTATCAACAGGACGATCAAAACGAAGAAGTCCAAATGCTCCTCATCAACCGATACTCGGACCTCGTTGAGGCGCTTGCACGAAAGTTTTCGCGAGGCCGGGCCATTCATGACGACCTCGTTCAAGTCGGCATGATCGGACTTCTCGCTGCCCTTCGTCGTTTCGACCCTGAGTTTGGACGCAGTTTCGAGTCGTTTGCCGTTCCGACGATTATCGGTGAAATCAAGCGTTTCATCCGTGACAAGACGTGGAGCGTCCACGTTCCGCGCCGGATTAAAGAGCTTGGGCCGAAAATTAAGAAGACGGTCGAAGAATTGACTACCGAACTGCAACGTTCACCGCGCATCGATGAGATTGCTGATCACCTCGGTGTTTCAGATGAAGAGATTCTCGAAACGCTCGAGATGGGTAAGAGCTACCAAGCCCTTTCCGTCGACAGCTCAATCGAAGCGGACAACGAAGGTTCGACCGTCACGCTCCTCGACCTCGTCGGGAGTCAAGAACGTGGTTACGAATCGGTTGACCAGCGCCTCATCCTTGAAAAAGCGTTCAGCGTGTTGAATGAACGGGAACAGGCGATTCTGGAATGTGCTTATTATAAAAACATGAGCCAAAAAGAGACGGGTGAGCTCCTTGGGATTTCACAGATGCACGTATCGCGCTTACAGCGTCGTGCGCTCGAAAAATTACGCGAGGCCATCAAAGTCCCGCTCAATGAAGTATTCTCAAACGATGACTAAACGGTCATCGTTTTTTGTCGTCCACGCGTGAGTTTGCTACACTTCAAGAGAGAAGAGAAAAGGAAGTGATTCGATTGATTACGAAAATCGCAAAAGATTTGAAGTTGAAGACGAGTCAAGTCGAGACGGTGCAACAACTCGCCGCGGACGGAGCGACGATTCCGTTCATGGCCCGGTACCGTAAAGAAATGACCGGTAATCTCGATGAAGTGGAAATCAAAGCCATTCTCGATGCCTTACAATATGAAGAGAGTTTGCACAAACGTAAGACGGACGTCCTCACCAAACTCGAGGAACTCGAGAAGGCGACACCAGAGTTGACCCGTGCGCTTGAAGCTGCGACGAGCCTGCAACAAGTCGATGACATCTACCTTCCTTATCGTCCGAAGCGACGGACGAAAGCCGAGCAAGGACGGGAGAAAGGGCTCCAACCGCTCGCTGACTGGTATCGTCAACCAACGCCATATTCGGTGACCGAAGCACAGTCGTTAGCGGGGGACCTCTCGCTTGAAGAAGCACTTCCGTTCGTCCAATCGATTATCGGGGAGGAGTGGGGCGAAGTGGCGACGCTTCGACAATCACTCCGTACACGAGTCCGGAAAGAGGCGCTTCTTCGTTCACAGAAGAAAAAACAGGCGGAAGATGAGAAAGAAGTGTTCGCCCAGTATTATGAATATGAAGAGAAAATCGCAGGAATCGTCCCACACCGAATCCTCGCCTTGAACCGTGGAGAGCGCACTGATGTGTTGCAAGTGAAGGTCGTCTTCGATGAGACGGGTTTCATGCGACAAGCGCTCGGTAAGTTTGACCGCTTGCCGACGGAGAAACGCGAACTCGTTACGCTCGCCGTGAAGGATGCCTTCAAGAAGTCGGTGTTCCCGGCCATCGAACGCGAAGTCCGGAGTGAGTTGACCGAGACGGCTGAAGAACAGGCAATCGATGTGTTCTCAAAAAACTTGAAACAGCTCTACATGCAACCACCGCTTCGTGAGGTCGTCGTCCTAGGGATTGACCCAGCCTATCGCACGGGTTGTAAATGGGCTGTCGTCAATGAAATTGGAAAAGTCGAAGAGGTCGGTGTCTTCTATCCGACGGCACCGAAACATGATGTCGCCGGTTCAGAGAAAGTGTTGACGTCGCTTGTGAAGCGTTATCCAATCTCGGTCATCGTCATTGGGAATGGGACCGCCTCCCGTGAGACGGAGCAGTTCGTATCGACCTGGCTGAAGAAGGCGGAACGCGAGATAGCCTATGCCATCGTCAACGAAGCGGGAGCGAGTGTCTATTCGGCTTCAGAGATTGCCCGGTCTGAATTCCCGGAATTAAAAGTAGAAGAACGTTCGGCTGTCTCAATCGCTCGACGCATTCAAGATGCGATGGCGGAACTCGTCAAAGTCGACCCGCAGTCTGTCGGCGTCGGACAGTATCAGCATGATGTGAGCCAGAACAAGTTGAAAGCTTCACTCGAGTTCGTCGTCGAGAGTGTCGTCAACATGGTCGGTGTCGATGTGAACCGGGCTTCGGAGTCTCTGCTCACATATGTATCTGGGTTGAATAAGACGACGGCTAAAAATATTGTCGCGTATCGGGATGAGTTCGGCCGCTTTGATACACGCAAAGAAATCAAGAAAGTGCCGCGTCTTGGAGCGAAGGCGTATGAACAAGCAGCCGGCTTTTTACGAATTACGAACGGGAGCGACGTACTCGACCAGACGGAGATTCATCCAGAGAGCTATAAACTGACACTCTCTCTATTGAAGGAACTCGGTGTTTCGAAACAAGCTGTTGGGACGGCCGAACTGCGTGATCGATTGAAAACGGTCGATGCGAAAGCGTTGAGTGAGAAACTGGATGCCGGATTGCCGACAGTCGAAGATATCTTGAAATCGCTCGCGAAGCCGGGACGAGACCCGCGCGAAGACATTCAGAAACCATTGCTTCGGACGGACGTAATGAACTTAGAGGACCTCCAAGTGGGGATGGAGTTCCAAGGGACGGTACGCAACGTCATCGACTTTGGGGCGTTCGTGGACATCGGGGTGAAGCAAGATGGACTCGTCCATATTTCGAAATTGTCGAATCGCTACGTCAAGCATCCACTTGATGTCGTTGCGGTCGGTGATATCGTCACCGTATGGATTGAACAAGTGGACGCCAATCGGGGACGGATCAGTCTCACGATGTTGGAGCCGAAACGTTAAATAAGAAGGAACTAGCACCGAGTAAAATGTTTTTCATTTTGCTCGGTTTTTTTATGAAAAAGTGTTGACGGTCATTTCTGCCCGTGCTATCTTATAGAAGTCGCCGAGAGACGACATGGAATATTAAAGCTTTTCTAAAAAAGTGATTGACAGGTTTCTGGTTTGCGGTTACAATTTAAATCGTTACTTCGATAAATTCAAGCAACGTTCCGCAATAGCTCAGTGGTAGAGCAACCGGCTGTTAACCGGTAGGTCGTAGGTTCAAATCCTACTTGCGGAGCCATTTTATTTTGGAGACGTACCCAAGAGGCTATAAGGGGCTCCCCTGCTAAGGGAGTAGGCTGGGAAACCGGTGCGAGGGTTCGAATCCCTCCGTCTCCGCCACATATTTTTTAGAAAACACATACATCTGGCCCGTTGGTCAAGCGGTTAAGACACCGCCCTTTCACGGCGGTAACACGGGTTCGAATCCCGTACGGGTCACCATCATACGGAGGATTAGCTCAGCTGGGAGAGCACCTGCCTTACAAGCAGGGGGTCGGCGGTTCGATCCCGTCATCCTCCACCATTTCAAATTTAAGCACGTATAACGGTCTTGTGGTGTAGGGGTTAACATGCCTGCCTGTCACGCAGGAGATCGCGGGTTCAAATCCCGTCAAGACCGCCATTTACGTTGGGCCGTAGCCAAGTGGTAAGGCATCGGATTTTGATTCCGACATGCGAAGGTTCGATCCCTTCCGGCCCAGCTTATAATTTGAGTCATTAGCTCAGTTGGTAGAGCATCTGACTTTTAATCAGAGGGTCGCAGGTTCGAGCCCTGCATGACTCACCATTTTTTATCCCTCGTAACACCTTAATACGCTGCGGTCGTGGCGGAATCGGTAGACGCGCTAGGTTGAGGGCCTAGTGGTGGTTAACACCGTGGAGGTTCAAGTCCTCTCGACCGCACCAATATGCACCCTTAGCTCAGCTGGATAGAGCGTTAGACTACGAATCTAAAGGCCGGGAGTTCGAATCTCTCAGGGTGCACCATTTTTATTATGGGCCTATAGCTCAGCCGGTTAGAGCGCACGCCTGATAAGCGTGAGGTCGGTGGTTCGAGTCCACTTAGGCCCACCATTTAAACTGACGAACTTTGAAAACTGAACGATGAGGCAAAAAAAGTTTTACCATTTTTGAATGAAGCGCAAGCTTCGTCATTTTCAAGAGCTATATCAAATTCTTTGGAGAGTTTGATCCTGGCTCAGGACGAACGCTGGCGGCGTGCCTAATACATGCAAGTCGAGCGCAGGA
>NZ_JACSLR010000002.1:0-234520 GCF_018618255.1 Exiguobacterium sp. s56 | reverse complement strand
AAAAAGATGACTCCCGTACAGTACAGGAATCATCTCCTTGAAGCAGCATAAGTTTTTTTATTAATGTCCTTTACATGGGGTACAGATTACCTAACGGGGTACGTTTTTTATTGTCCTGGCTATCAATATTCGTTACCCTAATAGTGAAGAAGTAGAAAAAGGAGTTGTCCCTATGCAAGAACAAGTGACGTTAGACCGGCGGCTGAAGCAAGTCGTCGATTTCATCCCGAAAGGTAGCGTAGTGGCGGACATTGGATCTGACCACGCTTACGTGCCGTGCTACCTCGTCCAACAAGGCATCGTCAATCGAGCCATCGCCGGCGAAGTGAACCGCGGACCGATGGAGGCGGCAAAAGCGCAAGTCGCGTTGATTGGCGCGACTGAACAGATTGACGTCCGTCTCGGGGACGGACTCGCCGTCCTCGAAGCAGATGAGGCGACCTGTATTTCAATATGCGGGATGGGAGGAAGTTTGATTCGATCGATTTTAGAGAGTGGCCGTGACAAGTTAGGCGCGGTCGAACGACTCGTCTTGCAACCGAACGTGGATGGACAACACGTCCGCGAATGGTTGCTCGACGCAGGTTTCGTGTTGATCGCCGAGTCCATCGTCGAAGAGAACGATAAAGTATATGAGATTCTCGTCGGTGAACGTGGTACGGAGACCCGCTATAGTTCGGATGAAACGGAACGGGCTTGGCAGCTCATGTTCGGACCTTACTTGCTCGAGACACGGCCTGAGGCGTTCAAGCTGAAATGGGGACGCGAAGCGGACAAACTCGATTATGTGCTCGGTCAAATGGCCGAGGGGGCACAGACCGAGGCGCTCATCCAGAAACAGGAGGAGTTCAAGACGTTACGTGACAAAATGAGAGAGGTGAGCAACTAATGGCGAACGGAAACCATGTCATCCAATTGTTTGACGAATTTGCCCCGAAACATCTTGCCGTCGAGGGCGATAAAATCGGTCTCCAAATCGGTACGTTGAATAAACCGGTACATCGGGTCATGGTGACGCTCGACGTGCTCGAATCGGTCGTCGATGAGGCCATCGAACGAGACGTCGACTTGATTATCGCCCATCATCCACCGATTTTCAGTGCTCTCGAACAAGTGAACGACCGCAGTGCGGCAGGGCGCATCGTCATGAAATGCATTCGGCATGACATCGCCGTCTATGTGGCCCACACGAACTTGGACGTCTGCGAGGGCGGGGTCAACGACTGGATGAGTGAGGCACTCGGGTTGGTCGATCCGACGGTGCTCATCCCGACGTATGAAGAACCGGTGTATAAACTGTCCGTGTTCGTCCCGACGACGCATCGACAAGCCGTGTCGGAGGCGCTCGGCCGGGCCGGAGCCGGTCGTCTCGGAGATTATGGGGACTGTCAGTTCACCGTCTCGGGAGAGGGTCAGTTCACACCACTCGAAGGGTCGGACCCCTATCTAGGCCAACACGGCAAGACGGAACATGTCGAGGAAGTGAAAATCGAGACGATTGTCACGGAGAGCCAAAAGAAACGAGTACTCAAGGCGATGACGGACGCGCATCCATATGAAGAGGTCGCCTATGATTTGATTCGGGACGACATCGAGGGGCGTGTGTTCGGTCTCGGGCGCATTGGTCGTCTATCGACCCCGCTCACACTCGCTGCGTTCGCAGAGCACGTCAAGGCGAGTTTTGGCGTCGCGGCGGTGCGTATCGTTGGCGATCCGAACCGGACAATCGAGAAAGTAGCCGTCCTCGGTGGTGATGGGAACAAATACGTGTCGGCCGCCCATTTCAAAGGCGCGGACGTGTATGTGACGGGTGACTTGTATTTCCATGTGGCGCACGACGCGATGGCTCTCGGTCTTTCGGTCGTCGACCCGGGTCATCATGTCGAGAGTGTCATGAAGCAGGGTGTCGTCGACGTCATGCGGCAAAAAGGAGAACGTGCGAAGCTCGATGTCGAATTCTTCGTGTCCGAAGCCGATACGAATCCGTTTCGTTTCTATTGATGATGTGAAAACCCCGTCCTCTCACGAGGACGGGGTTTGATGTCACTTACGGAGCGCCTTCACTTTCGGGAGGATGCTACGGAGTTCAAGATAAGGGGTCTTGTCATGTGTGCTCAAATCGAGCGGGTCATATTGGCTCAAGAAGTCGATCACTTTCTTTGTGATCGGCGTCGGTGTCGACGCGCCTGACGTGACGGCGACCGTCTCGACACCATCGAGCCAAGCCAGGTCGAGCTCGCTCAAATCACCAATGCGATAGGCATTCGTGCCGGCAATCTCTTTAGAGACTTGGGCCAGGCGGTTCGAGTTATTCGATTTCGGGTCGCCGACGACGATTAACAGTTCGCAATCGCCGGCTTGTTCGGCCACCGCTTCTTGACGGACTTGTGTCGCGTTACAGATCTCATTATGCACTTCGACGTGTGGATAACGCTCTTGAATCATTTCGATCAAGGCCGAGACGTCCCATTGACTCATCGTCGTCTGGTTCGTGACGAGGATTTTCGTCTCATAGAGATGGGCCGGCAACGCCTCGAAATCCCGTTCATATTGTACGAGATGAACTTTGCCCGGGGCGACGCCCATGGCACCTTCTGGTTCCGGGTGTCCGTGCTTCCCGATATAGATGACCTCATAGTCGAGGGCCGTCTTTTCACGAATCAAATCGTGCGTGACCAAGACGTCCGGGCACGAGGCATCGACAATCGTCAATCCTTTCTCGATGGCACGTTTACGTACGAGCGGCGAGATGCCGTGAGCGGTAAAGACGACCGTTCCGCGGTCGATGGTCTCGAGTGCTTTCATGCGATCCTCGCCGTCGACCGTCTTGACGCCGAGGTCCTCGAACGCTTGGGTGACATGTCGGTTATGGACGATCATGCCGAGTATATGGATAGGACGCGGTAAATCTGGATTGGCCACCGCTTCGTTGGCGAGCTTCATGGCATCGACGACGCCGTAGCAGTATCCGCGTGGACTGATTTTTTTAACTTTCATTTTGTAAGGAACGCTCCTTTCGCGATGCTTTCATACGTATTAGTCTAACATTGTTTCGAAAATACGAAAAGAATTGCGTGTATTCATGCTATAATCTTAAGGTTAGAAAGGAGGGACACCGTGGAACGCTTGAGAACATTGCTTGAAGTTCGAAAATCGTACTTCTTTCAGATTACATTTATTATCTTCATTATACTAGGACTTGTCATCTCTTCACTAGCGTTCTCTGCCGATCGTGTGACGGTGTCCCGGGCGGAAGAGCTAGCGAAAGAACAATTTGATTATGCGATTGACGGAAGTATCGAGAACCTAGAGACGCGACTCGGTAAACTGTATGAAGACTTGGTCTATCTCGGCGCCTACGTCGGAAACGAGACGTATATCGAAGAACGGATTCGAACCGGCTATTTGAATCAGCGCACGAGCTTTACCTCGATTTTTTATTACGATTTACGGGACGATGCCTTTAAATGGTACTCGCAACGTCAAGTGCCAGCCACGGCGCTGAAAGCCGATGCAAAGTTTAACGAAGTGCTCAACGGTGGAGGCAACGACTTATTCATGAGTGAACCGATTTCCATCTCCGGTGACGTCGGGACGTTTTTGTACGTACCGGTCCTTGAGGATAACCGGTTGGTCGGGATGTTCGGCGGCAGCATCAGCGTGCTCAACTCCGATTTATATCGACGCATGCTCGAATCGGCGAACGACGATATGATTCTTTACTTGTTGAACGAGCGGGGCGAGGTGTTATCGACGTCGTTCAATCTCGTCACGGACGCGGAACGTCGTCTGCCTCGCTCGATTATCGAGGCGACGGACGACTATGCGGTCCGGACGATTTTCAGCACTAAGGATGACGTCATCATGTATGAACCGGACGCCCGCGTCACCGGCTGGAGCGTCCTCGCCAAACATAGTACTGATTCTGTATACGAGGCGGTCTATGCGACGCGCTGGCAATATTTAATGATTACGCTCGTCACGTTCTTTTTAAGTATCATGGTCGGTTTGCTCTTGTCGAAGACGTTGACGAGCCCGCTCCTCGAGCTCGTGCAAAACATCAAGAAGCAGCAGTCGCTCGAACCGATTCAACTAGAACGGACCGGCTCCAAAGAAGTCGAGACGTTGCTTGATACGTATAACGACTATTCCCGCCGCATGGAGACGGCACGACGGGAACAGCTTAGCCAGCAACAATTGTTGCTTCAGCAAGAGAAGCTCGCCTCGCTCGGACAGCTTGCGGCCGGAATCGCTCATGAGATCCGCAACCCGCTCACACCGGTCCAAATCACGTTACAGATGGTGAAAGAGGGGCATAGCAGCCAAGAAATGCTTGACCTCGCCCTCTCAGAGCTCGACCGGGCCAACCATTTGATTACGACGATGCTCACGCTCGCCAAGCCAGATCAGGCGAAACTGCAAGAAGAATGGCTCGATATGACAGAGTTTGCGAGTCGCCTTGAATTCTTGCTCGACGCCGAGTGTTATAAACGGGTCACGAATTGGGAGTTGAACTTCCCGAACGACATGCCGCCGTTTTACTGCTCGAGCGACATGCTCATTCAAATCATTTACAACTTGTTCAAAAATGCGGTCGAAGCCGTCGACTCGAAAGGGGCCGACGGGAATGTGACGGTCACCATTCAGTTCACGGAGCGGGATTATCGCTTCTTGATTGAGGATAACGGCATCGGCATGACCGAGGCTCAAGTCAAATCGGTCGGATCGGCGTTTTACACGACGAAAGAGAACGGCAACGGCTTAGGTCTCTACATGATCCGCGAATACTTGAAAGCCGTGAACGGTGACATGAACATCGAGAGCGTTGAAGGAGAAGGTACGGCCATGATGATTAAAATCCCAAGGCGGTCGCACCCATGACGAAAGGATTCAAACATTACTGGTTATGGCTACCTGTCGTCTGGGCGTTGACGATTTTACTGATCACCTCGATTCAATTGCCGGAACGTTCGAGTGAGAACAACGAAGTCGGTTTCGTCTTCGTCAGTGAAAAGCATGAGCACGCCAATAAATTGTTGGCTGCTTTCGTCAGGACGGCGAATCAAAAAGGGTTCATCCCTGTCCCGACGACGAGCGAGGACTCACGGGTGTTAGAGAAAGAGAAGTTGGACGCCTTGATTGACCGCGGGGTCGAAGCGATTTTTGTGACGACGCTCGACGAGGCGTTCATTCGTCCGTCGCTCGAGCGTGCCGAGCGGGAAGGGATCCCAATTATCGCGATTGACCGCATGATTGACCATGAGAGCGTCTTGACGTCCGTCATGTCCGACAACGTCGAGATCGGCCGCATGGCGGCGAACCATATCGCCGCCCAACACGCGGGGCTCGACCGTCCGATTCGAGTCGTCGAAGTGCGCGGGACGGCCAAAGTCCGCTCGACGATTGACCGGAGTCTCGGATTGACGGAATATGATAAGGCGAACGACAACCTTCAAGTCGTCGCTTCCATCACCGGAAACTATGATACGTTCCAAGCGGAGATCGAGATGTCACGTTGGCTCGAGGCTGATATCCCGTTCGATGCCGTCTTCTCGCATAACGATGACAATACGTTCGGTGTCGTCCGCGCCCTTGAAAGTCATGGGCTCAGCGACAAAACGCTCGTGTCGGTTGACGGGGTGACAGAAATTTATCCGCTCATCCACAACGGCAAAGTGAATGCGACGGTCGTCCAATCTCCGAACGAGATGATCGAGGTCGGATTTAAAGCGCTCGAACTACATTTGAGCGGCAAAAAAATCGCACCACACTACTACACATCGAGCTATTTATATGAAGGGCTCGCAAAAGATTAATTGACAAATGATTAGATTCCGCTATGCTAGGAAAAGTGGAAAGAAACAGGAGGTGTATCGATTGAACAGCTTCCAACAGTTCAAATTGTTACCGTTTATCGTCGATGCCTTGACAGAAAAGCGCATCACAGTACCGACGGACATTCAGGCCCGGATTATTCCGGCTGCGATGAATGGCCGCGATATCATTGGAAAATCACAAACCGGGACGGGGAAGACGCTTGCGTTCCTCTTACCTATTTTAGAAGCAATCGATCCGAAAGAAGAATCGGTCCAAGCCATCGTCGTCGCACCGACGCGCGAACTCGCTTGGCAGATTCACGAAGAGTTGAAAACACTCCTCGTCAAACAGCCGGACTATATTAAGACAAGTCTGATTGTCGGAGGAACTGACCGGGAACGACAAATCGACAAGATGAAAAACCCACCACAACTGATCATCGGGACACCAGGTCGTTTGCTCGACTTGATGAAAGTCCAAGCGTTATTCCCGCACAAAGTCACGCACTTCGTCGTCGATGAAGCTGACCAAATGCTTGACATGGGCTTCTTGCCTGAAGTCGACCGCATCGCGCAGTCGTTGCCAGAGAAACTTCAAACGATGGTCTTCTCAGCGACAATCCCTGAGAAGTTACAGCCGTTCTTGAAGAAATACTTGCACGACCCACGCTACGCGGAAGCGAGTGAAGAGCACCGTGTCGTTCCGAAAATCAAGCATCACGTCATCCCGGTCCGTCACCGTGACCGTAAGGCGTTGACGGTCGAAATCGCAAAAACGATTAACCCGTTCGTCTGTCTCGTGTTCACAAACACGAAACAAGATGCAGATGAGTTGGAGACGTCGTTCCGCGAGGCGGGACTCAACGTCGGCACGCTTCATGGGGACATGCAAGCTCGTCGCCGGAAGCAAGCCATCAAAGACATTAACGACGCGAAATATCAGTTCGTCATCGCCACCGACTTGGCGGCGCGCGGCATCGATATTAAAGGTGTGTCGCACATCATCAACTTCGGGATTCCAAAAGACCTTGACTTCTATACGCACCGCGTCGGCCGGACGGGCCGCGCCGGTGAGACGGGTGAAGCGTACACGTTGTATGAAGATCACGAGAACGGTCCGATCAATCGACTCGAAGAGCGTGGTTTCACGTTCAAGCACGTCGATGTGAAGAACGGGTCACTTCAAGAGATTAAGACACGCAAACGCCGAACGACCGACCGGAAGATGAAAGTCTCGCAAACGGCGCACAGCCGGATGGCGGGCGAAATCAAGAAGGCGAAGAAAAAGGTCAAGCCTGGTTACAAGAAGAAGTTCAAGTATAAGTTGAAAGAGACGGCCTCACGTGAACATATGCAGAGCCAACGTCAGGAACGTCGCGAAGTTCGTAAGAAGAACCGTCGCTAACCAAAAGAAGAATCGACTTCGTGGAGTCGATTCTTCTTTTTGTGTACACTAAAGACAGATGAGAATGAAGGAGAAATGACTATGTTAAAAATTGGTTCCCACGTTTCAGTTTCCGGTAAGAAGATGTTGCTCGCAGGAAGTGAAGAGGCCGTATCTTACGGTGCCAACACGATGATGGTGTATACGGGTGCGCCCCAAAACACACGTCGCAAACCGATTGAAGACTTGAATATCGAGGCGGCGCTCGTTCATATGGCGGCGCACGACATCGAGGAAATCGTTGTCCATGCCCCTTATATCATCAACTTGGGCAATACGACGAAACCCGAGACGTTTGAACTCGCCGTGTCGTTCTTAGCAGCCGAGATTAAACGGGCCGAGGCGCTCCAAGTCGCGCGCCATGTCGTGCTCCATCCCGGTGCCCACGTCGGTGCCGGTGAAGACGTCGGACTCGCTCGCATCATCGAGGGCTTGAACGAAGTGCTCACTGGCGATGAGACGGTTAAAATCGCGCTCGAGACGATGGCTGGGAAAGGCAGCGAGCTCGGCAAGACGTTCGAGGAGCTAGCGACCATCATCGATGGAGTGACGCATAACGATCGTCTCTCGGTCTGCTTCGATACGTGTCACGTCCATGACGCAGGTTACGACCTCGTCGGTGATTTGGACGGCGTCATCGAACAGTTCGACCGAATCGTCGGATTGGATCGGCTCGGTGTCATCCACGTCAACGACTCGAAGAACGTCCGTGGCGCGAAGAAAGACCGGCACGAGAATATCGGATACGGGGAGATCGGCTTTGATACGTTGAACCGCATCATCCATCACGAGGCGTTCACCCACTTGCCGAAGATTTTAGAGACGCCATATATTCCAATCAGTGAGAAGACGAAAGTGGCACCATACAAGCAGGAAATCGAGATGTTCCGGGCGAACCGCTTTGACGCCGAGTGGCGCGAACAGTTCACGCTCGCGCACCAATAAGATGAGCGTCATCCGAATCAACCCGAACGTATATGACGTCTGGTCTGCGCTTCCGACATATTTTCAAGAAGCGAGCCCGTTTTATGTGGAAGGGCAGATTGACGAGGCGACAGCGTGGATTGAGATTCTCGGATATGGAATCGTGGCCGAAGTCGAAGTCATGCTCGTCGAGAAGACGCAGCGCCCGTTCGACCGCTATTGGCGGACGGAGGCAACGCCCGAGGTGACGGCGTATAGTCTCGTCGATGTGATCGGCCTCGACTTTCATCATCCGCTGCTGCGAACGGGCCTGTATGAAGGGGACACGGACGTCGAGATTCGTGATAAGTGGGAGCGGGGGTACCGCGTCCCTTCTGCGAAGTGGACCCGGGAGACGTTCCGCGCCCATTTGGCGGACGAGCAGGCGAGGTTACAACTCGCCCCGACGACTGTCTGTGAGGCATGCGGGGATGACTTGAGCCGTTTTGGAGCATTTGGGGTTCGTCTGATGGAGTATCATCTCGAAGCAGGAAGCGGTACATGGCTTTGCCCGACGTGTCACAAAGCAAGACATTACGATATGTAAAAAAAACGAAGCCCGCGGGCTTCGTTTTTTGAATTAAAATGGCCAGTTCGCGAGTGCGAATTGATATACTTTCATCCCAAGAAACACACCGAAGATGCCGATGACACCAGGTAAAACGGGTGGGGCAGGGAGCGGCAACTTCAAAGCGGTGAAAATCATGCCACAAATAAGACCAGCGAGCAATGACAATAGGATTTCTTGCATGAATGATTCCTCCATAATCGAAATGAAAACGCTTTATTAACAGGTAACCGAATTCATTATACAATGTTCATTCTCGTTTGAGAAGTCTAACATCAGTCATCTGTCATTTTCTCATTTTCAGCTCGTAAGCGAAGGACTTCCCGTTCGGCCCAGTTCGAAGGTTCCCGTTCAAACACGCTCGGAATGTTGTTCCAGCGGCCGCCCGTGTATTGATGGATGATGATTTGTGATTGAATTTGTTCTTGTCCGGCTTCTTGTTTCAAATACACATAACTGCCGTCAGCACGCTGGATTCTGGCTTTCACGTTATCGACGAGTTGTAGCGCGAGCATGTCTTTAATATACGACTTATGTCCCGCATCGAGGATTGGGAATAGAATCTCAATCCGTTTGCGCATGTTACGGGTCATCCAGTCGGCAGAGGAACAATATAAGTCTTCTTTCCCGTTTTGATAGAAGTAGAAGATACGCGAGTGTTCCAAATAGCGATCAATGATGGAGATGACACGGATGTTTTCCGAGATGCCTTTAATGCCCGGACGCAGACAACAGATGCCGCGGATGATTAAATCGATTTTGACGCCGGCCTGTGAGGCGTCGTATAGTTTCGTGATAATTGGCTTGTCGGTAATCGAGTTCATCTTGGCGACGATGCGGCCGTTGCCGTATTTCTCGTGCAGTTTAATTTCGTCCTCAATCTTTTGAAGGAAGAAGTCGTGCATGTCGTCCGGTGACGTCTCGAATTTATGCCACGACGGACGTTCTCCGTACCCCGAGAGCCAGTTGAAGAAGTTGGTCGCGTCTTCGGCGAGCTCTTCGTTCGTTGTCAACAAGCCGATGTCCGTGTACAGCTTGGCGGTCGAGTCGTTATAGTTGCCGGTACCGAGATGGACGAACCGTTGCAAGACGCCGCCTTCAAGAATACGGACGACGAGCGTAATTTTCGAGTGCGTCTTTAACTCTTTATAGCCATAAATGACGTGGGCGCCGGCTTTCTCGAGCTGTTTTGCCCATTGAATATTCTTCTCCTCATCGAACCTGGCCTTCAATTCGACGAGCACCGTCACTTGCTTCCCGCTCTCGGCGGCATCGGTCAGCGCCTTGATAATCGGCGAGTCACCGGACACCCGATATAACGTCTGCTTGATGGCGAGGACGTTCGGGTCTTTGGCCGCCTGGGCGATGAAGCGGACGACCGGGTCGAACGAATGGTACGGATGGTGGAGCAAGTAATCTTTTTTCAGTACCGCTTGGAACAAATCTTTCCCCGGTTCAAGTCCTTCCGGGACGAACGGAATGAGCGTCTCGTTAATCATCTCATCATACTCGATCCCGATTTTATTATAGACCCCGAACAAGAACGTCAAATCGATTGGACCATCGACGAGGAAGATGTCCCGGTCATGAAGGTCGAGCACGTCCTGGAGCATGAACAACAGCTCTTTACTGAGTGACCGTTGCTGCACCTCGAGCCGAATCGCGACCCCGTAGCGTCGTTTCTTCAACTCTTTCTCGATTTGTTTCAAGACGTCGCGGCTGCCTTCCTCATGGAACGGCATATCGGCGTTTCGGGTGATTCGGAACGGCATCGTCGACTCGACTTCGAACCCTTTGAACAACGAGTCGATGAACTGGATGATGACATCCTCGAGCAACATCAAGTCGGTATGGTCCTCATCCTCGGTCGGTAGCTCGAGATAGCGTGGCAAGACGGCCGGCACTTGGACGAGAGCGAGCCGTTTCTTGCCTTCATCGGTCGAGGCGATCTCGACGGCGATATTCAGTGATTTAGACAACAACATCGGGAACGGCCGGTAGGCGTCGACGGCAATCGGCGTCAAGACAGGGAAGACATGCGTCCGGAAATAGAGTTTGACGAACTCGAGTTGCGTCTTATTCAAATGTTTCGGCCGCAAGAAACGGACGTTCTCCGCGGCGAGCTGCTTGAGGATTTTCTTATATGTCGCGTACTGGACCTCGACGAGCTCTTGCGCCTTGATGGAGATGGCTTTGATTTGCTGCTTCGGCGTCAGACCGGCCTTGTCTTCCGGACGGTTGAAGCCGGCGAGCACCTCGTCTTTCAATCCGCCGAAACGGACCATATAAAACTCATCGAGGTTCGAGCTGAAGATGCCGAGAAACTTCAGCCGTTCCATGAGCGGATTGCGTTCGTCCATCGCTTCTTGCAAGACGCGTTCGTTGAAGCTCAGCCAGCTGAGCTCACGGTTATTGAAATGTTCGGGTAAGTAGATGGTCATGAATCTCTCTCCTCTACGCGTAACTCGATTGATTGGTCAATCGCACGTTCCAAATGTTTTTTATGGCGGATGCCGCGTTGCAGTTCAAAGCGCGGGGATGTGTGCGTATGAAGCGTGAAGACAAGTCCTTCCTCGGTCGAGGATACGTCGACGTTCTCTACGACTTGACGTTCGGTCAAATCGAGCGCGTCGACGAGCTTGACGATGGAGCCGAGCAGCTCTAAGCTCTTCAACATCTTCGAGTCGAACCATTCGGGGAAGCCTTCGATATGTTGTTCGAGCAGGCGTCGTGATTTATAGGACGTCACCAAGGCGAGGGCGAGCCTGTCCTCGTTGTTCATCCCTTTAAAATCGTTCGTCGTAATCAAGTGGAACGTGTGGTCGCTCTTGTTATTATGGTCGATATATTCCCCGACATAAGCGAGCCGGCACGCCCCTTCTAAAAGACCGGGTTCGAACGGTTTCGGCTTAATCGTCTTCGTCTCAATCAAGCCGGTGTAAATTTGGCGGGCGAGATGAATCAAGTGTTGATGACGGACCGGGTCGACGGCATACTGCTTCTCGAAATGACGGAAACTTTCTTCTTTGACGTCACCGAAACGGACCCGATTGTTTTCCTTTAAGTAGTACTCATAGAACAAGCCCTCGCGTAGTCCGTTGTTGCTCATCATGAACTCAGGAACTTTCAAATACTTCGCCAGTTCATCGATGGCGGTCACGGCCGGGGCGATGATGTCCATCCGGTCCTTCGACAAACCGTCGAGACGCCCAAGTTGTTTCGGCGACATTTGTATGAGTTCGTCGACGACATCATGCAGGCGGTCGGCCCCGAGCGTGTATTGATGAATTCCCTCGAGTGGGAACAAGGACATCGACTGTTCGACCCGAACGAGGTTTCGAGCCGTGCCTCCGACACCGACGAGCGGTATACCGTGCGGCTCGAGCCAGTCGATCTCTTTGAACGACTTTTTCAAGAACGTCGTCAATTGTTTACGCTCGTCTTTCGTGAGCGTGTCACCCTTCATGAAGTCCTCGGTCAATGTGACGGCTCCGAACGGGAAGCTGTGATAGAAGACGAGTTCACGATCTTTGAAGTAGGTCACTTCCATTGAACCACCACCGATATCGACTGAATAGCCGTCCTCGATATACGTCGAGTTGATGATGGCCGAGTAGCCGTAAAACGCCTCCTCATAGTCGCTCAACAACCGAATCTCCATGCCGGTCGCTTGCCGGACTTCTTCTAAAATGGCCTCGGAATTGCTGGCGTTGCGGATGGCGGCCGTCGCGACGGGCAACACTTCTTTCACTTCGTGATGCTCGTTCAAGCGATTAAAGTGATTCAGCGTCTCGATGAGCGCCTCGATGCCAGACTCGGACAGTTCATTGTCATCGGTGATATGGCTCGACAGCCGTGCCACTTCTTTCACGTTCAACCGTTCAAAATACTGACCGTGGCCGTTCACTTCAAAAATGACGTTACGAACCGAGTTGGACCCGATATCGATGACTGCTAGTTTTTTCTCCACGGAAAAACCCCCTCTGCGTTATCTCTAGTGTACAACGAAGATCATAAAATTACATACGGATTTCAGTTCGTGCGCCGCCAATCGGCTCGCATTGCCTCTATACTTGAAGCATAGACTGATATTCTGTATAATACAGACGCCAAGCAAGTAGAAATGATTACGATTTATCACACGAGAGAAGGGTAGCTTATGACGACATCCGTCGTAAAATTAAATCATGTTTCCTATCATTACGATGGGACCGCCGCGCTACAGGACGTGTCCATCGATATTAAACAAGGCGACTTTGTCGCTGTCGTCGGGGAGAACGGGTCCGGCAAATCGACGTTGATTCGGACGATTCTCGGATTGTTATCGCCGCAAACCGGATCAGTCGAACTGTTCGGCCGTCCCCAAGGACAGTTCAAAGACAAGTCTCGTATCAGTTACGTTTCCCAAAAAGCCGCGTCGTTTAACTCAGGATTTCCGGTGACGGTCGAGGAAGTCGTCGCTATGGGCCGTTATGGACGCCTCGGTCTGTTCAAACGGTTGAATATCGAAGACAAGGCGGCCATTCAAAATGCACTCGAGACGGTCAATATGTGGCAGTTTCGACATCGGAAAATCGGCAGCCTGTCCGGCGGCCAGCAACAGCGTGTCTTTATCGCTCGAGCAATCGTCAACCAACCGGACTTGCTCATCTTGGATGAACCGACGGTCGGGGTCGACCAAAAACATTTGCGTGATTTTTATGAGGTGCTCCATCTGTTGCGTGAGCACACGTCATGTACGTTCATTCTCGTCACCCATGACTTGAACGTCGTCACCGACCTCGTCACGAAAGTCGTCCATCTCGATCACGGGCGTATGGCCTGCAACTGTGGATTAAAAGAATATAGTGAACTCGGCGAATTGACGGCGATTAAACCGTATCCGGTCAAAGTGCTCGTCCATGAAGGTACGTCATGATCACGGATCTGTTCACGTACAGCTTTTTACGTTATGCGTTCATCGCAGCCGTCGTCATTGGTTTCACTGCGCCGCTCATCGGCTCGTTCGTCGTCGTCAGACGGATGAGTTTGATTGCCGACGCGTTATCCCACATGACGCTTGCCGGAATCTCGTTCAGTCTGTTCCTCGGACAGTATATTCTGCTGTTCAGCGACTTGAACCCGCTTTACTTGGGGACGCTCGTCTCCGTGCTCGCCGCGCTCGGCCTCAATTGGCTCCGCGGAAAATACGTCCATTTCCAAGAGTTGTCGATTCCGATCATGATGTCGGCCGGGATGGGACTCAGTGCGATCTTCATCTCATTGTCGCGCGGGTTTTCCATCGATTTGTCGACGCTCCTGTTCGGGTCAATCTCAGCGGTCAGTCTATCAGACATCTGGATGATTTTGGCGGTGGCGGGTTTCACGTTGCTCGTCATCATCGTGTTCTATAAACAGCTGTTGTTCTTGTCGTTCGATGAAGAACAGGCGAAAGTGTCGGGCCTGCCGAGTACGATGCTCCACGTGCTGTTCATGTTCGTCGTCGCGCTCGTCATCGCCGTCAGCATGCGCATCGTCGGCACACTGCTCGTCTCGAGTCTGATCACATTACCGGTCGCGGCTGCGCTCCGGTTCACGAGCAGCTTCAAGCAAACGATTCTCTGGTCAATCGTGTTCGGAGAAGTCGCGACGATTGGCGGACTCATCCTCGCCTATGAGCTCGATGTCGCCCCGGGTGGTGTCATCGTTCTGCTCGCCGTTATGATTTTAGCCGTCGTCATGCTGGCTGAACGACTCGGACTCGCTCGGAAGAAGGAGGTTCGTTATGAAGGAAACTGAACAATTGACCCGCCTGCAATCGTCGTCGCTCAAAGTGACACCGAAACGGATTGAGATGTTTGCCTTTCTCGCGGCGGAAGAGCGTTACGTCAGTGCCAAGGACGTGCTCGACTATATGCGCGCGAAACATCCGACGATGAGTTTTGACACCGTGTACCGCAACTTGAAGTCATTCGCTGAGGAAGGATTGCTCGAAGCGACCGAATTGAATGGAGAGAAGGCGTTCCGCGTCACGTGCGGGTCGAATCATCATCATCACCATTTGATTTGCCGCGGTTGCGGTAAGACGAAGCTGCTCGAGCTCTGCCCGATGCGCTATGTCGAGACGCTCGATCCTGATTTTGAGGTCGTCGATCATAAATTCGAGATTTACGGGTATTGTAAACAATGTAAGTGACAAGAAGGGATTGTGGATGCAATCCCTTTTTTGTCGAATCAAGAGAGGGGGAGTCGAGATGATTTACACCGCAGCCGAAATCAAACAAGCCGATGCGACGGCGCTCCGGCAAGGGATGCCGGCCGACGTGTTAATGGAACGGGCAGCATCAGCCGTGGCGGCCCGTCTGACCTTCCGGCCACGCTCGTCGGTGCTCGTCATCTGCGGCGCCGGCAATAACGGTGGGGACGGCTGGGTCGTGGCTCGAGAATCGGCACAGCGAGGGTGTGACGTCTTTGTCTATGCCCCATTTGGCGAACCGAAGTCTTCGGAAGGGGAACGGCATGCGGCGTATGCGCGCCGTTTCGTCACCATCGTCGAGGAGCCCCGAGACGCCGATTATGTCGTCGACGCCTTGTTTGGGGTCGGATTCCGTGGTCCGGTCACCGGAAAGGCGAGGGACGTCATCACTTGGATGCGTGAACAGTCGGCGCCGGTCATGGCGATCGATGTGCCGTCCGGTGTCCCGAGTGATGAGGCGTCAGAATTTGACGGACATGCGGTTAAGGCAGATACGACGTTTTCGCTACACGGCTATAAGCGGAGTGCCTTTTTAACTCAGACGGCCCCATATTATGGGACGGTCGAGATGGTCGATATCGGACTGTCACACAAGTCCGAATGGCGTGTGTTGATCGAGTCAGACTTTGATCGGGGGTTGCTCGAGCGCGACCCGTACGGTCATAAGAATCGATATGGTCATGGATGTTTGATTGGCGGGAGCCGTCATTTGATTGGAGCCCCGTTCTTGGCGGCCCGGGCGGCGTTACGGACTGGCATTGGCTTACTGGACTTGGCCATCCCATCGGAGGCGCACATCATGGCATCGAGTTTACCGGAGGCGATGTATTATGGCATCGATGAATTACCGGACAAAACGTATGCGGCTACGGCGATTGGGCCAGGTCTCGTCGACGATGAACGGTCGGACCGTTTATGGCAAACCGTCAGTCGTCAATCGAAACCGCTGATCGTCGATGCGGGCGCCTTGACGACGGAACATCTCGCAGCGGAAGGTCCTCTCACGTTGACGCCGCACCCGGGAGAGTTCGCTCGCTTGACGGGACGGTCCGTCGCCGAGATTGAAGCGGACCGGTTCCGTATCGCGTCAGACTTCGCACGGCAACATGGGATTCACCTCATCTTGAAAGGGACGCATACGCTGATTGTCAAACCAGACGGGACGGGGGCGGTCAATACGATTCAAGCCGCGGCGCTCTCGAAAGGAGGGAGCGGCGACGTGTTGACCGGAATGTTGCTCGCGCTCTGGGCGCGGACGGACCGAATCGACACCGAGTCTTCCCCGAACGAACAAGCCGTCCTATGGCACGCCTTGGCGGCACAAGCCGCGAGTCGGCAGATGCATCCGGCGAGTGTCCTCGCAACAGACGTCATCGAAGCGATCGGACGCATATAAAAAAGCCCCGTATACAGTGGATATTCTTATCCACGTATATGGGGCTTTTTTTAAATGGTGATAGACTTGGTCGTCTCGAAGCGATTGACGATGTGGAGCGCCTCGTTCCAAGATGTGATCCGCTTCACGCCATCCGGTAACGGTTTGCGATTATACGGCGCGTCGAACAATAGGACCGGGATGGTCGTCTGTTCATGGATCGAGATCGCGTTCTCATAACGGTCCTCCATGAATAGGTCGAGTTCGAGCTGTTTGACGACGCCGACCTTGTCATGGCTCCCTGTCATGATGAGCGAGTCGAGTGGGAGTTCATGCTGCCGAATCCACTCCTCGGTGACGGCGCGGACGGCTTCGCTGCGGGCCGTGACGTAATGGAGACGGTGTGCTTTTCGCATGTGCCAAAGGACGTCGTTCACTTCAGAGTGGGGAAGTGAGCGACGATAAATCGCTTCCTCGTGGCCTTGCTCAATCATGAAGCGCCAAAACGCTTCTTGCGTCATATCGGTATACGTATGCAACTCGTATTCGGTCGCTTGATGATAATCGATGGCGTACCCGAGTGCGTCGTTCATATAGTGAAAACAACTTTGCGGATCCGTGACGGTTCCGTCGAGGTCTATTCCAATGTGCATCTTCGTCCCTCCTTGCTCATAACCCTTATTGTACCAAAAGCCCGCTCGGTTGCAACCGAGCGGGCGAAGGATTAGTTAGATTGGTTGGCGAGTTCTTGCTCCTCGAGTTCGCGAGCGGCAAGTTTCTCGGCGACAATGGCGTCGATTTCTTTCTTCAACTCTTCGACCATCGTGGCTTCAGGCACTTTACGGATGATTTTCCCGTGACGGAAGAGCAGGCCTTCGTTGCGGGCACCGGCGATGCCGATATCGGCTTCACGTGCTTCACCCGGTCCGTTGACCGCACAGCCGAGCACAGCGACCTTGATGTTGACGTTAATGTTTTGGATATACTCTTCCACTTCTTTCGCAATCGAAATCAAGTCGATTTCGATGCGTCCACATGTCGGGCATGAGATGAGCGTCGCCGCGTTGGCCGCGAGACCGAACGATTTGAGCACTTCTTTGGCGACTTTGATTTCTTCGACCGGGTCGTCAGATAGTGAGACACGGACCGTCGAACCGATACCGAGCGAAAGGATTGCCCCGAGGCCGGCAGCAGACTTGAGTGATCCCGAGAAGAGCGGGCCTGATTCCGTGATTCCGACGTGGAGCGGGTAATCGAACGTCTTGGCTGCGAGCGTATACGCTTCGAGGGCCAAGTTTACATCAGATGCCTTAAGCGAGATGATTGTGTTATAGAAACCGAGGTCTTCTAAGATTTTGACGTGGTGCATGGCACTCTCGACCATTCCTTGAGCCGTCGGATAACCGTACTTTTCAAGGAATTGCTTTTCGAGTGAGCCGGCGTTGACACCGATGCGAATCGGGATGCCTTTTGCTTTAGCGGCGTTGACGACCGCTTCGACTTTCTCGCGACGACCGATGTTACCCGGGTTGATTCGAATCTTATCGACACCGCTCTCGATGGCTTTGAGCGCCAATTTGTAGTCGAAGTGAATATCGACGACGAGCGGGATATTGATGCGGCTCTTAATCTCAGCGAGGGCATCGGCAGCGCGCTCATCCGGACAAGCGACGCGGACGACTTGGCAGCCTGCTTCTTCAAGACGCAAAATTTCGGCGACGGTCGCTTCGACGTCATGTGTTTTCGTTGTCGTCATCGACTGGATGACGACCTCATTCGATCCCCCAATGATGAGGTTGCCGACACGAATCGGACGGGTTAATGAACGATGCAGAATTTCTGACATATACGTAATCTCCTTCTTTTGGAAAGGTTCCAATCGATTTAAGATGAGTGGTTTCCTTATTATCATAACGAAATGTTTGTGAAAAAGCACCCGGCAAGCGCTTGCGAGATGTGCTCTTACGAAACGCTAACGTTATCTTAACAGATGCTTCATAATTTTCCACCGTCTGAAGACCGATATATTCAATGAAATGACGTGTGAAGAGGTGGAATGAAGGATGTTGAAGCGATTTAAACGATTGAAGAGGATGAAGCGTCGAAACGAGTGGACGATGGCAAGTCGGTTGACTTGGACGTTGATGCCAATCATGCTCATATCATTTTCAATTGTATTCGGTTGGTTCGCCATGAAAGCCGAACAGTTGATGACCGACGAAATCGAAAAACGGTTGCATCGAGAAGCGACTGTGATGCGGGAGACAATCAAGACGACGTATGGGGCGTATGTCGCGAACGAAAAGATGTTAACCCGTTCTTTAAAGTCGACGTACATGCAACAGGCTTCGATCCTAGCTACAGACGGACTCGAAGCGAGTCAGTATTTGGTGACCAATGATAATATCGAAAAATTGAGCGGGAAAAAAGTTGAAGACCGGTTTAGCAATCGCCTAGATGAGATTTTAGTGGAAGACGTGAGTGTCAGTGATCAACATGATGAGTTTATCGTTACGACGCCGATTCCTGAACTTCAGGCTCATTACGTCATTGTTGTGACGAAACAGTCGGTACTCGGTTCGATGTGGGCACTACAAGAAATCGTCTTCGTTGGCCTGATCAGTATGCTCGTGTTCATGATTGGCTTGTTTGCCGTCATGATTCGTCGTGAGGTCAAGCCGTTGACGCAGTTTGCCGAACGATTGCGTGAGTCGGTGGCGACGCGCTCATTCACAGCAGTTACATTAGACGCCAACTCAATTGAAATGCGAAGTCTAGAGCAGGCATACAATACGTTAATTGGATTATGGACGCGCTCGCTCGTGACGATGACCGAGACGTCAACAGCATTCGAATCAAGCTTGCCGCTGTTCAGAAGACAACTGGAGGCGAATGAACAGCAAATCGTGGGCTTTAAGGAAGTAGCGGCCACGGTCGCGCTGACGAGTCAGTCTTACCAGTCGTTCACGACCGAGTCGACCCATCGGTTTACCGATATCGCTGCCCACGTTCGTTCATTCGAAAAAGATATCGCTGCAATCGATCAACGGACAGAGTTACTAAATCGAACGATTGCGTCAGAAATGGAATCGTTCTCGAGCGTCAAAGGAGCGAGTGAATCGTTTGCCATCAAAGCGGCAGCGGTCCAGCAACGATTATTAGACAGCGAGGCGACATCAGAGCGAGCGGATGATGCGCTAAAGAAAATCCTTTCTGTCGCGGCTGCGACAAAAATGTTAGCGCTCAACGCCTCGATTGAAGCAGCACGTGCCGGTGAACATGGTAAAGGATTTGCCGTTGTCGCCAGCGAGGTCGGACAGTTGGCGAAAGTGACGAACGAATCGACGTTATCCGCTGTGGCTACGATTGAAGCCATTCGGCAAGAACGAAGCGAAGTGTTCATGGAAATGGAACGCTTCGAATCCGACATTAAATCATTAGGGGCGGCATTGCGTAATATCGAAGCGGGGATCGAGAAAATTGATCATGAGGTCACAAAACAAATGAGCCAATTCCAAGCGATCACGGAACAGACATCGCTGACCGGACAGCAGTTGCTTGAAATGGCGGAAGCGAATGGTCAATTGACCGAAATCGGAATGATGCTCGAGCAAAAACTGCATGACTTACAAGACGGTGTCGAAGAATGGACGGATACACAACGAGCTTTACAAACGGCAGGAACCCATCTCGGCAATCAAAGCGAACGTCTTCACGACGTCTTGCATGATTTGGCACCACTCCAATAAACAAGGCCGGACGAGCGCATAGAAGCGTTCATCCGGCCTTGTTTTATGATGTTCGTTTAATCGGGATTAGCGATAATGGAACGACTACATAAATAAATAATAGTAGAATCCCGAACCACGACGCGGACGGCGAAACGTGATACAGGACGACGAGACTGACTGTCGGAATGAGCGACATCGCGACCGCATACGGCCAAGCTTGGCGATACGGCCACATCTTCTTCGTACGCCATTTCGTGACGAGTTGGACGAGGAGGGCACTGAGGGCGACGAGTCCCATATAGAAGAAGAAAATCGCGAACGCATGTAAGAACAACCACATCGGCCAAAAGAAATTTGGTTGTAACACGATGTAATCGAGTGCCGTGACGGTCAACGTCAACACTAAACTCGCCATCATATAGGCGTGGAGTGGGGCCAAGCGGAGACGTAACGCCTGCTTGGACGGGTAAAGGCTATGGCGGATAAACTGAATCGTTGTCTTGAACATAAATGGAACTCCAATCTGTTATAGTACAAAACTAGAAAAACAAACAAAAATCATACAGTGGTTTAATAAAACCTTAACATTAAACCTGTTTACATCGAATGGGTGATGCGGGCATAATGAGTAGGGCATTAAAAACCAAGCAAACACAACTAATTCACAATCAAAAGGAGTACAAAAATCGTGGAATACAATTTGCAAGAAATGTTATTCATGTTTTTTGGAGGATTAGGGATCTTCCTCTTCGGTATCAAATCGATGGGAGACGGCCTCCAAAAGTCAGCAGGTAACCGCCTGCGTGACATCCTTGATAAGTATACATCGAATCCGTTCCTCGGAGTACTAGCTGGTATCATTGTAACAGTCTTGATTCAGTCATCGTCAGGTACGACTGTCATCACGGTCGGTCTTGTCAGCGCCGGGTTCATGACGCTCCGTCAAGCAATCGGGGTCATCATGGGGGCGAACATCGGGACGACAGTGACCGCGTTCATCATCGGTTTCGATGTCGGCGCCTACGCGTTGCCGATTATCGCTATCGGTGCGATTCTTCTTTTCTTCTTTAAAAAAGAGAAATTGCAACATTTGGGTCAAATCTTCTTCGGTTTCGGGATGCTGTTTTACGGTCTTGAACTTATGGGAAGCGGCATGAAGCCGCTCCGTTCGAGCGAATACTTCATCGACTTGACGCAATCGATGAGTGACAACCCGTTCCTCGGTGTCGTCGTCGGTACGGTGTTTACCGTCATCGTTCAATCGTCATCAGCAACGATCGGGATTTTGCAAGAGTTGTATGCCGGTGGATCAATCGACTTGGACGCGGCACTTCCGGTCTTGTTCGGAGACAACATCGGGACAACGATTACAGCGGTACTCGCTTCAATCGGTGCTTCGGTAGCAGCCCGTCGTGCGGCAGCAGCCCACGTCATCTTTAACATTGTCGGGACGACGATCTTCATGATCTTGTTGATCCCGTTCACACAATATATTTACTGGATCACAGATATTTTAGCGATTGAAGACAAGATGCAAATCGCCTTCGCCCACGGGACGTTCAACGTCGTCAACACGTTCATCCAGTTCTGGTTCATCGGAACGATTGCTTGGATCGTGACGAAAATGGTTCCTGGTGAAGATTCAATCGTCGATACGAAAGCACAGCATTTGGATCCAATCTTCATCCAACAGTCACCATCGATCGCCGTCGAACAAGCGAAGTTTGAAGTCATCCGCATGGGCGACTTCGCAAAACTTGGACTTGATGAAGCGCGCAACTATATGACGACTGGCGATAAGAAACATGCCGAGAAGTCAGCGCACATTGAAGAGGCGCTCAACTCGCTTAACTCAAAAATCACAGATTACCTCGTGAAACTCGCTGCCGTTGATTTGACGGAGCAAGAATCACAAGAACATAAGACACTCATGCATGCCATCAACGATATCGAGCGAATCGGTGACCACGTCGAGAATATTATCGAATTGATCGATTATAAGACGGCGACACGTGTCACACTATCGACCGGTGCTCAGAAAGAGTTGACGGAAATGTACGATTTGACACGGGCCACGCTCGAGAAGTCACTTCAAACGTTGGCGAGCGGAGACATGGTCGAAGCGCGTCAAGTCATCGAGATGGAAGCGAAACTCGATATGCTGGAGCGTCAGTTCCGTAAAAATCACGTTGTCCGCTTGAATACAGGTGAGTGTGACGGCCAAGCCGGTATGTTCTTCGTCGATATGCTCTCGAACTTGGAGCGCATCGGTGATCACGCCATGAACATCACAGAAATCACGCTTGAAGATAGAAACGAAGCAACAGTCTAATCCAACGGTCCTTCCGGCTCATTTGAGACGGAGGGACTTTTTGGTTCAATGTGACTTTTGATTGACAGTGACGCGTTCATTCAGTATATTATTACTGTATAACAACGTGGCGGTGTAGCTCAGCTGGCTAGAGCGTACGGTTCATACCCGTGAGGTCGTGGGTTCGACTCCCTCCGCCGCTACCAATAAAGGACCCTTAGCTCAGCTGGTTAGAGCAGACGGCTCATAACCGTCCGGTCGTAGGTTCAAGTCCTACAGGGTCCATTTTGTGAACAGCTTTCTGATGAAAGCTGTTTTTTGTTTTCATTTTTAGTTTTCAAACTCGAAGTCCTGGGTAAATATCCGTTAGCATTTTGTTTTTTGAAAAATATGAAATGAGGCGAAGCGAGATGGAACGAAATCATACGATGATGCAATTTTTTGAATGGCACGTCCCGGCTGACCAGAAACATTGGAAGCGATTGAAAGAACGAGCTTCTGAATTGAAGGAAGTCGGAATTACCGCATTATGGTTGCCCCCTGTCACGAAAGGACAGAGCGACGAGGATACGGGATATGGCGTGTACGATTTGTATGATTTAGGGGAGTTTGACCAAAAAGGAACGGTCGCGACCAAATACGGAACAAAAGAGGAATTACTCGAGGCGACGAAGCATGCCCAAGAACTTGGAATGCAAGTCTATATGGATGTCGTCTTAAACCATAAAGCCGGGGCCGATGCGACCGAGAAGTTCGATGTGCTCGAAGTCGACCCGGAAGATCGCACGAAAGTGCTGTCAGAAGAGCCGTTCGAGATTGAAGGCTGGACCAAGTTTGATTTCGAAGGTCGAAACGACAAACACTCCTCTTTCAAATGGAACTTCCATCACTTTAACGGTACAGATTATGACGCTGCGAACGACCATAGCGGTATCTTCTTCATCCTCGGTGAAAACAAAAAATGGAACGACAACGTCGATGACGAGTTCGGTGTCTATGACTATTTGATGTTCGCCAATATCGATTATCACCACCCAGAAGTCCGTGAAGAAGTTCTTAGCTGGGGCAAGTGGTTTATCGAAGAGACGCAGTGCGACGGGTTCCGACTCGATGCCATCAAACACATCAACTATGATTTCGTTAAAGAGTTCAGCCAGAAAATGAAAGCTGAAAAAGGCGACAACTTCTACTTGGTCGGTGAGTTCTGGAAGTCAGAGCTCGATGCATGCCGTGAGTTCCTCGACAACATCGATTATCACGTCGATTTGTTCGACGTGCCGCTCCATTACAACTTGCAGCGTGCCTCGACAGAAGGAGAATCGTTCGATATGCGGACGATCTTTGACGATACGCTCGTCCAGTCCCACCCGCTCCACTCAGTGACGTTCGTCGATAACCACGATTCACAACCGGCGGAAGCACTCGAGTCATGGGTCGAAGATTGGTTCAAACAAATCGCCTACGGTTTAATCTTGCTTCGCCAAGACGGGTACCCTTGTGTGTTCTATGGGGACTACTACGGCATCAACGGACCGCACCCGGCCGATGGGAAGAAAGTGGCAATCGATCCGCTCCTTTATGCGCGCCGTGAGAAAGCGTACGGTCAACAGGACGACTACTTCGATGACGAACACGTCATCGGTTGGGTCCGTCAAGGTGTCGAGGAGATCGAGCGTTCGGGTTGTGCTGTCCTCATCTCGAACAGTGAAGCAGCCGAGAAACAGATGTTCGTCGGCGAGCACCGTGCCGGCGAGAAATGGGTCGATTTGACACAGACCGTCGATGAGGTCGTTGAGATTGATGAAGACGGACATGGAGTATTTAAAGTAGCGGCAGGTTCGATTTCGGTTTGGGCGTTACCTGAACAAGACGTCGAGTGAAGCATTACAATTGAGTCGACCGTCACAAATCTGTTACATTTAAAACGAACGTTGTTCAAACCAATTTAAGGGGGATTTTAGTTATGGCTAAATTTGAATTACCACAACTTGATTACGCATACGATGCACTTGAACCACACATTGACGCACGCACGATGGAAATCCACCACACGAAACACCACAACACTTACGTCACGAACGTAAACAATGCACTCGAAGGAAAAGACGTGAACTACTCTTCACTCGAAGAGTTGCTTCAAAACCTCGATTCACTTCCTGCTGACATTCAAACAGCGGTCCGCAACAACGGTGGCGGTCACTGGAACCACTCATTCTTCTGGAAATTGTTGAAGAAGAACGAGAACGGTGCTCCGACGGGCGAACTCGCTTCTGCAATCGACGAAGCGTTCGGCAGCTTCGACGCGTTCAAAGAGGAGTTCACGAAAGCAGCGACAACACGCTTCGGCTCTGGTTGGGCTTGGCTCGTCGTGAAAAACGGCAAACTCGAAGTCACATCGACTCCAAACCAAGATTCACCGATCATGGAAGGCGTTCAGCCAATCCTCGGTCTCGATGTTTGGGAGCATGCGTACTACTTGAACTATCAAAACCGTCGTCCGGATTACATTCAAGCGTTCTTCCATGTCATCGACTGGGATTACGTCGCGAAGCTCTACGCAGACGCAAAATAATGACACTGTCCCGGGATTCGATTGAATCTCGGGATTTTTTCTACATTTCATTATTTTGTAAACAAATTATGATATAGTGAAAATCGAGTCGAAAAATAGAAATAACACTGACATATACGTTACCTATACTTATAGAAGGAATTGAATCAGAAAGGAGATAACTGAATTGGCCAGAAACCGTGTGAAAGTGCCGAAGAAACGGCGCAACCACCTTCCGTTGCGATTGAACTTATTGTTCTTTATCGTCTTCATCTTATTCGCGACACTCATTTTCCGTTTAGGCGTCGTCCAAATCGTCAACGGTGAGTTGATTGCCCGTGAAGTTCAGAAGACCGAATCAAGCAAAATCAAGTACGAGGTACCGCGCGGTAAAATCTATGACCGCAACGGCCAAGTGCTCGCCGACACCATCTCGAACTACTCGGTCATGTATCGCCGGTCGCAAGTGACGAAGACGGAAGAGCGGCTCGAAGTCGCCATCAAGCTCGCGGAAATCGTCGACGTGCCGGAGAAGGACCGTAAAGTGACGGAGCGGGACCGCAAGGATTATTGGATTGCCATCGATCCGGAGCGCTCGCAAGAACGGGTCCAAAACCTGTTGGCTGATTTATCGGAAGAAGAACGGGCCGCCTTGTCGAACCAAGACGTCGACCAGTTGTTGCTCGATTCCATCACGGACGCGGAAATCACGTTTGACGATGCGACCGAAGAAATCATCGCTATCAAACATAACATGGAGTCAGGCTATGCGCTCGACCCACAAGTCATTAAAATCGGGGCGTCTCCAAAAGAAATGGCACTGATTGAAGAAAACTTGGAACTGCTCCCTGGCGTCAGTGTCGAACCGTATTATCAGCGGGATTATCCGTTCGGTGAGACGTTCCAAAGCTTCCTCGGAAGTTATCGTCAAATCCCAGCCGAGCAGCGCGCTTCGTATCAAGCGAAGGGGTATGGCTTGAATGATCGGGTCGGAACGTCTTATCTCGAACAACAGTATGAGGACGTGCTACGCGGGACCCCGGCCTATGACGTCTTCACGACGTATAAAGGGGAACCGGTCGGAGAACCGACTCGCGTTAGCGGGAACCCAGGGAAAGATATCATCTTGTCGACGGACATCGAATTCCAAAAAGAAATCGATGAGATTTTGAAGAAAGCGATTCGAGCCGGCCGCTCGGGCAGCCCGCACTTTGACCGTGCCTTCGCCGTCGTCATGAACCCGCAAACGGGTGAATTGCTCGCCCTCTCGGGACAAGAGCTCGACTATGAAACGAACGAATTCAAAGACGTCTCGACCGGGACGGTCCTGCGGGCGAGTCAAATCGGCTCGACAATCAAGGGAGCGACGGTCGCGTTCGGACTTGAAGAAGAAGTCATCCAACCGGGTGAATATATTTATGACACGCCGATTCGTATCGGTTCGTCACTCAAGTCGTCGTACCGGAACATGGGGAACATCAACGACCTTGATGCCCTCGCGTTATCATCGAACATTTATATGTTCCAAATTGCCCTGCGGCTCGCCGATTACTACTCGACCGGCCAAATCGTCGGAGAGAACGTGACCGAGGCATTCAATACGATGGAACATTACTATAAGCAGTTCGGACTCGGAATTGAGACAGGGATCGACCTCCCATATGAATCAATCGGATTCCGTAGCGTACCGGACCGTGTTACGCTCCTCATGGATATGTCGATCGGTCAGTTCATCTCATACACGCCGATTCAATTGGCGCAGTATACGTCGACGCTTGCGAACGGCGGATACCGGATTCAACCGCATCTCTTGAAAGAAATCATCGAACCTGGCTCGCTCGACGAAGCGAACAAGCAAGTCGTCAGCACGTTCCAACCGAACGCGCTCAATAAAGTCGATATTCGTGATGAATTTCTTCAACGGGCGCGCCAAGGATTCCGGCAAGGGGTCGAGAGTGGAACGTCTCGTATCCTGCAACAGACGGGAATCACGGCGGCCGGTAAGACCGGTACCGCTCAAGCGATCGCGGAAGGGCCAGATGGTCAAGCGAAGCGAAACGCGAACGGTGAACCGATTAAGACACTCAACTCGAACCACGTTGGCTGGGCGCCATATGATGACCCGGAAATCGCTTGGGCCATCATCATGCCAGGCCTCGAGGCGGAAGGGATCAACACCCGTGTCGCGCACGACATCATGAAGGCGTATTTCGACTTAGAAGACGTCCAAGCACAGATTCAATAAAGAAGTCACTTCGGTGGCTTCTTTTTTTCGTCTTTACAATTCTTTTACGTTCCGTTTATTTCTCGTTAATAGTAGTTTATTAGGATGTTAATTGTAGGACAGAACAACGAAGCCACAACACAAATCAAAGCAAACTCAAGGAGGACGTCAGAAATGTCTTGGATGAAAAAATCAGCTTTAGTCGCTTCAATCACTTCGGTGGCCATCATCGGTGCCGCGTGTGGGAATAATGAAGAAGGTGGCGGCGCAGCCGACGGTGAAGGACTTTCAGGTAAAGTCGTCATGGACGGTTCGTCAACAGTCTTCCCGATTATGGAAGCCGTAGCCGAAGAATATTCAGCTGAACAGCCAGACGTTGAAGTCACGGTCGGTGTCTCAGGTACGGGTGGCGGATTTAAACGTTTCGTAACAGGCGAGACAGACTTCTCGAACGCGTCACGTGAAATCAAAGAAGAAGAAGCGGCTGAAGCCGAGAAGAACGGTGTCGAGTATACACAACTCGCTGTCGCTCTCGACGGTCTCTCGCTCGTCGTCAACCCAGAGAACGATTGGGCTCAAGACATCACAATCGACGAACTCAACAAGATGTGGACTGACCCTAACGTGAAGACATGGAAAGACGTCCGCTCAGACTGGCCAGACGAAGAAATCTCATTCTTCTCACCAGGTAAAGACTCAGGAACGTTCGACTTCTTCAATGAAGCCGTCCTTGAAGACACGGACATTCGTGAAGACGCGCAATTGTCAGAAGATGATAACGTCCTCGTGACAGGGGTCGCCGGTACGAAAGGTGCGATCGGATTCTTCGGTTATGCGTACTACATTGAAAACCAAGATACGCTTCGTGCGATGAACGTCGAAGGCGTCGAACCGACGACAGAGACGATCAACGATCTTTCATACCCGCTCTCACGTGAGATTTACACATACGTGAACAACGCGTCATTGAAAGACAAGCCACAAGTCGCTGACTACACACGCTTCTTGAATGAAAATGCAGCAGCCCTTTCAGAAGAAGTTGGATATGTCGGAATGGAACAAGCACGATATGATGAGAACGCTGAAGTGATCGACGAGATCGCTGGCGAGTAATAGCGCAGAAGGCAGAAGGTGAGAGTCGCTCTCGCCTTCTCGCCGTGCTTTCTAGTATGAAGAGGTAGGGAGCGATACACGAGATGAATCAACCAAACAAAGGGCTGTCAATTCGAGAGATGATTGAAGCCAATAAGAAAAAGAAATATAGTACGACGAACGTGTTTGATAAAGTCATGCCGTTCTTATTATTCTTGAGCGCATTCGTTTCGGTCGTCACGACGGTCGGCATCGCGTTCACACTCGGTTTTGAACTGTTCAAGTTTTTCGAGCGCGTACCGGTCGCCGAGTTTTTAGGCTCGACCGAATGGTATCCGCTTAGTGCCGATCAACGTTTCGGCGTCTGGGCCCTTGTCATGGGGACACTCCAGATTACGGTCATTGCCATGATTGTCGCTGTACCACTCGGTTTGGCGTCGGCGATTTATTTGAGCGAGTATGCGTCTGAGCGTGCCCGCACGATTTTGAAGCCGATTCTTGAAGTGCTTGCTGGCGTTCCGACGATTGTCTTCGGATTCTTTGCCTTGTCGTTCGTCACACCGATTTTGCAAGCGTTGATTCCAGGGCTTCAAATCTATAACGCACTCAGCCCGGGAATCGTCGTCGGAATCATGATCATTCCGATGATCGCTTCGATTTCGGAAGACTCGATGAGCGCCGTCCCGAAAAAGATTCGTGATGGAGCCCTCGGCCTTGGCGCGACGCGTCTTGAAGTCGCGATTAAAGTCGTCATGCCAGCCGCGCTCTCAGGGATTATCGCCTCAATCGTCCTCGGGATGAGCCGTGCCATCGGTGAGACGATGATCGTAACAATCGCAGGTGGGTCACAACCGAACTTTGAGTTCAACCCGCTCAACGCGATTCAAACGATGACAGCTTATATTGTCCAAATCGCCAAAGGTGATGCAGGATACGGGACAATCGAATACTACAGTATCTATGCGGTCGGCGCATTGTTGTTCATCTTTACGCTCGTGATGAACTTATTCGCGAACTGGGTGACGCGCCGCTTCAGAGAGGAGTACTAATATGGCATTGCCGAACAGTGAGTTCAAGAATACGAAGAACTTGATGGACCGTGCTTCCGTTTCACAACGGATTAAGCGCCGTCTCCAATTAAATGAAATCTTTAAGTACGTCTTTTTAGCAGGGCTCGTCTTTGCCCTGCTCGTCCTATCGACATTGATTTATGATGTCGTCTCTAAAGGTGGCGGCTGGGTGAATTTGGACTTCCTCCGCAACTTCCCATCCCGTCGACCTGAACAGGCCGGGCTCTATCCAGCCTTGATTGGATCACTTTGGTTGATGATGTTGATCGTCCCGATGGTGTTTATCGTCGGTGTCGGTGCTGCGATTTATCTTGAAGAGTATGCACCAAAAAACCGTGTCACATCATTTATCGAAGTAAATATTTCAAACTTGGCCGGTGTCCCTTCAATCGTTTTCGGATTGCTCGGATTGACGATTTTTGTTCGCATTATGGAACTTGGGAACTCAATCATGGCCGGAGCTCTCACGCTCGGACTGATGAGTTTACCGATTGTTATCGTCGCGTCACAAGAAGCGCTCCGTTCCGTCAAGATGGAATTGCGCCATGCGTCGCTCGCACTCGGAGCCTCGAAGTGGCAGACGACGTTCAACGTCGTCTTGCCGTCGGCGATTCCAGGGATTATCACGGGAATCATCTTGGCCGTATCGCGAGCAATCGGGGAAACGGCCCCATTGATCATGGTCGGAGCAGCGACGTTCATTTCGACGACGCCGAGCAATGTGTTCTCTGATTTCACAGCGCTCCCGATTCAAATCTACAACTGGACGAGCCGTCCGCAAGCCGAATTCCAAAACTTGGCCGCTGCCGGAATCATTGTATTGATGACGATGTTGATCATCATGAACTCGGCTGCCATCTATATCCGTAACAAGTACACGAACCGACATTAAGTCATAGCAGTAAACGAGGAGGACTCTCGAGATGATGAAACAAAAAGAACTCAAAGGAGATCATGAAGTGAATACAACGACGACTCAACCGAACGAAACGGTGATGCAAAAAGAAAGTGCCTATGTCGTGAACAACTTGAATTTATGGTATGGCGACGATCAAGCGTTGATCGACGTCAACCTCGACATCAAGAAAAACGAAGTGACGGCCATCATCGGTCCGTCGGGTTGCGGGAAGTCGACGTTCATCAAGACGTTGAATCGGATGGTCGAGCTCGTGCCGTCTGTCCGTACGAACGGTGAAATCTTGTATCATGGTCGCAACATCTTTGACCGCGATTATAAAGTTGAAGATCTTCGCACGTCGGTCGGTATGGTGTTCCAACAGCCGAACCCGTTCCCGAAATCGGTGTATGACAACGTGGCGTACGGGCCACGTACACACGGCATCAAAAACAAAAAAGTACTCGATGAAATCGTCGAGCGCTCGCTTCGTGGCGCCGCGATTTGGGATGAAGTGAAAGATCGCTTGAACGAGAACGCCTATGGCCTCTCGGGTGGACAGCAACAACGTCTCTGCATTGCCCGCACACTCGCCATCGAACCGAACGTCATCCTCATGGATGAGCCGACGTCAGCGCTCGACCCGATCTCGACATTAAAAGTCGAAGAGCTCGTCCAAGAGTTGAAAGAGCAGTACTCGATTATCATCGTCACGCACAACATGCAGCAAGCAGCTCGTGTATCGGATAAGACGGCGTTCTTCTTGAACGGAGAAGTCGTCGAGTTCGATGCGACCGATAAAATCTTCTCGAATCCAACGGACAAACGGACTGAAGATTACATTTCTGGCCGGTTCGGTTAAGAAGGGGAGACAATCATGGCACAAAATCGCACATTTTTTGATACGAAGTTAAACGAATTAGAAGACAAGGTCGTTCGCTTGGCGAATTTGACGATGCGTCAAACGGCTACGGCCATCGAAGTGCTTGAAAAACACGATCTCGAGCTCGCCCAGACGGTCATTGACAACGACAATGAACTCGATGATCTCGAGCTCGAAATCAATGACGAGGCGATTCTATTGATCGCGAAACAACAACCGGTCGCGACTGACCTGCGTCGCTTGATTGTGACGATGAAATCGGCGACAGACCTTGAGCGCATCGCGGACTATGCGACAAACATTGCCAAAGCCGTGACCCGCATCGAACACGTCCCGTACGTGTTGGATATCAAGCCGCTTAAGCAAATGGCCGAGCAGTTGATTGACATGCTCGAGCTGGCGACGCGTGCTTATCGAAAAGGCGAGGTCAGCCGAGTCCGTGACTTGAACGAGATGGACAAAGTCATCGATGACTTGAACTTACAAACAATTAAGCAATACATGGGCTCTGTGCCGACGATGGCTGTCGGGACGAACGACGTCTATGAATTTTCGAACATCGCCCGCTACTTAGAACGGATGGGCGATCACGTGACCAATTTCGGCGAACACCTCATTTTCCTCGAAAAAGGGAAACATTATGATTTAAACCAGTAAGAAGAGTGGTAAAGAACAACAGGCCAGTTGTTCTTTACTTTTTTTTGTGCAGGAATTCACGGGTTGGAGGCGAATAGTAGAACACATGGATTTTTTTTTAGGAAGGGAGCCACAAATAGATGGAAGAGAAAATCGTTTCCTTGAAGCAACAAGGACTAACGTTAAAACAGATTGCAGAACAATTAGACATGCCAGTCGGGAAAGTGCAGTACGCTTGGCGTAAATGGCGTTCCCAACACGGCGAACCAGCCAAACCGGTAGCCGCCGCTCCAAAACGAAAGACCGAAGGGAAGAAAGCAATGAGTCCGAAACCGAAGCAAGTACCCGCCTCATCTGGGACGCAGGTCGCTTCGACGCTACAACATGAGCTGCCAGTCCAATCACCACTGTTAGATAAAGGCCCAGACGGGTTCTGGAAGCTTCCAGACCGCTATGATCAAGATTTGATGCATGCGGTCGTCCAATCGCCGAACGCCGTCTACGTCTTTTGGGAAGTGTCTGACAGCGTCAAAGAGACGTTATCGATGCAGTTCATGCGTCCGTGGGAAGATTTGCCGAAGGCGTTCCGGATCCTTGACATCACGTTGCTCGATTACGCGAGCGGTCATGCGAACCGATCGTATACGTTCGAATTGCCGGAGATGACGAACAGTTGGTTCGTTCGGCCACTCGACCCGAACACGACGTATGTGTTCGAGTTTGGCATTCGGACGATGGAAGGGGAGTTCCTTCCGTTGCTCGCGTCTTCACCGATTGATACGCCACGGGCAGAGCCGGCCGGCCATGGTCGTTTCGCTGAACCGGTACGACGTTGGCAATACGGGGAAGTCGAGTCTCCTGAACTTCTCGACACGCTACCTAAATATTCTGCATATCGATTCGTGCGCTGAGGAGGATTTATTTGATGAAACCAGGTTATTTTTCACTCGTCCTTCATGCCCACCTTCCGTACGTGCGACATGAAGAGAAACACCGCTTAGAAGAGAGATGGGTGTATGAAGCCATCTCCGAGACATATATCCCGATTCTGTGGCAAGTCGACCGTCTGCAGAGACCGCTCCATTGGACGGTCAGTATCTCACCGCCCGTCGTCGAGATGCTCGCCGACCCGCTCGTCCAGGACCGTTACGTGGAGCACTTGGATGAGATGCTTGAATTGATTGACATCGAGCTCGCCGAAGGGCGAAGCGAACCGGAAGTCGAGACGCTTCATTTTTATCGTCAGCGCTACAATGACTTAAAAACGACGTTTCTTCATTGGGAGAAAAACTTGAACCATGCGTTCCGTACATATCGTGAGCAAGGGTTCATCGATATGGTCACATGTACGGCGACGCACGGCTTCAACCCGCACTTGTTCACGGAGCAGGCCGCCCGCACGGAAATCCGTACCGGTTTGAACTGTTTCGAGCGTCATTACGGGTTCCGCCCGACCGGCATTTGGTTGCCGGAGTGTGCCTATACGCCGGGTGTCGACCGCATCTTGTACGAGGAAGGCGTTCGTTATACGTTCGTCGATGAGCACGCTTTACTCGATGCCGACCCTACTCCGGACAAGGGGATTGGCGCACCGGTCTACTCGCCGCATGGCGTCGCCTTGTTCCCGCGTGACCAAATCATCTCCGGGAAGATTTGGAGCTCGATGATCGGGTATCCGGGCCATCCTGACTATCGCGAGTTTTATCGTGACCTCGCCTATGACCGCGACTGGGCGTATATTGAAAAGTTCATGCACCCAGAAGGGATTCGATTCGATACCGGTCTGAAGATGCACCGCATCACGGGCGACTCGGATGAGAAAGACTATTATGTCCGCGCCTGGGCCGAACATCAAATCGACAACCACGCCCTCGATTTTGCGCAGACGCTCGAAGGGCATCTCGAGGCCCATGGTGGACAAATGTTCCCGCCGTTCCTCGTGACGGCACCGTTCGATGCCGAGTTGTTCGGACATTGGTGGTTTGAAGGACCTGAATTCCTCGGCAAGGTCGCCGAGCGGCTCGAAGAGTTCGGAATCGAGACGATTACGCCGGCCCTGTTCCTCGAGCGCCACTTCCAAGACCTCGAGACAGTACACGTCTCGATGAACACGTGGGGGCGTAAAGGTTATGGTGATGTGTGGATCAACGAGCGCAACGAATGGATGCTCCGCCACTTGCACATGATGGAGACACAACTCGTCAAAGACGTGGCCGATTATCGTCACGCCTCACCGCTCGTCGATCGGGCGCTCATTCAACTCGTGCGACATTACGTCCTCGCCGTATCGAGTGACTGGGCCTTCATCCTCGACGGACAGACGACGGCCCAATATGCAGCCGAACGCTTCCGCGAGCACACACGTCTGTTCGCTGAGCTCGAGACCGCCCTATATCAAGACAAGTTATCGGATGAACTGCTCGCCGACCATTATCGCGCGTATCCGTTCCTTGATGATGTGGACATTGACATCGACACGTTCCTGTCTCCGCACGACTATTACGTGACTGAGGAACGTGGCAGTGAAGGCGAGGCGATTCTCGTCTTGACGCCAGAATATACAGGCAACGTCGTCGGTGATCTCGGACGCCGTGTCATCGACGAGGTCGAAGCCCGGGCGGCGGAAGGCGAGACGGTGTACGTCTTGACCCCGTTCAAGGAAGGGTTACCGGAGTATGAACGTCACAACCACGTCCACGTGTACCGCGTTCGTCTGACGAGCCCGTTCTTGGAGCACGTGATGAACCAAGTCGCGGCCCAAAACGTGGCGTACGTCAAACTTGCGCATGAGCTCGTGGCCAAAGTTCCGTTCAAAGCGATCCATCAATTTGATTGGATGACGATTCCTGCGGCACGTTCGCTTGCGAAAGCACTACAAGTTCCGTTATACTCAACTATGTTGTCCTTTGAAACGACCCGCAATCCGCACGGACACGGCGGTCTGTTCGACGCGATTCACCGAATCGAGAACAGCGTCCTCGCTGAAGCCGACACGGTGTACATCTGCGAACAACTATCGACTGAGGAAGTCGGAATGCGCTATGCGATTGGTGATAACGTAAAAACCTGCCTGCCGCTCGATGCTTCGCCATACGGGCAAAAACGTTTGAAAAAGAACACGAAATAACCTTGCTTTTTCAAATAAAAATTGGTAGGATAATTGAGTATGCTTAGACTGTAAAGCAAAAGCACTTGATACAACATTAGTAAGATGGGAGTGAAAGAAATGCGCGTTAAAATCACACTAGCTTGCACAGAAACAGGCGATCGCACGTACATCACGAAGAAAAACAAACGTAACAACCCAGAGCGCCTCGAATTGCGCAAATACAACCCACGTCTCCGTCGTCACACGCTTTACCGCGAAGTGAAATAATGAGACTGGCCGTCACTCATGTGGCGGCCTTTTTTTTGAACAAGGGGGAATTGAAATGATTGAAAAGAAACAACTTCGGCAAGCCGTACATCGTCAAATCCGTGAACTCGACGACCGGTCGGACCGGGACCGCGTCATCATACATACATTGACCGAACTGAAGGCGTGGCAAGAGGCGGACACGGTGGCTGTTACGCTCGCCCTCGATTTAGAGATTGATACGTTGCCGCTCATCCGCTTAGCATGGAAGGCAGGAAAATTGGTGTTTGTGCCGAAAGTTACGAAACAGGGACTCACGTTCCATGAGATTCATTCGCTAGAAGACCTCGAGCCGGGCGTCATGAATATATTGGAGCCGACGACTGAAGCGACGATGCGCTCGATTGACGTCTGTATCGTCCCCGGCCGCGTGTTTGACCGGTCCGGCTATCGAATCGGATGGGGAGGCGGCTATTATGATCGCTACCTCGCCACGTACAAAGGGACGACCATCGCGTTGGCCTATGACGTTCAACTGCTCGATGAGATCCCGATTGAGCCACACGACATTCCTGTCGAATTCATCGTGACGGAAAGGGAAACGATTTTATGTTCGCCATCTTCGTTGTAACTTGTTTGGTGGCCTTTGCCGGCTATCGATTGCGCTCGTTGACCCGCTCCGGTGCCGTCTTGACGGTCGTGACGGGGACGGTCATCGGCTACGGTTTCGGTTGGTTCGGGCTCTATTTACTCGGTGTCTTCTTCTCGACATCGTCGCTCGCCTCGAAATATCGTGCCCGGGACAAGGCGCCTGTCGATGAGATTGTTGAGAAATCGGGTCCCCGTGATTTCGTACAAGTGCTCGCCAATGGGGGCGTCGGCATGGTGACGGCGCTTGGAATGATTCTTGCGCCAAACGATGCCTGGTTATTCGCCTATGTCGCCTCGATTGCCGCAGCGACGAGTGATACGTGGGGATCTGAGTTCGGCGTCCTCGCCAAGCAGAAACCGCGCTCGATTCGGACGTTCCGTGAAGTCGAACCGGGAACGAGTGGTGGGGTGTCCGTGTTCGGTACGGTCATGTCGATTGTCGGGGCCACGGTCATCATCCTCGCCTCGCTTCCATTTATCGAGATCGATGTGACGTTCGCGCTCGTCTTGATTGCTCTCGGATTGAGCGGCAGCGTCGTCGACACATTGTTAGGGGCCACGGTGCAACGGAAATATCGATGCCGTGTGTGCGGCAAATTGACCGAGAAGAAAATGCATCATCGTGAGCCGACGGCTTATGTGTCGGGCTGGCGTTTTCTCGGCAATGACGCCGTCAACTTTTTGTCGATCGCCGCGGCCGCGACGATTAGTTTCCTCTTGTTACGATGAGGGTAGTACAGAAAATGTAGATGTTTCAAACGAATGTGAATTTTGTCACAATATCGCCAAAGTGAAAACGGTTTCCTTAGTAGTGAGTGTTTGTGAATGATGTTACAATCTTTATGTAACAGACATAACAAAAACATGAAACAGATTGTTCGAAGGGTGGAGAATCAATATGGAAACATTAAATCATGCAAAAGTAACACGCGTCGCGCTCGTTGGGGCCGGAGCGGTCGGTGCCAGCTTTGCGTACCAATTGACGACAGCAAGTCTTTGTGAGGAACTCGTCATTATCGACATCAACAAATCGAAGGCGGAAGGCGAAGCGATGGACTTGAACCACGGCGTCTCGTTCGCTTCTTCACCGATGCGCGTCTGGGCAGGGGACTATACGGACTGTGGTGCAGCAGATATCGTCGTCATCACTGCCGGTGCTCCGCAAAAACCGGGTGAAACTCGCCTCGACCTCGTCGAGAAGAACGCCAAAATCATGAAATCGATGATTGGGGACATCATGGCATCTGGATTCGACGGCATCATCATCATCGCCTCGAACCCGGTCGACATCATGACACATTTGGCTTGGAAATACTCAGGTTTACCGAAACACCGCGTGTTCGGATCAGGAACGGTACTCGATACGTCACGTCTCCGTTACATGCTCGGTGACTATTTCAACGTCGATCCACGCAACTGCCACGCCTACATCATGGGTGAGCACGGAGACACGGAATTCGCGGCCTGGAGCAACGCCCGCATCTACGGGAAGTCGGTCGAGCAGTTGCTTGAAGAGAACGACGAGTATACATGGGAAGACCTCGAAGACATCTACGTCAACGTTCGGGACGCGGCTTACCACATCATCGAGCGCAAAGGCGCGACGTACTACGCCATCGGCCTCGGTTTGCTCCGTCTCGTCAAGGCTGTGCTCCGTAACGAGAACACGTTGTTGACGGTCGGCGCACATTTAGATGGTGAATACGGCTTGAACGATATCCATATCGGTGTACCGGCCATCATCAACCGCCAAGGAGTCCGTCAAGTCGTGGAAATCGAGTTGTCAGACGAAGAAAAACAAAAGATGCATCATTCGGCAGAAGTGTTATTGAAAACGATGCAACCTGTCTTATAAGAACGATTACTCGTTCTGTCATGACCGTAGTTGGCTCCCGCCACTACGGTTTTTTTGTGGACCGACGGAAGAGCGGGGCAGATTGGGGCGATGCTCGATTTTGTCGTCCTGCCTAAATTCCTTTAGAATGAAAGTATAGAAGGAGGTGAGCCAACATGACAGAACCAGCTTGTTTTTGGGAAGATGTATATCGTGCCGTCGAAGCAGGAGGACGCATCGAGGGCGTCTTAGAGCCCTCGCGGGCACTTTTATTGTTCGACACGAAAGCGGGGGATGTCTATCACCTCTACATACGGACAGATAAGGCGTGGGCGAACCATGTCGCCTTGGACGTCGAGGCGGTCATGAACTCGTTTCGCTTGGCCCGAATCGGCCGCGAGAAGCTCCATGTCCACATTTATGGTGACCCGCTCGTCGATGAAGAGCGTCTGTCGTCGCTCACGTTCCCGATTGCGGCAAAAGTGAAGCTCGAGATGCGGCCGTGCGCCGAAACGGAAACGTCATATCGCCCGCGTGCCGTCGCCCTCGACCAACAACGGAAAAATGAACTGAAGCAACGGTTCGCCTTTGGGAAGCCTCAGTTCGTCTATGCGCTCATGTTCGTGACGTTCCTCGTCATGTGGTTCGCCGAATCAATCGGCTCGACGCTCGATCCGAACACGCTCATCCGCTTCGGTGCGAAAGTGAATCCTCTCATCGACGAAGGAGAATGGTGGCGTCTGATCACACCGATGTTCCTTCATATCGGTTGGTTCCATTTCGCCATCAACATGTTCGCGCTCTGGTCACTCGGCCCGCTCGTGGAACGGATGTACGGGTCGACGCGTTTCGCCACCATTTATCTGTTGGCAGGTGTCATCGCCACGGTCGCCTCGTATGCGTTCAGCGAAGCCATCTCGGCCGGCGCGTCCGGGGCATTGTTTGGGCTTGTCGGCGCACTGCTCTATTTCGGACTGCGCGACCGCTCCTTATTTATGAAGACACTCGGCCCTCCACTGTTTATTATGTTAGGATTAAACGTGGGACTCGCTTTCGTCCTTGGCGCTAGTTTGGACCATTCCGCACACGCGGGTGGACTCGTCGGGGGCTTTCTGATGGCGGGAGTGGTCGGCTTACCGGATGAACATGTGAAGAAACGTCGCCTGCTATTTGCGGGGCTCGTGTTCGTGACGTCCGGCATATTATTTTGGCTCGGCTACAATCGATGACAAAGGAGTAAGGGTATGATTGAAACGTTGAAGCAATTGGTTGAAATTCCAAGTCCGTCCGGGATGACGGACGAGGCGATCGGATTCGTCGAACAAGAACTGACGGCACTCGGGATCCCCACGAAACGCTTGAACAAAGGGGCGCTTCTGGCGACATTTGAGGGCAAATCGAATCGAGCCCGCCTGTTGACGGCCCATGTCGATACGCTCGGCGCGATGGTGAAAGAAATCTTGCCGAGCGGCCGCTTGCGCTTGACGCAAGTCGGCGGATACGCCTGGACCGCAATCGAAGGGGAGAACTGTCTGGTTCATGCCGAGACGGGTGCGCCGATTGAAGGAACGATTCTCATTCATCAATCGAGCGTCCATGTCTATAAGGATACGAATAGCGCCGAACGGACGGCGTCAACGATTGAAGTGCGCTTGGACGCGGACGTCCATACAGCCGAAGACGTAAGGGCCCTCGGTATCGAGGTCGGGGACTTCGTCTCATTCGACCCGCGCTTCCGTCAGACCGACGCCGGTTATATCAAATCACGTCATCTCGATGACAAGGCGTCCGTTGCCATCTTGCTCGATTTGGCGAAAGATCTGGTCGAGGCGGAGTTGCCACACCCGGTCCATTACTTGATCTCGAACTATGAAGAGGTCGGGTTCGGGGGCAACGCCGGAATTCCCGAAGCGGTGACTGAATATATCGCTGTCGATATGGGTGCGCTCGGGGACGGGCAACACTCGGACGAGTATACAGTTTCGATTTGTGCGAAAGATTCGTCAGGCCCGTATGATCTCGGGTTGCGCCGTCAATTCACCGCGCTATGCCGTAAACATGACATCGCCCATAAAGTCGATATCTATCCGTACTATGGATCGGACGCCTCGGCTGCAATCGGAGCCGGCTACGATGTGCGCCACGCGCTCGTCGGACCAGGCATCGAGTCAAGCCATAGCTATGAGCGGACGCATCTCAAATCGCTCGAAGCGACCCGGGAACTGCTGTACCGTTTCGTGCTCACCGCGATGGAGGACGAACGATGAAAAATTTTTATGACGTCCAGCAATTTTTGAAATCGTTCGGCACGATCATTTATATCGGTGAGCGCGATGCCGAAATCGGGCTCATGATGATGGAACTCGATGAGTTGCATGCGGGCGGAATGATTGAACAACGGGAATATGATACGGCCAAGATTATTTTGACCCATGAACTGAAAAATTCAAGAGATTGACAGAAAAACCCCTAGTGCAAAGGTTTGCACTAGGGGTTTAATAGTGTAAACTATGGGATGAAAGCGATTTAATCGAGACGAGGAGTGGAACACATGAAGTGGTTATTAGGAATCGACATTGGTGGAACGACGGTGAAGATGGCCGTCCTCGATATGAACGGGATTATTTCTGACAAGTGGGAGATTACAACGGATATTCGTGAGAACGGGGTACATATTCCGACTGATATTGCCTCTTCATTCGAAGCCTATTTAGAAACGTCGGGCAAAGCGAAGCAAGATTTCGCAGGAGCGGGCATCGGGGCACCAGGCTTTATCAACTTTTCAGAAGGTGTGGTCGAATATTCACCAAACATCGGTTGGAAAAACTTTGCGCTCGTCAGCGAGTTCGAGAAAGCGGTCGGTTTGCCGGCCGTCTTAGAGAATGACGCCAACGCTGCCGCACTCGGTGAAATGTGGAAAGGGGCAGGCGAAGGCGCATCAGAACTGCTCGCCATCACGCTCGGCACAGGCGTCGGCGGCGGTGTCATCACGAACGGCAATATCGTCCACGGGGCTGCAGGTATGGCTGGGGAAATTGGCCACATCACGGTTGAACGTGACGAGTCGAAAGCCGTCATGTGTGGCTGCGGCCGTAAAGGTTGTATCGAGACGATTGCTTCGGCCACCGGGGTCGCCCGTCTGGCGCTCCAAAAACGTAAAGGTCGGACGACATCGTTGAACGAACTGAACGAAGTGACGGCACGCGACGTGTTCGAAGCGTATAAAGCGAATGATGTCGTCGCGACAGAAGTCGTGAACGAGATGACCGAATATCTTGGATTGACGATTTCGAATATCGCCAACACGTTGAACCCGAAAATGATTGTCATCGGCGGAGGCGTCTCGAAAGCACGCGAAGCACTCCTCGAGCCGCTCGACGAGCAGTTCAAACGGTTCGCCCTCGAGCGCGTCTATGCGTCGACGGCGTTCAAAATCGCGGAACTCGAGAACGATGCGGGTGTCATCGGTTGTGCGTGGCTCGCTCGTAAACACTTTATCCCGACTCGTGTATAACGTTTGTCCATGTACGCCTGCGATTTGACGCAGGCGTGTTTTTTATTTGGAACGGGTATGGGATAATGTAAAATTTGTAATGACGGAGTTGATTTTTTGTTAAAAAAGGGGTAAGATTTGGACTTGATACCGGACTGTTATCGTACGTGAAATGGATAACAAGCCAATTGGACTTATAAAAAAATAGGGGGACGCGAATCAGTTGATCTCGTCGCCCGTTGAACAGAGGAGGAGGCCGTCAGATGAAGTCATCTCAGAGCTTCTCGAAGCTTACTATGCGACTGAATGATACGGTCCGCGCTTCGTTTCATGAATATCGGTTATTTTGGATTTTCTCGCTATTACTTTGGACGAAGACGTACGTAGTTTACCAATTTTTCTTCAATATCCCGATTGAAAACACCGCTCAGGCATTCATTCTGCTGATCAACCCGATCAGCTCCACTCTATTCCTATTCGCGTTCAGTTTCTTCTTTAAAGGAAATAAGCAGAAATGGGTCTTGTACATGCTGTATGCCGCAGCATCGTTCATCTTGTTTGCGGATGCCGTTTATTACCGCGAGTTTACCGACTACTTGACGATGCCGGTCATCTTGCAACCGTCGAACATGGAGACGTTGTCGACATCGTTCACGTCACTGTTGGAATGGAAAGATTTGATTATCCTCGGGGACGTGCTCGTCTTGCCGTTCATCCTATGGCGCATCAACGCGACAGCGACGGCTGCCTCTCATCGGAGAGCGCTCGTGACATTCGCGACGGCCGTCGTCGTGTTCTTGTTCAACTTGTCGCTCGCTGAAACAGAGCGTCCGGAACTGTTGACTCGTTCGTTCGACCGGGAACTGTTGGTCAAGAATATCGGGACGTTCAACTTCCACGTCTACGATGCGATGCTTCAAACGAAAACGTCGGCCCAGAAGGCGATGGCTGACGGGTCAGAACTCGCCAAAATCGAGAAGTACACCCGTCAACACTATGCAGCACCGAACCCGGACTACTTCGGGAAGTATAAAGGCAAGAACGTGGTCGTCGTCTCGTTCGAGTCGGCCCAAAACTTCACGCACAACATGAAAGCGTCGAACGGCGAGTACATCACGCCGAACTTGAACAAACTGATCGAAGAGTCCCACTACTGGCCGAACTATTACCATACGGTCGGCCAAGGGAAGACGTCGGATGCCGAGTTCGCACTCGACAACTCGCTATACGGACTTCCGCGTGGTGCCGTCTACTTCACGAACGCCGATAATGAGTATCAGGCACTCCCTGAATTGATTAAGGAAGACAATTACTACTCGGCCGTGTTCCATGCGAACAACAAATCGTTCTGGAACCGGGACTTGATGTATAAAAACATCGGCGTCGACCAGTTCTTCGATGAGAAGAGCTATGACCTCGGCAACCCCGAGGACATGACGGAGTGGGGACTGCTCGATGACAGCTTCTTCGAACAGTCGATTCCGATGCTCGAAGAGCTGCCGGAACCGTTCTATGCGAAGTTCATCACGCTCACGAACCACTTCCCGTACACGATGCCGAGCGAGGACTACGAACTCGTGCCGAAATTCGAGACGAGTTCGACGACTCTCAACAACTTCCCACAAGCGCTCGCGTATCAAGATTATGCGCTCGGCTTGTTCATCGACGAGTTGAAGGCGAACGGCATGTGGGACGACACGATTTTCGTCGTCTACGGTGACCATTACGGAATCTCGACGAACCATAACGACGCCATGGCCGACTTGCTCGGCAAAGACGAGTTGACGCCATACGACGTCGCCAAGCTCCAGTCCGTCCCGTTCGCGGTTCATCTACCGGGACAAGACAAAGGTGAAGTGCACGAGACGATCGGCAGTCATGTCGACATGAAGCCGACGATCTTGCACTTGCTCGGGATCGACACGTCGGACACGGTAGGTTTCGGAAGTGACTTGTTATCGGAAGACCGGACGAGCCGCGCCATCTTCCGGGATGGCACCGTCATCACCGACGAATACGTCTGGACGCAATCGACATGCTATGACGCTTCGAGCGGTGAAGTCGTTGAGGACGTCTCGCTCTGTGGACCGGATAGCGCAGAAGCAGAGAAGATTCTCCAAATGAACGATGATTTGATTTACTCAGATTTGCTCCGCTTCAAAGAGCAGACCGAACAATAACAAATAGCGCCGTCCCGCTTAGCCGGGACGGCGCTATTTGTTATACAAAAAAAGACGACCAGAGTCGTCTTCGTGCTCATTAGCTTGGGATTCCACCGTAAATCAATGTCGCGACGCCGAAAAATCCGAATACGAGTACAGTGACCGCGGCGAAAGCAAGTGGAAAGAATTGGCGCTTCTTAAACGAACGGGCCATTCCCCAGATTGCAACGAGTGCAACGATGAGCGAGATCCATCCAAATGGTTCATACAAATGCATGACGAGTTCCCCCTTTATTATACGTCATGAAATTCATAAAAATTTCACTGAAATATCATTATTATTTTATCCGATAATGTAGACGCTGTCGAGAAAAGAAAGCCTCCGCTACAATTTTGCCACAATATCGATTAGAATGATGGGGGAGGTGTTCTGGATGAACATAGTAAGAATCACATCGGGCCTGGCCCAAGAGAACGGATACGTGCTCGAAAAAGAAGGCACGGTCCTCATCGTCGACCCGGGCACGGATGACCCGAAATTCTTCGAGGCAGTGGAACGATTCGGTGGCTTGAACGCCATTCTGTTGACACATGCCCACTTTGACCATATCGGGGGAATCGATGCCTTGCGTGACCGTTACAACGTCCCGGTCTACGTCCATGAAGCGGAACGGACGTGGCTGATGGACGACGAGAAGAACGGGGCGGCGAAGTTTCATCTGCCAAGTGCGGCGATGCGACCGGCCGAACGGATCTATCAAGGCAAGACGCTCGAAATCGGTGCGTTCTCCATCGAGTTGCATCACACGCCGGGTCATTCGCCGGGCAGCGTCACGCTTCACTTCCCGACCGAACGCATCGCCTTCTGTGGGGATTTGATTTTCAAACAGTCGGTCGGACGGACCGATTTGTACGGTGGTGACCAAGCGACGTTGCTTGGATCGATCGATCGCATGCGTCAGTTATTACCGGGTGAAACGGTGCTCTATTCAGGTCACGGGCCGAAGACGACGCTCGAGGCCGAGATTCGGACGAATCCGTTTTTCGACAGATAACTAAAAAAAGATTGTCTCACGAGGAGACAATCTTTTTTTACATTTGGAAGTTACTCCAATACGTGAAGACGACGAAGAAGACAGTCAAATAAGCGCCGAACACGTATACATACGTTTTTTCAGTGAGTTTCAAGTAGCCTAGTGCGACGAAGAAAATAGTTTGAGCTAAAAAGACAAGACCCATTACGACGAAGTCACCACTATGTTCGCTACTGCTTTGATCTCCACCGAGTGCGCCTACGAAAGCAAGCGCCGCGATCAACCCAGTCCAAAAGCCTAGGACACGGAACATTCTCGCCATGTTAATCCCCCCATACGTGCATTATTCCATTCTCATTCACTATTTTACCAACACATTCAGAAAAATGCTATGAAAACGTGTGAATTGAGCAAAATAATCGTGAAAAATATGTGAAATAAAAACGTTGGACAAGGTTGTACAAAAAAATAAAAAAACTTGTACAAACTATGTACAAAACGGGTATAAGGTTGTATAATCAACTTACACACATCGAACGAATCGTTCCACACATTATGAGGAGGTATTGAAATGGCAAATGAATTGATGTTCTACACGTACCCGAGCTGTACTTCATGCCGTAAGACGAAAGCGTTTTTACAGGAGCAGCACCTTGAGGTAAGCGAGCGCCATATCTTCCGCAACGCCCCGACCGTGGACGAATTGAAGACGCTATTGGCACTGAGCGAAAACGGAGTCGACTCGCTTCTCGCAACGAGAAGTCAGGCGTTCAAGCAATTAGACATTGACGTCGAAGATTTAAAGCTGAGCGAGTTGCTCAAGTTGATGAGCGAAAATCCGAAACTATTGAAACGCCCGATTTTGACGGATGGCAACGAAGTCATTGTCGGTTATGACAAGGCGACAATCGAGGCGTATGCCCGCCGTTTCGAATCGACAACTGCAAACGTTTCATGACGCAAGTCCACTTTCCAACGAGTGGGCTTTTTTTTATGCTCATGTTGAGGTGGCGGAGATGATGCGAATAATTGAGCGAGTGATTGATGCGGCACGTACGTTGCAGGCAAGTGATGTCCATTTCATGCCGTTAGGGGACGAGGTGATGATTCAAGTACGGCATGGGGCACACTTGCAACGATTGGAGATGATGACACATACAGACTATGAACGATTGACCTTGCATATGAAGTATTGGTGCTCGTTGACGGAAACAGATCATCGCGTGCCCCAGTCCGGTATGTACGCCGGGTCAGTTGAGGCAATCCGGGTCACTTTCCTACCATCGTTCGACCGAACGCTCATGTCGTGGCGGCTTCCGAACGCCTCGTTCCATTTAGCGGAGTTGTTAGATGACAAGGACGTCCATCGGTTCAACGAATGGTCGACGTTGCGGCAAGGTCTGCTCTTAATCGGGGGCGCGACCGGGGCGGGGAAGACGACCGTCCTATATGCGTTCTTACAAAGTTTGGCCGGTCGACGCATCGTCACGATTGAGAACCCTCCGGAGAAGCAAGTGCCGGGCGTGATTCAACTCGAAGTCAATCCGAAAGCGGGACTCGACCATCGCACGTTGCTGAAAGAGACGCTCCGGGCCGATCCGGATGTGATTGTCATCGGAGAAATCAGGACGAGTGAGGAGTTGAGGGTGGCGCATGATGCGGCACTCAGCGGTCATATGACGATTGCGACGTTCCATACGGCGAGTGTGACAGATGGCGAACGGCGACTCGAACAGCTCACGGGGAAGATGGAAGTCGCACGGCATTGGTGCATCCTGCACCGGGAAGACGAGGTGAGCTGTACGTGGTCCGAGACCAATTGAGCAGGGAGTTGGCCATCATTCGCCGCTTCCTCAGACTCCAGTCACGTGGAGTCGGGTTGAAGAAGACGTTCGAGACGCTCGAACTGCATGAACGTGGAAAAATGAAACTAGTCATCCGTGAGATGCGGAATCAACTTGAGCAAGGACGCTCGCTCGCCAACGTGTTCGAGGGACTCGTCACCGACCCGAGGATGCGAGAGATGCTCGTCACAGCCGAACGGGGTCATCATTTTTTGGAAGGGCTTGAGCAAGTGCTCGTCTTATCGACGATGCGCCGCAATCTACGGCAAGAACTCAGCCAGTTGGCACGGTACCCGCTCGTGATTTTGACGATGCTGCTCGGGCTCGGTGCGATTTACGCCCTGTATATCTTCCCAAAGCTGTTGACGATGGTAGAGGTCGATACGCTCGATGGGCTGAACGCGATTCTTCTGTCGCGATGGTTTTTCCCAGGTCTGTTCGTCGGATTGCTCGTGACTGGGGCCGGCCTCTATTGGAACGGCCGACGCGGCCGACTCGTGCCGCTACGTGTCGTCGAGAGAGGTAGACGCCTGTACGTGACGTACTTGTTCGTCAGTGAGTTAGCCTTGTTGAGTGAAGGACAGGGTTCGGTCCGTCACATCATCGAGCGGCTGTCACGAGGAGACGGTGAGGTGGCGAGCATCGCGAGACGGATGCATGAGCGCATGTCGGCCGGGTGCGAACTCGAGGCGGCGGCGCGGCAAGAGCGTTTGCTCGAGCATGAAGTCGTCAGTCTGTTCGGCGTCGGGACGGTGAGCGGGGAGCTCGGATCAATCATGATGATTCATCGGGATCTCGTGTTCGAAGAGATGGAGCTGTATTGGAAGCAGCTGATCGCCAAGGCCGAACCGATGTTATACGGATTTTTAACGGTGATGGTCACGATGATCTTTTATACGATTTATTTGCCGGTCAAACTAATCATGTCTCAACTATGACAAGGAGGAATCTGATTATGACACGCTTCAAATCAGAACAAGGATTCACGCTCGTCGAAATGGCCGCCGTCTTGCTAATTATCTCGGTGTTGCTCTTGCTCCTCGTCCCGTCGATGTCAGACGGGAAGTCACGAGCGGACAGCGTCAGTTGCGAGGGCAGTGTGCGCATCGTCGAGTCCGAAATCAATTTGTATTACGCGGAACATAAAGCGTACCCTGAGACGTTAGTGGCGATCGACCGTGCCACGACTGAGAGTCCGCTCGAATACAGTTGTCAGTCGTTCGTGTACACGTATGCGCCGACGACCGGTACGTTGACGAAACAGTGAGGCGAGACGGCTATACGTTAATCGAGACGGCGGCCGTCCTCGTCATTTTGGCACTCCTGCTCCTCATGGCGACCCCGGTCGTCCGGTCGATGGACCGGTTGGCATTATTCGATTTCACGGAGGCGCTCGTGAGTGACATCGCCGAAGTGGGACAAGCGCCCTACGTCGCCGCCGACGGCTCGTGTGTGCCGCGTTTACGTTGGTATCTCAAAGAACGGCGCTACCAAATCGCTTGCGGGACGACACCAATCGTGTCCCGCGTGGTGCCGGAAGGGGTCGATCTGAGTTTGCCGACCAATAGTGAAATCGTCTTTTCACGCACGGCAGCGACGTATGCGGGACAGTGGAAGTTCTATTCAGGAACGACGATGGTGACGTTGAAATTCAGGATGGGGACGTACGAGCCGGAGGTGTTGCGCGTTGAAGGGAAATGAGCAAGGAGTCACGTTTTGGGAGATTTGCCTCAGTCTGGCGCTCTTACTGGCTTGGGTCGGTGTCGTTGCCCCATTCATCGAGGCGGCGACGGAACGGGTCGAGCGCCTCGAGACGACCGTCCGTAAGTATGAACGGCTCCAAGGGGAGGTGCTGCGCGATGCCGCGAACCCGAGCGGACGCCAAACAATCTGTGACGGCGACCTTTGCCTGCCGACGCTTTGATTCGGGCTTCACCTTGCTCGAAGTGAGTCTCACGATGTTGATCATCCCGCTCTTCATCGGGCTGATGGTCCACTTCCTCGTCCTCGGACAAGCATTTTATGAACAACCTCGGGCGAAAGTTCAGACGACGCCGCAACTGATGGTGCGGAAACTGTTCGAGAGCCGCGATTGTGACGTCGTGTCGGGCCGTCTCGTCGGTACGCACGTGCGCCCGGACGGGACGACATGGACGTGGACGCTCAAACAAATCGACCGGAACTTGGTCATGGTCGGAGACGGGGGAGGGAATTTGCTATTTTTAAGAGGAATCGAGGCGTACCGGGTCGAACCGGTAGGGGAAGGTTTTCGAATTCAATGGAACGATGCGACCGGGCCGCGCGAGAAGAACGTGATGTGCATGCGCGCGGATACTTTGTGATGTCGACGTTAATCGTATTGACGTGGTTACTCGGCGGGGCGATGTTTTGGTATACTGATATCGAACGAAGCACTGAACAATTGGCGCTCGATGCCTTGGCGATTCGCTTCGAGGCTCACGTGATGGTGGCGGAGCGGACGTGCGGGTCGACCGCGGTCGCGTTGACGAGACCGACCGGCACGATCCAATGCCGTCCGCTCGGCACTGGGACGATTGAGGTCGACGTACGCCTTCAGACCGGTGAACGACATAAAGAGGTGATTTATTTCGATGACTAAACCGTTTTACATCATTGGATTTATGGGTACAGGTAAATCAAGCTTAAAACAATATCTTGCAAAATCGAATCACGTCATCGATTTGGACGAGTTGTTTGAAACACATACCGGTATGGACATCCCGGCATATTTCGATCGTTACGGCGAAGCAGCGTTTCGGCTCCAAGAGAGTCGACTGTTACAAAATGCGCGCGCTGACTATATCGTGACGGGCGGAGGGATTGTTGAACGGGAAGCGAATATGGAATGGATGCGAGAGCAAGGTGTCATCATCACGCTCGACTTGCCGTTTGAAGCTTGTTGGGAACGGATTAAAGACTCGGACCGTCCACTCGTTCGTAACGGAAAAGCGGCCGTTCATGCATTGTACGAACGTCGTCGACCGCTCTATGCGCGCGCAAATCACGTGCTTGACGCTTCGCTCTGCACAGAGGCCATCGCGCATACATTGAATCAGTTGAAGGAGGTAGAAGGATGATTTGGATTAATCTTGGGATTATCGTACTCGCACTTGTCGGGCTCGGCTTGTATGGCTTCTTATTGTACCGTAATAAAATGAAGGCAGACCTTCGTCGCGTGAAGCGCTTGACGGAACGGTTCCAAATCCGTGCCGACGTCATCCAAGGGCTCGTCAATGAGATTAAACAACACGTGGATACGGTCAATGCATCGGTGAAACAGATGAAAGCCTATTCGGTGAAAGTGAAGGACGAGACGATGGAGCTGAAACAAGCGACCGTCGGCTTGACGAAAGAAATTAAACGGACCGCTGGAATCGAACGCCCAGACGTTTCCACTGAGACTAAAATATGAAATAATGAGGATGAAAACGTTTTCGTTTTCCATCCTCTTTATTTTTGCCCATTTTGGCTAGGCAGAGCCGCAAAAAATTGATAAAGTGGAATAGAAAACGAAATATTTCACGAAATACATTATTTACGTTCGGGATTGGGGGATAATATGGAGAAAGTATCGTTAAAACGTACGCCTTTATATGATTTGATTTCCGTAAAGGCGAAGATGGTGGATTTTGCGGGGTTTGAGATGCCGATCATGTTCTCATCGATTAAAGAAGAGCATCAAGCGGTTCGCAACAACGTCGGGATGTTCGATGTGTCACACATGGGGGAGATTCGCATCGAAGGACCGGATGCGCTCGAGAACGTGCAACGTCTTGTCACGAACGATGTGTCAAAATTACAGATCGGTCAGGCGCAGTATAATCTGTTCTGTTTACCGAATGGCGGTGTCGTCGACGACCTGCTCGTCTATCGACTTGATGAAGATGCATTTTGGCTCGTCGTCAACGCCTCGAATATCGAAAAAGATGTGGCGCACGTCCGTGAATATGTCACAGGGGACGTCACAGTGACGGATGAGTCGAACGCCTATGGTCAAATCGCCATCCAAGGACCGATGGCTGAACAAGTGCTCGGCCGTTTGACGGATTTGCCGCTGGCCGACATCAAGTTTTTCCGGTTCATGACCGGCGACGTGGCCGGCGTGTCGACCATCGTTTCACGCAGTGGCTATACGGGGGAGGACGGGTTTGAATTGTATGCCCGCGCCGAAGACGTAGCCGCAATTTGGTCAGCGTTAGAAGCTGAAGGCGTCACGCCATGCGGGCTCGGCTCGCGTGACACGCTCCGATTTGAAGCGTGCCTCCCGCTCTATGGGCACGAGCTCGATGAGACGGTCACTCCGTTCGAGGCGAACTTGAACTTTGCCGTCAAACTCGATACTGAGTTCATCGGTAAGGACGCCCTCGTGGAGCAAAAAGAAGACATCCCGCGCCGATTGATCGGCTTGCGTCTGCTCGGGCGTGGTATCGCTCGTCAAGGCGCGACGGTCGAAGTTGACGGAGAGACGATTGGTGTTGTCACGACTGGTACGATGCCGCCGACGGTGAACGAATCAATTGCCTGGGCGCGCGTCGATCGCCGTTTCGCGGAGGCGACACACTTTATCGTTGAAGTTCGGGGTAAAAAAATAGAAGCCGAACGTGTACCGACACCGTTTTATAAACGTAAATGAAACAGGGGGATTCAGCATGAATAGAATGGAGTTTCGTTATTTACCGATGACAGAGCAAGATGAGCGTGACATGTTGCAGACGATTGGCGTAGAGTCGATTGAAAACCTACTCGAGGATATTCCAGCATCGCTCCGGGAGACGGCTTCTTTAGCGGCCATCGGTGCGCCGCTTCCGGAAGTTGACCTCGTTCGTCATATGACGAAGCTGGCTGAGAAAAACGTGCACACGAAATCGACTCCGAGTTTCCTCGGGGCCGGGATGTACGATCACCTCTCTCCGAGCGTCATGAACCATATGCTTCTCCGTTCCGAGTTCTATACTGCTTATACGCCATATCAACCTGAAATCTCGCAAGGTGAACTCCAAGCGATGTTCGAGTTCCAAACGATGATTTGCGAATTGACGGGGATGGACGTGGCCAACTCGTCAATGTATGACGGAATCACTGCCCTCGCTGAAGCAACGTATCTGGCGAGTGCCCATACGAAGAAAAAACGTGTCGTCGTATCAGGAGCGGTCCATCCGGAAGCGAAGGATGTCATCCGAACATACGCCGGTGGGCCAGGGCTCACGGTCGAATATACGGACGTGAGTGCGGGAGTGACCGATATATCTGACATCGATTTGACGGACGCCTCGTGTCTCGTCGTCCAATATCCGAACTTCTTCGGTCGTGTCGAGGACTTGTCAGCCCTCGCGAAAGCAGCGCACGACGCCGGCGCCTTGTTCGTCGTGTCGAGCAATCCGCTCGCGCTCGGTATTCTGGAATCACCGGGTGCGCTCGGTGCCGACATCACAGTCGGTGACGCCCAACCGTTCGGAATCCCGCAAAGCTTCGGCGGTCCTTCATGTGGATACTTCGCCGTCAAACAAGCACTCATGCGCAAACTTCCAGGCCGCCTCGTCGGTCAAACGGTCGATGAGGATGGGAAGCGCGGTTTCGTCTTGACGCTTCAGGCCCGTGAACAACACATCCGTCGTGACAAAGCGACGTCAAACATCTGCTCGAACCAGGCGCTCAATGCGCTCGCGGCATCAATCACGATGTCTGCCCTCGGGAAGTACGGGATTCGTGACATGGCCGTCCGTAACATTCAAACGGCCCATTACATGAAAGAAGCACTCAAGACTGCTGGATACACGGTAATCGATGAAGGGCCGATGTTCAATGAGTTCGTCGTCGACTTCGGAGTCGACGCGGAAGATGTGTCGCGTCATCTGCTCGAGGCCGGCATCATCGGCGGCTTGCCACTCGGCTCGTATGAGACAGAACGGCAGACGCAAATGTTGCTCTGTGCGACGGAGCTTCGGACGAAAGAAGAAATCGATCAATTTGTTGAAGTGGTTGGGGGGATGAAGTGATGCAACACGAACAAACATTAATTTTCGAAGTGTCACGTGCAGGACGAACGGGCTATAACTTGCCGACACCGACCGTGCCGGAAGTCGATTTGGACACGCTCTTACCGGCTTCGATGATCCGTCAAGAAGCGGCCGAGCTTCCGGAAGTATCGGAACTTGATGTCGTCCGCCATTATACGTCGCTGTCGACACGCAACCACGGTGTCGATTCCGGCTTCTATCCGCTCGGCTCGTGCACGATGAAATATAACCCGAAAGTGAATGAAGATATGGCCCGCCTCCCTGGCTTCGCCCATATCCATCCGTTGCAGCCGGTCGAGTCGATTCAAGGGGCGCTCGAGCTCATGGTCGACCTGCAAGAACAACTTGCCGAAATCACCGGCATGGACGAAGTGACGCTTCAACCGGCAGCCGGGGCCCATGGAGAATGGACCGGTCTCATGCTCATTAAGGCGTTCCACCATCACAACGGTGATATGGAGCGGACAAAAGTACTCGTGCCGGATTCGGCACACGGAACGAACCCGGCCTCGGCCGTCGTCGCCGGTTTCGAGACGGTGACCGTCAAATCAGATGAGCGTGGGCTAGTCGATTTGGAAGACTTGAAGTCAAAAGTCGGGGCCGATACGGCAGCGCTCATGCTGACGAACCCGAATACACTCGGTTTGTTCGAGGCCGACATTTTGGAGATTGCCAAAGTCGTCCACGAGGCCGGCGGCAAACTTTATTACGACGGAGCCAACTCGAATGCGATTTTAGGGATCGCCCGTCCTGGGGATATGGGCTTCGACGTCGTCCACTTGAACTTGCATAAGACGTTCACGGGCCCGCACGGTGGTGGCGGTCCAGGATCTGGACCGGTCGGAGTGAAGCGCGACTTGATTCCGTATTTGCCGACGCCGATTGCGCGCCGTGCCGAAACGGGCTTCACGCTCGATTATGATCGTCCGCAATCGATTGGCCGCATCAAACCGTTCTATGGCAACTTCGGGATTAACGTCCGCGCCTACAGCTACATCAAAACGATGGGTGCGGAAGGGTTGACGCGTGTCTCACGCGAAGCGGTATTGAACGCCAACTATATGTTCGCCCGCTTGAAAGATGCGTTCGATGTGCCGTACGATACGTTCTGCAAGCATGAGTTCGTCTTGTCTGGAAAACGTCAAAAAGCGCTCGGCGTGCGTACGCTCGATATCGCCAAACGATTGCTCGATTTCGGCTACCATCCGCCGACGATTTACTTCCCGCTCAACGTCGAGGAGTGCATCATGGTCGAACCGACGGAGACGGAATCGAAAGAGACGCTCGACGCATTCTGCGACGCGATGCTCCAAATCGTCAAAGAGGCAGAAGAGAATCCGGAAATCGTTCAGACGGCCCCGCATACCACGGTCGTCAAACGACTCGACGAGACGCTCGCTGCTCGCAAGCCGGTGCTCAAATACGAACGACGCCAACCGTCGTCCATCAATTGAAACCGAACCCGTTCGCTATAAGCGAGCGGGTTTTTTGGCGCAAAAAAACGTCCATCTCCGCTAGAAGGAGTGGACGTAGTGAGCGGGTCAGTCTTTTTTGACTTTCCCTTTCCAGTTTTTGAAGCCGCCGTCGAGCATGTAGATGTCCGTATAACCATTTTTCATGAGCAGCTTGGCCGCTTGGTTCGTACGTGACTTGCCTTGGCAATACATGAGGATCGGTTGATCTTTGCGAAGTTCTTTCATGCGCAGTTTCATTTGTCCGACCGGGATGTTACGGGCGCCGACGATGTGGCCTCCCTTGTACTCGTTCGGTTCACGGACGTCGATCAATTGACCTTTACGGAGCGATGCACGGAACTCTTCTTGCTTCATTTTCTTCAAACCGCGAGCCGGCAAGAAACGCCAGACGATGTATGCGATGAGCGCAGCCCATAGGATGATGACGAGGATAGTTTCGATTCCCATTGATGTTCTCCCTTTCTCTATTAAGTTTCACCAACATCCATTATAAAGAATTTAAGGTCATGAGACAATGATTGACTGATGGATTTCCCCGTTCTGCTTTCGGTTTCTAAATGGTTGCGTTAAAATAGAGATTGCAGAACGGAACATAAGGGGAGGCTATGCCCATGCCGACACCGAGTATGGAAGATTACTTAGAACGAATTTATTTGCTGATGGTGGAGAAAGGATACGCTCGCGTATCCGATATCGCCGAACATTTAGGGGTGCATCCCTCCTCTGTCACGAAAATGGTGCAAAAGCTCGACCGGGAAGACTATTTGATTTATGAGAAATATAGAGGTCTCATGCTGACGAACAAAGGCCAGAAAATCGGGAAACGGCTTGTCGAACGGCATGCGATGCTCGAGTCATTTCTACGCTTGATTGGCGTCGACGAAGCTCACGTCTATGAGGATGTCGAAGGGATTGAGCACCACTTAAGCTCAAATACGCTCGACTGTATGACCCAATTCGTCGAATTTTTCGAAGACAAACCGGAACTGATGGCACAGTTTCGTGCGTTTCAAGAGGTGAACCGCTCTGAAGACGAGTGAATGTAAACGACCGCGACCGATGAATCGAATCGGAAACGGTCGTTTTTTACGTAAATCTAACCTAAAACCGAACGATGACTTCATATTTTTCAAGTAAAGTCTATTTTTAAGCCGTTTTTATGATAGAATGGGTGCTGGTAAGAAAGATTAGGGGGTGACGGCGAACAATCGCCGACATTATGGATATTCAAATCAAAGGGAAACTGTTTGACGAAGCGCAGATTAAACAACGTGTGGCGGAACTCGCCCAACAAATCGAACGCGATGCGGCAGGGACACCGATCGTCCTCGTGGCCGTCTTAAAAGGGTCGCTCGTCTTCGCAGCCGACTTGATGCGCGAGATGACGGGCAGTGTCCAACTCGACACGGTCGCGACGTCGTCATACGGGAAGAAATCGGTCTCGAGTGGGAACGTCCAACTCCGTAAAGATTTAGATCTCGATGTCGAAGGAAAGTACGTCGTCATCATCGAGGACATCATCGATACGGGACAGACGCTCAAATTCTTATGCCAGCACATGACGTTACATCAACCGGGAGAATTGAAGATTTGTACACTTCTCGATAAACCGGCCCGCCGGCTCGTCACGTTGGATGCGGACTATGTCGGTTTCGAGATTCCAGATGAATTCGTCATCGGGTATGGCATCGATTATGCCGAACAGTACCGCAATCTGCCGTACATCGGCTTCGTCGAGACAGAATGAAAAACGAACCAGGCCGGATATGGCCTGGTTCGTTTTCACATATTGGCTTTCTTTTTCTTCTTGCCTTTCTTGCCTTCGATGACGGTCAAGTGAGGGGCGTCACTGCGATGCGCCGAGCGGGTCGGACGCTTCGACAGTTTCGTCACGTTCGAACTGGGTTTCACTTTCTTCTTGGCCGCAGTGGACGGCTTGACTTTCGGATTCGCACCTGGGCGTTGCATTCGTTTTTTCGAGGCTTGAGCGGTCTTCCGGTAACGCATATCCTCAGCCGAAATTTTCGGCGCCATGAACACTCGATAAATCACATAGAAAATCAACCCGAAAATCCCGATGAAGAGCAACTGTCTGAACAATCGACCAGGGTCGGTCGCGAGCATATGTCCGACACCGATGAAGCCTAAGATGAACACGATCGTGGCTGCGGTCGAGCCGATTCTTTGTCTGATCATGGTGCTTTCCTCCTCTTTATCCCTCTCTTTGCACGGCCGGTTGACCTAGTTCTGAACGTTCCCATGTCTCGAACGCCTCGATGGCGACACGGATTTGTTCGTCATTCGGTTCGCGCGTCGTCAACAATTGTAAAGACAACCCAGGCTTGCCGAGAACGGACAAGAAGCGATGTTCACGGAAGCGGTTTGTGAATTGGAGCACCTCGAATGAGATGCCGATGACCACTGGCAACAAAGCGATGCGGCTGACGAGTCGGACCCAGAGGGGGTCGATCGGGACGATCATGTAAACGCCGATGCCGACGAAAACGGTGAATAGGATGAAACTCGATCCACAGCGATAGTGGAGACGTGAGCTTGCCCGAACGTTATCGACGGTAATCGGTCGTCCGGACTCATAACAGGTGATCACCTTGTGCTCGGCCCCGTGATATTGGAACACGCGCCGGATGAGTGGCGTCAAGGAAATCAAATAAAGGTAACTGAGCAACAATACTAATTTTATTCCCCCTTCGAGGAGGTTTTGAATCACATGACCGGACAATGCGGGCACGCTTTGGAACATGGCGGCGAGAAGGGCCGGGGTGACGTTGAAAATCAGCTTCCCGAACACGTATGAGATGACGCCGACGATGGCGATTATGACGACCATCAAGATGTTCTGTTTTTTCTCTTCTGGTTTCGTTGCCTCGTCCTCACTCGGGTCGACGTCATAACGATCGCTTGCGAACGTCATATGGGCCGAACCATTTTTGAGTGATTCGTATAGCGCGACCACACCACGCAGGAATGGGATTTTTTTTAACGATTGGACCCACGGGACGAGAATGCGGGGCTGCTGGAACGTCTCGATAGACCCGTCTTTCCGTCGAATCGCCGAAGCGCTCTCGGCGCGTCCTTGAAACATGACGCCTTCCACGAGCGCCTGGCCACCGACGGGAATCATTGGTTTAGTTTTCATGTCATTTCCTCGATTCCTACAGTTATATAGTTGAATTATACCGTGATTCACGTAAAAAACGAAACCTCACGAACGTCGATTGTCGCACGAACCGTTAAATTTGTTACAATAGAGGCGACTTGACGAACAGGGGGGGAGACTTGTGCATATACTCGTCTTAAATGGACCGAATTTGAATCTGCTCGGGAAGCGGGAACCGGACGTATACGGGGACGTCTCGTTGAAGGGATTGACGGCGGAGCTATTGCTCGCCGCCCCGGAGGATGTTCAGTTGACGTTCGTCCAATCCAACCATGAAGGCGAACTGATCGACGCGCTCCATGAAGCGTACGATTATGCGGGGGTCATCTTTAATGCGGGGGCGTACACGCATACGTCGATTGCGCTCCGTGATGCCATCGCCGCCATCAAAGCCCCGGTCGTCGAAGTACATATCTCGAACGTGCATGCACGGGAGTCGTTTCGTCATGAGTCGAAACTTGCCGCCGTTTGTCTCGGTGTCATCAGCGGTTTCGGCTTGACGAGCTATACGCTCGCGTTGCAGGCATTGCTCGTACATTGGAGGAATCGACATGATTGAACGGGTCAACAAACTGCAAGGTCAGCTAGAAGCGAACGGCATCGACGGATTGCTCGTGACGAAACGGGAAAACATCCGCTACTTATCTGGTTTCACCGGGTCGAGCGGTGTCCTCGTAATCACGGCGCAGTCGGCGAGCTTCATCACGGATTTCCGCTACACGGAACAAGCCGCTAGCCAAGTAAAAGGCTTCGACATCATCGAGCATAAGACGTCGCTCATCAAGTCGGTGGCGGAAGTCGTGACAGAGCAAGCGGTGAAGCGCCTCGGCATCGAACAAGATGACATGACGGTCGGCCAGTTCCGGACGTATGAAAAAGAAGTCGCAGCCGAGCTCGTCGAGACGTCAGGTATCGTCGAAAAGCTACGCTTGATTAAGGATGAGTCAGAGATTAAGATAATGAAGGAAGCCGCGGCGATTGCGGACGCGGCGTTTGCGCACATCCAGACGTTCATCCGTCCAGGGCGGACCGAAAAAGAAGTCGCGAATGAACTGGAAATGTTCATGCGGGCCCAAGGTGCGGACTCATCTTCGTTCGATATGATCGTTGCGTCAGGGCATCGTTCGGCATTGCCGCACGGTGTGGCCAGCGACAAGGTCATCGAGGCGGGAGAACTCGTGACGCTCGATTTCGGTGCCTACTATCAAGGATACTGCTCGGATATCACACGTACGCTCGCTATCGGGGACATCTCGGACGAGTTGCGCACGATTTACGATACGGTGCTCCGGGCTCAACTCGCAGGTGTCGAGGGCACGAAAGCTGGCATCACGGGAATCGAGGCGGACGCATTGACGCGTGACGTGATTAAAGACGCGGGCTACGGTGAGTACTTCGGACATTCGACAGGCCACGGTCTCGGTATGGAAGTGCATGAGGCACCAGGCTTGTCATTCCGTTCGGAGACGGTGCTCGAGCCGGGGATGGTCGTCACGATCGAACCGGGTATCTATATCGCCGGGATCGGCGGTTGCCGCATCGAGGATGACGTGGTCGTCACGGAGACGGGCAACATCCGTCTCACGCAGTCGCCAAAAGAGTTAATTACGATTGAGGCTTGAGTCTCAGCTCATTTTAGGAGGAAATCAACATGGTATCAGTAAACGATTTAAAAACAGGCTTAACGGTCAAGACGTCTGACGGTTCGATTTGGCAAGTCATCGAATTCCAACACGTCAAGCCAGGTAAAGGCGCGGCCTTCGTCCGCACGAAAATGCGTAACTTGCGCACAGGCGCGATTCAAGAGACGACGTTCCGTGGTGGCGAGCGCATCGAACGTGCGCACATCGAACGGAAACGCATGCAGTACCTCTATCCGATGGGCGATACGTACGTGTTCATGGACACAGAGTCGTATGAACAGCTCGAATTGACGGGCGAGCAAGTGAAAGCGGCGCTCCCGTACATGCTCGAGAACATGGAAGTAAGTATCGCTGACTACGACGGTGAGATTCTCGGAATCGAGCTTCCGACGACGGTCGTCTTGACGATTGTCGAAGCCGATCCAGGCGTCAAAGGCGACACGGCATCGAACGTGAAGAAAAACGCGACTGTCGAAACAGGCCACATCATTCAAGTGCCGCTCTTCATCGAGCCAGGCGAAAAAGTAACGGTCGACACGCGCACAGGCGAGTTCACGGGCCGCTATAACGGGTAAACCAAGGGTGTCCATTCTTCGGAATGGGCCCTTTTTTTGTCGTTGCATTCACTGGTCTGACCAGTTATAGTAGAGTAGAGATTAGTACCAGGTATAAACAGGGGGTTATTTCATGCAAATCGAACACATTAAAGAGCTGATCACATTACTCGATCAGACGTCCGTTCACGAGATGGAACTCGAGACGCCGGAGTTTAAACTATCATTGAAAAAAGAAGCGGCCCCGCAATTCGCCGCTACTCATACACCGATCGTGCACGCGGCCCCGGTCGCAGCACCTGCGCCAGTCGTCGAGACAGAACAAGAGGCGGCACCAACACCTGCGCCGAGCAACTTGCGCACGATCACGTCACCGATGGTCGGGACGTTCTATTCGCGTCCGGCACCGGACAAAGACGCTTACGTTCAAGTCGGCGACCGCGTCGAAGCCGGACAGGTCGTCTGTATTTTAGAAGCGATGAAATTGTTCAATGATGTCGAGACGGAAATCAGCGGGGAAATCGTCGAGATCCTCGTCGCAGATGGCGATTTAGTCGAATACGGCCAAGCGCTCTTCAGCGTGAAGTGAGGTATGTATGAAACTACTCATTGCTAACCGTGGAGAGATTGCGGTCCGCATCATCCGGGCCGCGAAAGAGTTGAATATCCCGACGGTCGCTGTCTTCTCGGAAGCGGACCGCGAGGCGTTGCACGTCCGTCTTGCCGATGAGGCATACTGCATCGGACCGAACCCGTCGAAAGACTCATATTTGAATATCCCTAACATCTTGTCGGTCGCTTGCGCGGTCGATGCGACGATGATTCATCCAGGTTATGGATTCTTAGCCGAGAACGCCGAGTTCGCCGAAATGAGCGAGGCGTGCGGCATTCAGTTCGTCGGACCGAGTAGCTATGCGATTCGGAAGATGGGCATCAAGGACGAGGCGAAACGAACGATGATCGAATCGGGCGTTCCGGTCGTCCCGGGGTCGAGTGGTGTCGTCACCGACGAGGAAGCGATCGAACTCGCCCGCGAGATTGGATATCCGGTCATCATCAAGGCGACGGCCGGAGGCGGAGGACGTGGAATCCGTGTCGCCTTCGACGAGTCTGAGCTCGTGAAAGGGCTCACCGACACACGTAAAGAAGCGAAGCAGGCGTTCGGCAACGGCGACGTCTATTTGGAGAAATACATTGAGTCGTTCCGCCACGTCGAGGTGCAAGTGCTCGCCGATCAATACGGCAACGTCATCCACCTCGGGGAGCGGGACTGTACGATTCAGCGCCGGATGCAGAAGTTGGTCGAGGAAGCGCCGTCTCCGGCAATCGATGAGACGACCCGTCAAGCGATGGGCGACGCAGCCGTGAAAGCGGCCAAAGCGATTCAGTATTCGGGTGCGGGTACAATCGAGTTCATTTACGTACCGGAAGTGAACGAGTTTTACTTCATGGAGATGAACACGCGAATCCAAGTCGAACACCCGGTCACCGAAATGATCACCGGCTTCGACCTCGTCCAAGCACAACTCGAAGTCGCGCTTGGCCATCCGCTTGCCATCAGCCAGGCAGACATCAAATTTAGTGGTCACTCGATCGAATGTCGCATCAATGCGGAAGATCCGTTTGCAGATTTCCGTCCGATGGCCGGGAAAATCGATCAGTATATCGTTCCTGGCGGCATGGGCGTCCGGGTCGACAGCGGTCTCTATGCCGGTGCCGTCATCCCGCCGTTCTATGATTCGATGGTGGCGAAGCTGATCGTCCATGCCCCGACGCGGGAAGAGGCGATCGCGAAGATGCTTCGCGCCCTCGACGAGTTCACCGTATCGGGCATCCACACGACGATCCCGTTCCATCAACAAGTCATGGCCCATGAACGTTTTCGAACAGGGGCGTTCGACACGAAATTTGTCGAAAAAGAAATGACGCTCACGAAATGACCTTGACCAGGAAGCCCGAACATTATTTGGGCTTCCTGGTTTTTTGTACTGAATTTATGGAGGCTTTATGCTAAACTATCACAATGAAAGCATGCAAAAGGAGAGTATCTGAATGAAACGTCATGAAGCACGGGAAAAAGCGATTCAAACGCTTTTTCAAATCGAAGTATCAAAACTTGAGGTAGACGAGGCCATCGAATTTGCCCTCGATGGCATGGAGTCGGATCCATTCTACGAACAACTCGTCGTTGAGACGTTAGAAAAGAAAGATGAGATTGACGAATTGCTCATCGAAAACTTGAAAAACTGGAGACTCGATCGTCTCGGAAATGTCGAGCGGACGATTCTTCGCATGGCGACGTACGAGTTGCTCTACGTCGAGACGATTCCGGACAAAGTGACGATCAACGAGGCGGTCGAACTCGCCAAATCGTTCGCCGATGAAGAAGCGGCCAAGCTCGTCAACGGCGTGCTCGGTAACATCATCAAAGCGTAAGCGAAGACAAGCATTACGGTCTGTTAAACAAATAGAGAAGACACCACACCAACTACAGAGAAACCTAAGACAACGGGGGATGAGAGAGATGGCAGTAGTGATCGACGGGAAACAAATCGCAGCATCATATCGGGAGACGTTAAAGGAACGGGTCAGTGCGCTGCGCGCACGCGGCATCGTACCGAAACTGAAAGTCATTTTAATCGGGGATGATCCGGCGAGCCACAGCTACGTCCGGGGGAAAGAACGGGCAGCGGCTGACATCGGCATCGATTCGCAAGTGATTCGCTTCGATGACACGATTTCAGAACGTGAAGTGCTCGAACTGATTGATTCGATGAACGCGGACGACGAGTTGCACGGTATTCTCGTGCAGTTGCCGTTGCCGAAGCATATCGATGAGAATCGCGTCATTATGCGCATCTCACCGGACAAAGACGTGGATGGGTTCCATCCGACGAACGTCGGGAAGATGATGCTCGGTCTCGAGACGCTATTGCCATGTACACCGCACGGGATTCTGCACCTCGTCAAGACGCAAACCGACTTGGTCGGCAAGCACGTCGTCGTCGTCGGTCGCAGCCAAATCGTCGGGAAACCGGTCGGGATGCTGTTCTTGAACGAATCCGCGACCGTGACCTACTGCCATTCGAAGACGAATGATCTCGGGGCGATGACACGGCAGGCCGATATTTTGATTGTCGCCGTCGGTCGGGCCGGTCTCGTCACAGCTGACATGGTCAAACCTGGGGCGATCGTCATCGATGTCGGTGTCAACCGCGTCGACAGTCGTCTCGTCGGGGACGTCGACTTTGCAGGTGTCCGTGATGTCGCGAGCGCCATCACCCCTGTTCCGGGTGGTGTCGGCCCGATGACGATTACGATGCTCATGCACAACACGGTCGAGGTCGCCTCCCGTGGCTAATCCGATTCAAGTTTCCGAAGTCGTCCGCTACGTGAAGCGACAGCTCGACGATGACCCGATTCTGCAACAACTTGCCGTCATCGGCGAGATTTCGAACTTCAAACGGTACGCCTCCGGGCACTGTTATTTTACCCTCAAAGACGAATCGTCGCGGATGAAGGCGGTCATGTTCTCTCGTGACGCCCAGACGCTCAACTTCGAACCGAAAGACGGGATGAATGTGATCGTCGTCGCCCGCGTGACGATGTACGAGTCGACAGGCGACATCCAGCTGTACGTCGAACTGATGCGACAGGACGGCATCGGGATGTTGTTCGAACGGTATGAGGCACGAAAACGTGAACTCGAGGCGAAGGGATGGTTCGCAGCGGAACGGAAACGTCCGCTGCCGGCCTTCCCGGAGCGAATCGGGATTATCACTTCGCCGAAAGGCGCGGCCCTCCACGATATCGCCACGACACTCAGACGACGTGCGCCGCACGTGGCCATCACGTTCGCGCCCGTCGCCGTCCAAGGCGATCAATCCGCCCCGCAAGTGGCGAGCGCGATTCGGTGGATGAACGAACGCACCGATTGCGACGTGTTAATCGTCGGCCGAGGTGGCGGGTCGATTGAAGAGTTATGGGCGTTCAACGAGGACGTCGTCGTCGAAGCGATTCACGAATCTAGGATTCCTGTCATCTCGGCCGTCGGGCACGAGACCGATTTCACGTTGGCTGACTTTGTCGCCGACGTGCGGGCCGCGACACCAACGGCGGCGGCAGAGCTCGCGACAGCGACGATCGAGGCGCAACGAAAAGACGTCGAACGGTTGACGGCCCAGTTGACCCGGTCCGTCACGAATCAGATGTCCTCGATTCGGGAACGGCTCGGTCGGGCGACGAACAGTTACGGCTTAAAGTCGCCCCGCTTCACGCTCACACAAAAGCGGGAGCGGTTCGAACAAGCCGAGATTCGGCTCGAACAAGGTGTCACGAAACAAGTGACACATGCCAAACATCGCCTTGCCCAGTCCCGACAACAGCTCGATGTCCGAAAGCTGGCGCAGACGCTTCGTCGCAACGAGGAGACACACCGACAATTCGACGGTCGCCTCAAGCGCATCCGCCCACTCGAACGACCGACGGACCGCTTTGCAGCCCAAGTCGGTCGCTTGAACGCGGTCAGTCCTCTCGCCGTGCTCGCTCGAGGATATACGTTGATTGAGCAGGATGGGACGTACGTGAAAGATGTCAAACAACTACATGACGGCCTGGTGACAATCCGGTTTCGGGATGGCCAAGCCGTTGCGGAAGTGAAGGAGAGACATGATGGCGAAACAACAAGCAGAACAGACGTTTGAAGCGGCACTCGCCCGCCTCGAGGAAATCGTGACGCAACTCGAGACAGGAGAAGTCGCCCTTGAAGAAGCGATGACCCTCTATGAGGAAGGTGTCCGCTTGTCGGCACTCTGTCAGGCCAAATTGACGGCCGCGGAACAGAAGATGGACGAGATTCTCGAACTCGACGGGACGCTCCGTGAAAAGGGTGGCACCGTATGAGCGCGCAAGCCTATCTTCAAGAGTGGAAACAGGAAGTCGAGACGGCGACACGCCGTCTCATTGACGCGTCGTCGATGCCGGACCGTTTGTTCCAATCGATGACGTACTCACTCGAGGCAGGGGGGAAACGGATTCGTCCGGCTCTCCTTTATGCCGTCCTCGATACATACGGACGTCCGCGGGCGCTCGGTCATGAAGCGGCCGTCGCTCTCGAGATGGTCCACACGTACTCCCTCATCCACGACGACCTTCCGGCGATGGATGATGACGACGTAAGGCGTGGGCGTCCGACGAATCACCGTCAGTTCGATGAGGCGACCGCGATTCTCGCAGGCGACGCCCTATTGACGGACGCGTTTCGGATTCTGGCCCATGCGGAGCTCGAACCAGTGAAGAGCGTCGCGCTCATCGCCCGCTTCAGTGAAGCGGCCGGTAGCGCCGGCATGGTCGGTGGTCAGCTCGATGACATGCTCGCCGAAAAACGCGCCGGCGTGTCGCTGTCGACCTTGCAATCGATTCATGAGCGAAAGACGGGGGCACTGCTCGTATATGCCCTCGAAGCAGGCGCGATTTTGGCGGACACCCCATTGGCGGACCGACAGGCGCTCGTTCGCTTCGGGAAACATCTCGGTGTCGCCTTCCAAATCCAAGACGATATTTTAGACGTCGAAGGAGACGAGGCGCTCATCGGGAAGCGGGTCGGTTCGGACGAAGGCAACGATAAAGCGACGTATCCGAAACTGCTCGGGCTCGATGGGGCGAAGCAAGCGCTCGAACGGGAAGTCACGGAAAGTGAGGCTGCATTGGCCGAACTATCGGTCGAGGCCCCCCGTTTACGAGAGCTTCTCGACTTCGTCGTGCAGCGCAATCATTAATCTCGGTGACACGATGAGCACATCGTGTCACCTTTGTTTTTGTGAATGTATAGCATCTATGGACACATTCTTGTAAAATGTAAGGTACGAATCAGTAATAAGACAGGAGAAAGGATGGTCATCATGGACTTGACATCCATTCAAGACCCGTCATTCTTAAAAAAGATGTCGGTACCCGAGTTAGAAGCACTCGGAGCGGACATCAGACGGTTTTTGATTGAAAAATTGGCTGAAACGGGAGGGCACTTGGGACCAAACCTAGGGGTTGTCGAATTGACGCTTGCCTTGCACCGTGTATTTGACAGTCCGAAAGACCAACTCGTATGGGATGTGGGGCATCAAGCCTACGTCCACAAAATCTTGACAGGACGAACGAGTCAGTTCGACACGCTCCGTCAATACAACGGCTTATGCGGGTTCCCGAAGCGTTGTGAGAGTGATCATGACGTCTGGGAGACGGGGCACAGCTCGACGTCCTTATCGGCCGCGATGGGAATCGCCATCGCGAACGAATTGAAAGGGCGCGCGAACGACCGGGCCATCGCCATCATCGGGGACGGGGCGCTCACAGGGGGAATGGCGCTCGAAGCACTCAACCATATCGGCGCCGAGAAACAAAACGTCATCGTCATCTTGAACGACAATGAGATGTCAATCGCCCCGAACGTCGGTGCCTTGCACAATATGCTCGGTCGGATGCGCTCGTCTCGTAAACTGAAACACGCCCGTGAGGAAGTCGAAACGCTCATCAAACATATCCCGATCGTCGGCAACTCGCTCGAACGGAGCGGGGAACGTGTGAAGGATATGTTGAAATCAGCGCTCATCCCGGGGACGTTCTTCGAAGAGCTCGGATTCACGTACTTCGGACCGACAGACGGTCACGATTTACGCGACCTGCTTGAGACGCTCGAATATGCCAAGAAAATCGATGGACCGGTCATCGTCCACGTCATCACGAAAAAAGGCAAGGGCTATCGCCCGGCCGAACTCGATGGTGTCGGCACGTGGCACGGCCTCGGACCGTATAAAATCGAGTCGGGAGAAGTCATCAAAGGCAAGGTCAAAGGACCGAGCTATTCGAAGGTCGTCGCTGAGACGATCACGAAAGTTGCCGAGACGGACGAGCGCGTGACACTCATCACACCCGCGATGAGCGTCGGCTCGAAACTCGATTGCTTCAACAAGCAATTCCCGGAGCGGATGTTTGACGTCGGCATCGCCGAACAGCATGCGGTCACATTGGCCGGAGGACAGGCGACACAAGGCTTGAAGCCGGTCGTCTCGATTTATTCGACGTTCTTCCAACGCGCCTATGATCAGCTCGTGCACGACATTTGCCGTCAAAACTTGAACGTCGTCTTCACAATCGATCGTTCTGGTCTCGTCGGAGCGGACGGGGAGACGCACCAAGGGGTATTCGATATCGCCTTTATGCGTCATGTCCCGAATATTCGCATCTTGATGGCGAAAGACGAGGAAGAGTTGCAACATCTTGTCTATTCAGCGCTGAAGTATGATGATGGTCCAATTGCCGTCCGCTTCCCGCGTGGTGAAGGAATCGGCACACCGATGAGCGAGACGCTCCGCGAATTGCCGCTCGACGTCTGGGAGACGGTTGCAGACGGGACGGACGTCGCCATCTTGACGTTCGGTCCACAAGTGCAAGACGCGCTCGAAGTACGCGCACTGCTTGAAGGACAAGTGAGCGTCCGCGTCATCAACGCTCGGACGATTAAACCGCTCGACGATGTTATGCTCTCTGCTTTATATGCGGAAGGCATCCCGATCGTCACGTTAGAGGAAGCGGCGCTCGCCGGTGGCTTCGGTAGCAGCGTGCTCGAACATGCGAGCGATGCTGGGCAGTTCCCGCGTGTGCTCCGACTCGGCATTCCGGACCGCTATATCGAACACGGCGGCGTCAATCAGCTACTCGAAGAAATCGGGCTCCGTCCGACGCAAATCGCTGACTCGGTTCAGCAGTTCGTTCAAGTGACAAATCGACAGAATGTGTGAGGAACTATGGAAAAACGAAAGAAAACTAGATTAGATGTGCTCCTCGTCGACCGCGGCTTAGCGGAGACGAGAGAGAAGGCGAAGCGGTCTGTCATGGCCGGGCTCGTCTATAGCGGGACCGAACGCCTCGACAAGGCGGGCGACAAAGTGTTCGACGACATTCCGCTCGAAGTGAAAGGCCAAGTGTTGCCATACGTCGGGCGGGGCGGACTGAAGCTTGAAAAAGCGCTCCAAGTCTTCCCGTTCGATGTGGCTGGTAACATCGGCATCGATATCGGCTCATCGACAGGCGGTTTCACCGATTGTGCGCTCCAAAACGGGGCCACGCAAATGTATGCCGTCGACGTCGGCTATAACCAGTTGGCGTGGAAACTTCGGAGCGATGACCGTGTCGTCGTCATGGAGCGGATGAACTTCCGCCATGCGACCGCTGACCAGTTCCCGGTGACGCCGGATTTCGCGACGATCGATGTCTCGTTCATCTCACTTCGGCTCATGATTCCGCCGTTGAAGACGATTTTGAAGCCTAACGGCATCGTCATGGCGCTCGTCAAACCGCAATTTGAGGCCGGGAAGGCCGATGTCGGCAAAAAAGGCATCGTCCGGGACCGCGCCATCCATGAACGGGTCGTCGACGACATGGTCCGTTACTTCGCCTCGGAAGGATTCGAAGTCGCGGGACTCGACTTTTCACCGATCACCGGTGGGGATGGGAATATCGAATTCTTATTGTTCGCCCGTTTTACAGGTGTTGGCAGTGTCGACCCAGCCATCGACGTGGACGCGGTCATCGACGCCGCGCACGCGCAATTAAAGAAGAACGCTTGAGCTGCAGACGTTTCGTCTGCAGCTTTTTCATGCGCGAATGCGACCGACTGGGGAAATCATCCTGTGAATGCTAGACCTTTTTTCGACAATACTTTAGAATGATACTGAGTATGTGAAACATAAAATGAGGTGTCAGCGAGTATGAATAAAGGACAGCGCTTGATTAAGATTCGAGAAATCGTGACAAACCGTGAAATCGAGACGCAAGACGAGCTCGTCGACGAGCTGCATCGCTCTGGATATCCAGTGACCCAGGCAACAGTGTCAAGGGACATCAAAGAGCTCCATCTCGTGAAAGTACCGCTCAACGACGGGCGCTATAAGTATAGCCTTCCGGCCGATCAACGCTTCAACCCGTACGGCAAGATGAAACGGATCCTCGGCGACAGTTTCGTCTCGGTCGACTCGGCCCAAAACTTGGTCGTCATGAAAGTATTACCGGGCAATGCGGATGCAATCGGTGTCTTGATTGACCATTTGTCATGGGATGAATTGATTGGGACGGTGTGTGGCGATGATACGATTCTGATGATCGCCCGCGACGAAGACCAGGCAAAGCGAATCATCGAACGACTACTCGGAATGTTATGAGGTGAACTATCGTATGTTAGCAGAACTATCGATCAAACAATTTGCGATCATCGATGAACTGAATATCACGTTCAAACGTGGGATGACCGTATTGACGGGTGAGACCGGAGCCGGGAAATCAATCTTGCTCGATGCGATCGGCCTGCTCGTCGGGGGCCGCGGTTCGAGCGAGTTCGTCCGCTATGGCCAAGACAAGGCGGAGATCGAAGGGCTGTTCAACGTCGAACCAGACCATCCGATCATCGAGGCGGCGACCCAATACGGCATCGAGATTGAAGAAGGGACCGTCATTTTGCGCCGCGACCTACATAGTAGCGGAAAGAGTGTTTGCCGTGTCAACGGTAAGATGATGCCGCTGTCGACGCTTCGCGAGCTCGGACGGCTGCTCGTCGATATTCATGGCCAGCATGAGCACCAGCACTTGATGGATGCCGAATACCATCTCGGCATTTTAGATAGTTTTGCCGAAACCGAGCTCGCCCCGCTCCTCGAACGTTATCGAGAGGCTTACGTCGATTGGAAGAACGTCGCCGACGAGTTGAAACGATTGAGTCAAAGCGAACAAGAACTGGCCCAGCGCATGGACCTGCTCGCGTTCCAGACGAATGAGATTGAGGCGGCCGAACTGAAGGTCGGAGAAGAACAGGCGCTCACCGAGGAACGGAACGAGCTCGCCAACTTCGAGCGGATTCATCAGCACGTCCGGTTATCGTATGAGGCCGTCGCGGATGAGGCGAAAGGTCTCGATCAAATCGGGATCGCCATGCGCGAGATGGAGGAAGCTTCCTCATTGTCGACATCGCTCGCGCCGATGGCCGAAACAATCTCGAACGCTTATTTCTTGCTCGAGGACGCCAAATTCCAGTTGCGCGATCAGCTCGATTCACTCGAATTTGATCCGATTCGGCTCGATGAAATTGAGACGAGGCTCGCCTTGTTCCAACAGTTGAAACGGAAATACGGGGCCACGATCGACGAGGTCATCACGTATGGGGAAAAAATCGCCGACGAGTTAAAATCGATGACGAATCGGGAAGAACACTTGCAAGAACTATCGGACCGGCTCGCCCAGCTCGAACAAAAAGTGCGTACGACCGGACTAGCGTTATCGGCGGCCCGCAAACAAGCGGCGACCGAGCTCGAGAAAGCGATTCAGCGTGAATTGAAGGAATTGTATATGGAGAAGACCCAGTTCGAAGTCCGGTTCAAAGAAGGGCCGTTCAAGGCAGACGGACTCGACCAAGTCGAGTTCTATATGATGACGAACGTCGGCGAACCGTTCAAGCCGCTCGCCAAAGTCGCTTCAGGCGGAGAACTATCCCGCGTCATGCTCGCGTTGAAATCGATTTTCTCAAGGACGGTCGGTGTCGCGTCCATCATCTTCGACGAGGTCGATACTGGCGTGTCGGGACGGGTCGCCCAAGCGATGGGCGAGAAAATTTTCCGGTTGTCGGTCGGATCGCAAGTGCTCTGCATCACCCATTTGGCCCAAGTGGCCGCTATGGCGGACCAGCATTTGTATATCACGAAGACGGAAACGGATGAGCGCACGAAGACGAACGTGTCGACGCTCGGGCATGCCGAACGGGTCGATGAGCTCGGACGGATGATTGCCGGGGCGCAAATGACGGAATTGACGAAACAACATGTGGAGGAACTGCTCACCATGTCTCTCCAATTAAAACGGAAGTTTATCGAAGGAGTGTCTTAATTGATTACATTATGCATCGCGGACGACAATCGAGAAATCGTCGATTTGTTGACCCGCCAACTCGAGTCCGAAGACGATTTGAAAGTCGTCGGGACAGCCTACGACGGCGAGGCATGCTTAGACGTCGTCAAGACACACCAGCCGGACGTGCTCCTGCTCGACATCATCATGCCGCATCTAGACGGGATCGGCGTCCTCGAACGGTTACAGACGGAACTGGCGAACGCCAAACCGGAAGTGATCATGCTCAGCGCGTTCGGGAAAGATGAAGTCACGAAGCAGGCCGTTCAACTCGGCGCTTCTTACTTTTTAGTCAAGCCGTTCAACATTCAACAACTGATCACGAAAATCCGCGAACTCGCCGCCGGCTCGAGCCGAGACTTCGAGGCGATGTCACCGGAAGAACTCGATATCTCGCTCTTACTGCAACAACTCGGCATCTCGCCGCGGATCAAAGGGTTCAAATACATCCGCCAAGCCGTCGTCTACGTGCGGGAACGTCAGGAATTGCTCGGCTTGATTACGAAGGAGCTCTATCCGATGATTGCCAAGGAACATGAGACGACGTCGTCCCGTGTCGAGCGGGCGATGCGCCACGCCATCAAGACGGCGTGGGAGAACGGGATGCGCGATCATGAGATGTTCGACGGGCGCCCGGAACGCGAACGCAGTCCGAAAAACTCAGAATTTATCTCGTATTTCGTCACGTATCAGTCGTTCAAGCAGCAGTGATCGATCAGGAGGATTTCCTCCTGATTTTTCTTTTACTTTGTGAAAGAAAGCGCTTGCAAATTGGGCGAAACTTGTTATAATAAAGGTGTACCAAGTTACTTGGACGAGCGTCAGATGAACGCTTTCTAACGTGTTCCGGAACGGGTTAGAGCAAGAAATCATCTCGGACCGCTATCCGTCAATAGCTCAGAGGTGGGAACGACATCTCAAATCGTCATCGTCCCGACGAGAGGTCGCGACGTACGCTCATTCGCGAGGCGATTCCGGCATCGAGTTCGAAGCTAGGGACCGTGCCCGGGGAAAACGAATCGTTCAGTTGACCAAAAGGAGTGTTGTCAACCGTTGAACAGTTTATGGCAAGCGTTCGACTTCACGATGGATGGTTCGACATGACCCGATGATTAATCGTTAGTAACTCGAATGGGTACGTTTCCGTTCACGCAAGACGGCAGTTACTAATTTCTTTCAAACTTCTTCATTAAGAAGACCATTGGACCTCATGTCACAAGATTGTAGCAAGTAGGAGAGGAGATCATCCGTAGTGATCACAATTCAATACGAATAAAAAGGTTCCCCACTTGAAATGAAGTCAAGTTAGGGAACCTTTTTTTGTGTTCAAGAATCTATTCGTGGGACTTTGCCTGTTTTCTTATCACGATTGAAGATATAACCTGCCACGAAACCGATCCCGCCCATCGCAATCAACAGTCCGAACGTTCCTTGTAACATCGAGGCGGCTGCCACCGACTCGATCCAAGAGAACGGGACGCTCGTCTTGAGGAAGAAACTGTCGCGAAGTAACTTGATGCCATAGACACCGAAGAGGCCAGGGATGATTAAGATCAACAGTGCGATGATGCGCATAGGATCTCCTCCTTAACACTCATTATTTTAACAGAAAATACATAGGCCGACACGGCATTTTTTGTGAGGTTGCGAAATCAGTTCAGGTTCAGTAGCATGAATGCAGAACGGTAAAATTGGGGGATTTCAGAATGAATAAACGATTGATGATTGTCGGTGCGGGAAAAGGCGGGACCGAGGTGCTGAAAATGCTGCTCGACTCGCCGCTTGCCACCGTCGTCGCCGTCATCGACCCAGAGTCGACGGCCGAAGGGATGCAGCTCGCACGAAACCAGGGGATTATGACGGCGGAAGATTGGCGGGCCTGTGCCGACAAGCGTCTCGATTTTGTCATCGAGACGACGGGCCGCTCCGAGACGTTCGATGAGTTGAAAGGACACTTTGCGGATGCGGTCGTCTTGCCCGGCGAGTTCATCCGCATCGTCGTCGAACGGTTGAAGCAAAATCAACAGATGCTCGAGGCGATTATCGACTGTACGAGCGAGGCGATCTCGGTCGCCGACCATAACGGGAACACGATTCTAATCAATCCGTCCTATACGCGACTGACGGGATTCAAGAAAGAAGACGTCGTCGACAAGCCGGCGACGGCCGACATCGGCATGCAGGAGAGCGTCCACTTGAAAGTGCTGTCGACCGGGCAAGGTGTCCGGGATATCCGGATGCAGATCGGGGCGACGCGGCGCGACATTCTCGTCAATGCCGAACCGATTATCGTCGAAGGACAATTGCGCGGGTCGGTCGGTGTCATCCGGGACGTGTCTCAAATTCGGGCGCTCCGTGACGAGTTACAAGAGGCGAAGACACGCATCCGCAACCTCGAGGCAAAATACCAGTTCGCCGACATCATCGCGTCGAGCGATGCGATGCGCTTCGTCATCGAACAGGCCCGCCTCGCCGCGGTCACGCCGGTCACCGTCCTCATTCGCGGGGAGTCGGGGACGGGCAAGGAACTGTTCGCCCACGCCATTCATGGGGAGTCACCGCGCAAATATAAAAAGTTCGTCCGCGTCAATTGTGCGGCCATCTCCCCGACGCTGCTCGAGAGTGAATTGTTCGGCTACGAGGACGGCGCCTTCAGCGGGGCGAAACGCGGGGGGAAGGTCGGTTATTTCGAAGAGGCCGATGGCGGCTCTCTCTTCCTAGACGAGATCGGCGAACTCCCGGTCGATGTCCAAGTCAAACTCCTCCGTGTCCTGCAAGAGCATGAGATCGTCCGGGTCGGGGGCACGAATGCGATCCCGGTCGACGTCCGCATCATCGCGGCGACGAACGCCGACCTTGAACAAAAAGTGGCGGACGGCACGTTCCGTGAAGACTTATATTACCGGATCAACCGGATGCCGATCCACATCCCGCCGCTCCGGGACCGGCTCGAAGAAATCGAGCCACTCTGCGAACGCATCGTCCGCAAGCTGAACCAAGAGTACGGCCGCAGCGTGCGTGGGGTGAACCGCGAGGCGACCGAGCTGTTGAAGAATCAGTATTGGAAAGGCAACGTCCGAGAGCTCGAGAATGTCCTCGGGCGGGCGATCATCTATATGGCGAGTTCCGAGCAGTGGATCGCGCCGCACCACCTACAGCTGTCACCGCGTGTCGCATCGGCCCGACCGACCGACGCGCTGTCGTTACAGGATGCCGTGTCGCGCTATGAGCGTGATTTGATTGAACGGGCCATCGAGGAGGCGGACGGCAACAAGTCAGAGGCCGCCCGGCGATTACACATTTCGATTCGGACGCTGTATAATAAACTTGAACGTATGCAATAAATTACCTGCATTTTTTTTCATACCACGCAAAAAAGTGCAGAGTATACGACCTATTAAAGCGCTTTCAAAAGTGGAAACAAAATTGCTTGTTAGTGGATGAAGACAGGCAAGGGGGGACATGCATGAATTTTGAACGGATGCTCGAAAAGGCGAAGCGGTTGGACGGGCGCACCGTCTCGATTGCCGGGGCCGCCGATGTGGAGGTCATTCGCGCCGTCAAACTCGCGACCGATCACGGTCTATCTCGATTTAAATTGATTGGAGATGCCCGGGAGATTAAACGATTATGCGACGAGCACGGCATCGAAGATCACGCGGTCGATATCATCCACGTCAAAGGCGATAAAGAGATTGCCAAACGAGCGACGCTCGCGGTCAAGACAGGAGAAGCGGATGTGCTCATGAAAGGAATGGTCGCGACGTCGACGTTCATGAAAGCTGTGCTCAGCCGCGAGGCAGGACTCCGGACGAACCGGACGCTCAGCCATATCGCCTTATTTCAAATCCCGAACCGGGAACGATTAATCGGTGTGACCGACGCGGCCATCCATATCGCGCCGACGCTCGAAGAGAAAGTGGACATCATCGCCAATGCGGTCGATGCGATGACAGACATCGGGTACGAGCTACCGCGTGTCGCTGCCATCGCCGCCGTCGAAGTGGTCAATCCACAGATGGCCGCCACGACAGACGCGGCGCTGCTCGCCCAAATGAACCGTCGCGGCCAAATCAAAGGATGTGTCGTCGACGGACCGCTTGCGCTCGATAACGCCGTCGACATGGTCGCGGCCAAACAAAAAGGCATCGAGAGTGAGGTCGCCGGACAAGCCGACCTATTGCTCGTCCCATACATAGAGGTCGGCAACGTCCTTTATAAGTCGATGATGTACTTTGCCGGAGCGAGCGTGGCGGCGATCGTCGTCGGCGCAGCCGCACCGGTCGTTTTGACGAGCCGGGCCGATACGGCCGAGGCCAAACTGTACTCACTCGCATTCGCGCTCTTGCACGCTAAAAAATAAATTTTATGGAGGAATCATCAATGATGGAAACAAACATGGAACCACGCTTTCGAATTTTCGACGTCTTGCAGGCCGAGGACTATGAGCAAATCGTCTTTTGCCAAGACCAGGCGTCAGGACTGAAGGCGATTATCGCCATTCATGACACGACACTCGGGCCGGCTCTCGGGGGGCTGCGGATGTGGAACTATGCGTCGGAAGAAGAAGCGCTCACGGACGTCCTTCGTCTCGCAAAAGGGATGACGTACAAAAACGCGGCAGCGGGCCTCAACCTCGGTGGCGGGAAAGCCGTCATCATCGGCAATGCGAAGACGGACAAGTCGGAGGCGTTGTTCCGTGCGTTCGGTCGTTACGTGCAGTCGCTCAGCGGCCGTTATATCACGGCGGAAGACGTCAATACGTCGGTCGCCGACATGGACTTCATCCATATGGAGACGGATTACGTGACCGGCGTCAGCCCGGCGTTCGGCTCGAGCGGCAACCCGTCGCCGGTGACGGCGTACGGCGTGTACCGCGGCATGAAGGCGGCGGCGAAATGGAAGTTCGGCTCGGACTCGCTTGCCGGCAAGACGGTCGCTGTCCAAGGCGTCGGCAACGTCGCCTACAACTTATGCCGTCATCTCCATGAAGAAGGGGCGCACTTGGTCGTCACCGACATCAATGAAGAGGCGCTCAAGCGCGCTGAGACGGACTTCGGTGCGACGGTCGTCAAGCCGGACGAGATTTATGCGGTCGATTGTGACATTTTCGCCCCGTGTGCGCTCGGTGCGATCATCAACGACAAGACGATTCCGATGCTCAAAGCCCAAATCGTCGCCGGTGCGGCCAACAACCAGCTCGCCGAGGACCGTCACGGGGACGTGCTCGAGGAGCGCGGCATTCTCTATGCACCGGACTTCGTCATCAACGCGGGCGGGGTCATCAACGTGGCCGACGAACTCGAAGGGTATAACCGCGAGCGGGCGATGAAGAAAGTCGAACTCATCTATGACAACATGCAGCGCGTCTTCGAAATCGCGGAGCGCGACGGGGTGCCGACGCATGTCGCCGCCGAGAAGATGGCCGAGGAACGGATTCAGATGATGTCCCGTTCGCGCAGCCAGTTCTTGAAAGTCGAAAAGAGCTTATTGGGTGGGCGCTGAGATGACACGACAGCTCATTCTTGCCATCAACCCGGGCTCGACGTCGACGAAGGTCGGTTTGTTTGACGGAGCGGACGAGATCTTGTCTCGTACCGTCCGTCACGAGGCCGATGTCACAGGATTGTCACTACCGGAGCAACTGCCGCATCGTGAACGCGAAGTGCGACAATTGTTGGCCGAGTCGAACATCGCGGGCGAGGAGTTGTCCGCGATCGTCGGTCGCGGCGGGCTGCTGGCCCCGATGACATCGGGGACGTACGCTGTCAACCCGCTCATGCGTGAAGATTTGGCGAGCGGTCGTTTCGGGATGCATGCCTCGAACTTGGGCGGACTACTCGCTTATAAACTCGGTGAATTATTTCAGGTACCGAATTTCATCGTCGATCCAGTCGTCGTCGATGAGCTCGGCCCGCTCGCGCGTGCGACGGGAATGCCGGAAATCAATCGTCGCAGCATCTTTCACGCCTTGAATCAGAAGGCGGTCGCAAAACGTTTCGCAGTCGAAAATGGAAGCGATTACAAACAGCTCAACTTGATTATCGCCCACCTCGGAGGAGGTATCACAGTCGGTGCCCACGCCAAAGGCGCCGTCATCGATGTGAACAACGGACTCGACGGCGATGGGCCGCTCGCACCAGAACGGGCAGGCTCGATTCCTGTTGGACAGGTAGTAGAACTATGTTATAGTACCAGGTATAAAGAGTCGGAAATGAAACAGAAAATCGTCGGACGCGGAGGGCTGTTTGCCCACCTCGGAACGTTCGACGCGATCGAGATCGAACAGCGCATGGCAGATGGCGATGAACAGGCCGCTCTTCTTTACGAGACGATGGCATACCGCGTCGCCCAGGAAATCGCCAAACATGGCGCCACCCTACGCGGCGACGTCGACGCGATTCTGTTGACGGGTGGCATCGCCTATTCGACTTGGCTGACCGAGCAAATCAGTGCGCGCGTCGGCTATTTGGCGCCGGTTCACATCTATCCGGGCGAAGATGAGCTGAAGGCACTCGCCGAAGGCGCACTCCGGGCCATCCGACATGAAGAAGCAGTTCGAGAATATGAGGGGGATACACATGGCACGAGAATTTGAAATCGTCGTCATCGGCGGCGGTCCTGGCGGATATGTCGCAGCCATCAAGGCGGCCCAAGCCGGGAAAACTGTCGCAATCGTGGAGGCCGAGAAACTCGGCGGGACATGTCTACATAAAGGCTGCATCCCGACGAAGGCGTTGTTGAAAGCGGCCCACGTCTATCAGACGGCAAAACACGGGAGCACGTACGGTGTTGAGACGGGATCCGTTTCGTTCAGCATGGAGCGGGCCCAGTCATTCAAACGCGACTTGGTCGCGGGACTAGAAAAAGGTATTGAGCATCTGATGAAGCAAGGTAAAATCGAGGTGTTTCGCGGAAAGGCATCGATTTTGGGACCGAGCATCTTCTCGCCGCAGCCGGGAACGGTCGCGGTCGAAGACGAATCCGGGGAGTCCGAGCTCATCTTGCCGAACCAGCTCATCATCGCGACAGGGTCGATTCCGCGCGAATTGCCAGGGCTGCCGTTTGACCATACACGCATCTTGAACTCGGACGACCTGCTCCAGTTCGAACAGTTGCCAGAATCCATCGCCATCGTCGGCGGTGGGGTCATCGGTGTCGAATGGGCCTCGATGCTCATCGACCTTGATGTCGCGGTCACGCTGATTGAAGTCGGGGAGCGTCTGTTGCCGCTCGAAGACAAGGCTGTGTCACGGGAAGTCGAGCGACTCCTGAAAAAACGGGGCGTCCGTGTGTTGAAGAACGTCACCGTCGACCCGGAGCGTACAGAAGTAGCAACCGATGCCGTCTCGCTCGCGGTCGGCGAAGAAACGATCTCGGTCGAGTGTGTACTCGTCTCGGTCGGACGGGTCGCCAATACGGAGCATCTCGGGTTACAGAACACGTCGATTGTCGTCGAGAACGGTGTCATCCAAGTCGATGAACAGTATCGGACGAAAGAACGTCACATCTTCGCCATCGGAGACTGCATCGGCAAGCTTCAACTCGCCCATGTCGCCTCGGCGGAAGGTGTGAAGGCGGTCGAGACGATTCTCGGTCACGAGCCGACTCCGCTCGACTACGCCTTGATTCCGCGTTGTGTCTATGGGGTCCCGGAAGTCGCATCGGTCGGCATGACCGAAGAAGGTGCCAAAGCAGCCGGGCATGAAGTCAAAACGGGCACGTATCGTTTCAACGGCCTCGGCAAGGCCCGTATCGAAGGGCAAGCGGATGGATTCGTCAAACTCGTGTCGGACAAGACGACGGACGACCTGCTCGGTGTACACATCGTCGGGCCAAAAGCGACGGAATTAATCACAGAAGGCGGACTCGCTCTCGTCTTGAACGCCACGGCATGGGAAATGGGCCAACTCGTCCATCCTCACCCGGCGCTGAGCGAAGCGTTCCAAGAAGCGGCACTGGCCGTTGACGGATTACCGATTCACGCCTAAGGAGGAAACAGAATGGAACAGATGACTGTGAATTCATATGAGGAACTAGGATTGACGAAACAAGACCTCGGTGCGATGTACGAGACGATGGTCCGTGCCCGTAAAATCGATGAGCGCATGTGGAAATTGAACCGTGCCGGAAAAATCCCGTTCGTCGTCTCGTGTCAAGGACAAGAGGCGGCCCAAGTCGGGGCGGCGTTCGCGCTCGAAAAAGGGACGGACTATATTCTTCCGTATTACCGCGATGTCGCCGTTGTCCTCCACTTCGGACAGACGGCTCACGATTTAATGTTGTCGGCGTTCGCCAAGGCGGAAGACCCAAACTCAGGCGGCCGTCAAATGCCGGGCCATTTCGGTTCGAAACAGCACCGCATCGTGACGGGCTCGTCTCCGGTGACGACACAAGTGCCGCATGCGGTCGGTGTGGCGCTCGCCGCCAAACTGAAAAAAGAAGAGCTCGTCACGTTCGTCTCGTTCGGAGAAGGCTCGTCGAACCAAGGTGACTTCCACGAAGGTGCGAACTTCGCGGGCGTGCATAAGTTGCCTGTGATTTTGTTCTGTGAGAACAACAAATACGCCATCTCGGTACCGCTCTCGAAGCAACTCGCTTGCGAGCGCGTATCGGACCGCGCCAAAGGTTACGGGATGCCAGGCGTCACGGTCGATGGGACAGATCCGATTGCCGTTTATGTCGCCGTGAAAGAAGCCCGCGCCCGCGCCCTTCGCGGCGAAGGCCCGACGCTCATCGAAGCCGAAGTCGAACGTCTCGTACCGCACTCGTCGGATGACGATGACAAAGCGTATCGCTCGGTCGAAGAGTTGGCCGACCTTAAGAATCGTGACGGGAATCAATTGTTCCGGAAGCGTTTGATTGAAGATGGCGTCATGACCGAGGAAGAACTCGCAGAGATCGAGGCGAACGTCGATCGTGAAGTCAATGAGGCGACTGCTTACGCCGATAAGGCACCATATGCGTCTCCTGAATCGACGATGGACCATGTGTACGAGGGGGAAATGTGATGAAAACGTTTATTGAAGCGATCAATGAAGCGATCCATGAAGAAATGGAACGCGATGAGAACGTCTTCGTGCTCGGGGAAGATGTCGGCGTCCGAGGCGGTGTGTTCCGCGCGACGCAAGGCTTGATTGAGAAGTACGGCGAGGACCGCGTCATCGATGCGCCGCTCGCCGAGAGCGCGATCGCAGGTGTCGGGATCGGGGCGGCCATGTATGGCATGCGTCCAATCGCCGAAATGCAATTCGCCGACTTCATCATGCCGGCGGTCAACCAAATCGTCTCCGAAGCGGCAAAAATCCGTTACCGTTCAAATAACGATTGGACGTGCCCGATGGTCATCCGTGCACCGTTCGGCGGCGGGATTCATGGCGCACTCTATCACTCCCAATCGGTCGAGGCGATGTTCAACTCGACGCCTGGACTCAAAGTCGTCATCCCATCTGACCCGGTTGATGCGAAAGGGTTGCTCAAGGCAGCCATCCGCTCAAACGACCCGGTCCTCTTCTTCGAACATAAACGGGCGTACCGCCTCTTGAAAGCCGACCTTCCGACTGACGACTATACGGTCGAAATCGGCAAGGCCGCCGTCAAGCGGGAAGGTGACGACATCACAATCATCACGTACGGTCTGTGCGTCCACATGGCCCAGGAAGCGGCGAAAACGCTCGAAGCCGAAGGCATCAGCACGCACATCCTTGATTTGCGCACGATCTATCCGCTCGACCAAGAGGGGATCGTCGAAGCCGTCAAGAAGACCGGGAAAGTGCTCCTCGTCACCGAGGACAATAAGGAAGGCAGCATCATCGGGGAAGTCGCGGCCATCATCGCGGAGAAAGCGCTGTTCGAACTCGATGCGCCAATCGAGCGTCTGGCGGGACCGGACGTTCCGTCGATGCCGTATGCACCACCGATGGAGAAGTTCTTCATCGTATCCCCTGAAAAAATCGCGGAGCGGGCACGTCAGCTCGCCGCCTTTTAAGGAGGGGTCATATGGAACAGACAATTAAAATGCCACAGCTCGGGGAAAGTGTCACTGAGGGGACGATCACAACGTTTCTCGTCAAACCAGGTGACCGCGTCGAGGAGTATGAGCCGCTCGCCGAGGTCATGACCGATAAAGTAACCGCTGAGATTCCGGCGACGAGTGCCGGTGTCGTGAAACAGATTTTAATCAGTGAAGGCGACACGGTCGCCGTCGGCACACCGGTCCTCGTCATGGAAGTCGAAGGTGCCGATTCGGCGCCAGCGAAAGCAGAAGTGGTAGCAGAACCGGCACAAGTCGAAGCGGCCCCGGTCGAGACGAAGCAAGCGGTCACTGTAGCGTCGGCCGCGCCACGAAAACAGAATAACGGTCGTTTCTCGCCGGCCGTCATCCGACTCGCCAATGAGAACGCGATCGACTTGAACGAACTCGACGGCAGTGGCCTCGGTGGTCGCATCACGCGCAAAGATGTCCTCCGCTACTTATCGGAAGGCCGTCCGGTCAAGCCGGAAGCGGCGACGCAAGTGCCGCTTCAAGAGACGATGACAAAAACGAAGCTCGACGTACCTGAGTCGGCCGCGGCACCTTCCGTGTCACCATCTGTGCCGGCAACCGACGGGTCGTCGGACCGAGTCGAATTCATTCCGACGGCAGGTGTCCGTCAAGCGATTGCCAACAACATGGTCCGCTCGAAACATGAGGCCCCGCATGCGTGGCTCATGATCGAGGTCGATGTGACAAACCTCGTCACGGCTCGGGCCAAGTTGAAAGACGAGTTCTTCAAACGGGAAGGTGTCAAACTGACGTTTATGCCGTTCTTTATGAAAGCGGCGATCGAGGCGCTCAAAAAACATCCGATGATGAACTCGGAATGGGCGGGCGATCACATCAAAGTCCATCAAGACATCCATCTATCGGTCGCCGTCGCGGCGAACGACGCCCTCTACGTCCCGGTCATCAAGCACGCGGACGAGAAGAACATCAAAGGTCTTGCCGTCGCACTTCAAGACGTCGCGGCCCGTGCCCGCGGCAACCGCTTGAAAGCGGACGAGATGCGCGGCGGCACGTTCACGATCAACAATACGGGTGCGTTCGGTTCGATTCAGTCGGCACCGATTCTGAATTACCCGCAAGCGGCGATCTTGTCGGTCGAGTCGATCGTGAAGCGCCCAGTTTGGGTGAACGGGATGTTCGCGGCGCGTGACATGGTCAACTTGTGCATGTCGGTCGACCACCGTGTCCTCGACGGTCTCGTCGCCGGTCAGTTCTTGCAGGCGATCAAACAGTCGCTCGAGTCCATCGACCCGGACACGTATACGCTCTATTGATTCACGTCCTGCCTTCGACCGAGGGCAGGATTTTTCATATGGAAAATAAAAAAGCCACGGAATTGTCCGTGGCAACATGGTTCAGATGGAACGTTCAATCAACGCTTCGATATCGCGGCGAATTCGTTCGGGCGAAGTGAGCTCGGCGTTCGTGTAGCTGAGGCGGTGTGTCGATTCGTCGGTCCCGGTCAAGTCGGCGAACAGGCTGCCGAGATTGTGGACGCTCTTGTCGACTTGAATCAATAAATCTAACGACGATTCTGTTTGGAGCATGACGACTTCGAGCTCATCGAGTTTACGTCCGTAGCTCGTCCCGTTCGGCGAGTATTCGAGCTCTTGGGCAATCGGGAGACGGCCGGAACGATGGCGGGCCGGAAGCATCTCCGTATCGGCCTTCTTCAAGCGGAAGCCGATGTCGTCGAGCACGTCGAGGACGACCTGCTGGGCCTGGTTCGGTTTGACGAGAATCGAGTCCTCGTCTTTCGGGTCGACGGCCTGGGCGATATCGAGACCGGTCTCGATCCACGATTTCGATTGGCTGACCGAAATCGGCGTGTTGAACGGCACGTCAATCGTGAACGGGATTTCCTTCACTTCTTCGGGATCGATCATGAACGGCGCTTCGTTCAACAAAATCTTCTCGATCGTGAACGTCGAATACGTCGTCTTGTCGTTCACCTCATGCTTATAGAGCGTGTTGAAGAAGATGTAAATCCGGTCGACCGATTGCTCGGTGCTGCCGCCCTTGATATGGACGACACCATTCAGTGTCCCGCCTGGCACACAGGCACTCTCTTCGAGTCGCGTATCCACCGTCGCGGCGCCGATTCCAATCGATGATAATAACTTTTTGAACATACAATGATCCTCCTTTGACGTTTGCACGTGTTCGTGTAATAGTATGTACGAATACACGTGAACAAAAGTTTCGAAACTATTGAAAAAAGGATGAACGCAGTGGAATATACAGCATTAACCGAACGGCTGGCTGATGTGATTCGCCAGAACGAGCTCGTCACAGCGACAATCAGTCAACCGCGTCAAAAGTCGAACGATTTACGCCGGGTCAAATTGAAGCCGGTCCTGTTGAAAGGCGAGTACCATATACAATTCGAATACCAATTTGAACGGGTAATGAAACATAAAAATCTCACACCGGACGAGGCGGTCATCGAACTCGATGAATTGCTCGAGACGTTCCGCCAAGGACAGTTCCAGTTGAAGGCGTCCGAGTTCCACTTTCAACTGTCTAAAAAGTTCAAAGTGACGTTCAAGGAGCGCGAGACGGCCGTCAAACAAGTGAAGCTGAGTCATAACCGCGAGAAGCAGTACCTGTTGCCGCTCGATGAGCCGGTACCGTTCCTCATCCGACTCGGCGTCCAGTCCGAGGATGGGAAAGTGAAACGCCAAAAGTATGACAAGTTCAAGCAAATCAACCGCTTCCTCGAATTTATCGAAGACTCGATCAAACATTTACCGACCGACCGGACCATCCGGATTCTCGATTTCGGCTCCGGGAAGTCGTATTTGACGTTCGCCCTCTATCACTTCTTGCATGAGATGAAAGGCTATGACGTCCATATCACCGGGCTCGATTTGAAGAAAGAAGTCATCGAGGAATGTGCCGGGATTGCGCGCGACCTTGGGTATGAACGTCTCGAGTTCCTCGTCGGTGACATCAATGAGTTCGAAGGGGAGACGGCGGTCGATATGGTCGTCACACTTCATGCGTGCGACGTCGCAACGGATATGGCGCTCGCTCGGGCCGTGCGTTGGGGGGCGAAAGTCATCTTGAGCGTGCCGTGTTGTCAAAAAGAATTGAACCGTCAACTTGAGGCACCGAGCCTTGACGTCATGTTGCAGCATGGACTCATCAAAGAACGGTTCGCGGCGCTCGCCACCGATTCGATTCGGGCCGAATTACTTGGACTCGTCGGCTATGAGGCGCAACTCCTCGAGTTCATCGATATGGAGCACACGCCGAAGAACATCCTCATCCGGGCCTATTTGACGAACCGGGAAGCGACCGCTGAAGCGCGGGCCCGCTATGTGGCCTTCAAGACGCTGTTGAACGCGACACCGTTCCTCGAAGGACAATTGAGCGATAGACTTGTCCTAACCGATCCACTAGACGTAAAATAAGAAAGAACAGACGCAAGTCGAAAGGGGAAACAATATGGATTTTCAATTATACTTTCAAGATGTAGTCGAACAAGCTCGCAATGAGGTACGCTCTGCAGGTTACACAGAACTCACCACACCGGAAGAAGTCGACGCGGCGTTAACGAAAGAAGGCAACACGCTCGTGCTCGTCAACTCGGTATGTGGCTGTGCCGGTGGCATCGCTCGTCCGGCAGCAGCGTACGTGAATAAGATGGAAGGCGTCAAACCGGACCAGTTCGTGACTGTGTTCGCGGGTCAAGACCGTGAAGCGACTGACCGCGCCCGTGAATACTTCGAAGGTTACGCCCCGTCGTCACCATCGATCGCGCTGTTAGAAGACGGCAATATCGTCACGATGGTCGAACGGAGCACAATCGAGTCATCAACGGCCGAAGAGCTCGTCGAGCAGTTACAGACGTTGTTCGATATTTACTACGCCTAAGAAGTGAGCGCAGAGGCATTGCCTTTGCGCTTTTCCTTAAGAAGGGATCGATGAGATGGAACCAGTCGTCAAAATCATGAGCGAGGCCGAATATACGATTGCTTTGTCGCGCGGCGAGATCAACGAGCCGACCCTCCAAACGGAAGGGTACATTCGTTGTTGCACCCCGCAACAGATCGGGAAATTCGTGCGTCGACATTATCATGGGGAGCGAGTCGTGCTCGTCTCGTTCCATGTCGGACGTCTCGGCAGCCTGCTCCACTATGAGTTTGACGAGGACGGGGAACGCTATCCCCACGTGTATAGCGCCATTCCCATCGCTTCGGTCAAACGAGTGCAGCCCTACGGCTCTCGGGACAATGGTACGGTCACTTATTTTGCTTACGAGCGAATGTGACCGTATTTTTTTTAGATTTTATGCATGAATATACTTTACAAGTAATAATTATGTGTATATAGTGGTTGAAGAACAAGTCGGACATATGATGAGTCAGAGAACAGTTGAGCAACATTCACATATATGTCATAATTTTGTTAAAGTTCTGATAATTTCATCCTATTGAAGAAAGGGACGATGAACATGAAAAAAGGTTTTCTAGCATTATGTATCGCAAGCCTAGCCGCTTTTACTGTAGCCTGTGGGGCAGACGTGAACGAAGGAGGTTCGACATCGACCGATGAAGATGACAAAGTCATCGTCATGGGGACGAGTGCGGACTACTTCCCATATGAATTCGTCGATACGGCGAACGGGGATGAGATTGTCGGATTCGATATCGATATCGCCAAGCAAGTGGCCGAGAACATGGGCTACGAATTGAAAATTGAAGACATGGACTTCGGGAGCCTGCTCGGGGCGCTCAACGCCGGTCGTGTCGATTTCGTCATGGCGGGTATGACACCGACAGAAGAACGGAAAGAGAACGCCGATTTCTCAGACATCTACTTCACGGCGAAGAACTTGATTTTGTCAAAAGGGGATGCCATCCAGTCGCTTGAGGACTTGGACGGGAAACAAGTCGGGGTCCAACTCGGATCGATTCAAGAAGGGATTGCCAAAGAGCAAATCCCGGGTGCTGAAATCGTCGCCTTGAACAAGATTCCAGAGATTATTCAAGAAATCAAGACCGGCCGCATCGATGCGATGGTCATCGAGGACACGGTCGCGAAGAAATATCTCGATCAAGACAGCGAACTCACGACGTTTGAAATCGTCGACGAGGAAGAGGCCGGTTCAGCCGCTGCCTTCCGTAAGGACGACGAGCTCCGTGATCAGTTCAATGAAGAGTTGAACAAGATGATCGATTCAGGAGAAATCGAGAAGTTGGCTCAAAAATGGTTCGAACAAGAAGCTGCACCAGCTGAATAAAGATTGTAGAAGGCTGACTGAAAGCATCAGTCAGCCTTTTTTAGGAGGAACTCACAATGGATTTTAGTCGGATTTATGATTCTATCCCGTATATTCTCGAAGGGATTCCCGTCATGTTCCAAGTCGTGCTCGTCTCGGCCTTGTTCGGGATTACGCTTGGCGTCGTCGTCGCCACATTCAAAATCGTCCCAAACCGTCTCGTCAACTTCATCGGGCACGCCTATACGGCCGTGTTCCGCGGAACCCCGCTCATCTTGCAACTCGCGATCATCCACTTCGGATTGCCGCAGTTGACCGGATATATCACGACGCCATACCAATCGGCCGTCATCGCCTTCTCACTGAACTCGGCGGCGTATATCTCGGAAATCATTCGGGCCGGGATTCAAGCGGTCGATAAAGGCCAGTGGGAAGCGTCGGATGCCCTTGGCGTCCCGTACGTCAAACAACTGCGATCAATCATCTTGCCGCAGGCGTTCAAAAACATCTTGCCGGCCCTCGTCAACGAGATGATCACGCTCACGAAAGAATCGGCGCTCGTCTCGACGGTCGGTGTGCTCGACATCATGCGCCGGGCGCAAATCGTCGGTGGGCAAAAGGCGATCTACTTTGAACCGCTCCTGTTTGCCGGTGTGATATACTTTACAATAGTGATGGTGTTGACGTATCTTGGTCAACGTCTAGAAAAACGGCTTAGAAAGAGTGATGGCAGATGATACAAGTAAACGATTTATACAAACAATTTGGTGACCTCGAGGTCCTCAAAGGCATTACGACATCGATTGAGAAAGGGGAGGTCGTCGCCGTCATCGGTCCGTCCGGTTCGGGGAAATCGACGTTCCTCCGTTGCTTGAACATGCTCGAGGTGCCGACGTCTGGAACGGTCAGCGTCGCCGGCTATGAGCTCACGAAAAAAGGGGCGAACGTCTCGAAAGCACGCCAAAATATCGGGATGGTGTTTCAACAGTTCAACTTGTTCCCGCATATGAGCGTGCTCGACAATTTGATATACGCGCCGATCAACGTCTTGAAAGTGAGCAAGGCCGAGGCGATTGAACGGGCGAAAAAGCTCCTCGAACGGGTCGGATTGTCCGAGAAAATCGACGCCTATCCGAGTCAACTGTCGGGTGGACAAAAACAACGTGTCGCGATCGCCCGGGCGCTCGCCATGGAGCCGAACGTCATGTTGTTCGATGAGCCGACGTCAGCGCTCGACCCAGAGATGGTCAACGAAGTGCTCGATGTCATGAAAGGGCTCGCCGAGTCTGGGATGACGATGGTCGTCGTCACGCACGAGATGGGCTTTGCCCGTGAAGTGGCGGACCGTGTCCTCTTCCTCGACGAAGGCATCTTGATGGAGGAAGGCAAACCGGCCGACTTGCTTCTCAACCCGCAAACCGACCGCGCAAAACGCTTCTTAGAAAAAGTCTTATAACTGAAACGATCCATCTGACACCAGAAAGGGAGGATTTCTATGAAGATCACCTACTATGGCCACGCGACCGTGCAACTCGATATCGACGGGACATCCGTCTTAATCGATCCGTTCCTGACGAGCAATCCGCATACGGACGTCGACCCGGCGAGTGTCAAAGCAGACTATATCTTGCTCACCCACGCCCATTTTGACCATATCGAAGACGTCGAATTGATTGCGAAACAGACGGGCGCAACGATCGTCGCGACACACGAGCTGGCGACATATTATGAGAAGAAGGGTTTTTCGGTCCACGGCATGAACATCGGGGGCGGCCATTCGTTCGCGTTCGGCCGCGTCACGATGACGCAGGCGTTCCATAGCTCGAGTCTCGACATGGGCGACATCCCGGTTTATATGGGAATGCCGGGCGGGTTCATCATCGAGACGAACGCACTCACGGTGTACCACGCCGGGGACACGGCGCTATTTTCGGATATGAAACTGTACGGCGAACGCTTCGAGATTGACGTCGCCTTCCTCCCGATCGGGGATAACTTCACGATGGGACCGGTCGACGCACTCGATGCGGCGCACTGGCTCCAAGCGAAACGAGTCGTCCCAATCCATTTTGATACGTTCCCGCCCATCAAACAAGACGCACGGGCGTTCTGCGATCAATTGCACCAACGTGGTCTCTTGATTGAGCCGAACACGACGATTGAGATTTGATGATGCATCCAGCGGTGCTCGAGACCGAACGGTACGTGGCGAAGCTGCATGCCGGAGACCATACCGGCCATGATATGGCCCATCTCGACCGCGTGCGCCGTTTGACGACGCATCTCGCGGAAGGCGAAGCGGTCGACGGTCTCGCTTTGACGCTCGCGGCGCTCTTGCATGATGTCGAGGATGAGAAGCTTGGACGTGATAAAGGTCTCGTCGCACGTCACCTTGACACGTTACCGATCGACCCCGAACAACGGGCTCACGTCCTGACGATGATTGACGAGTCGTCCTTTTCAAAAGGACGGTCCCCGTCGTCACGTGAGAGCGCGATGCTGCAAGACGCCGACCGGCTCGACGCGATTGGGGCAATCGGCATCGCCCGGACGTTCCAATTTGCCGGCGCACGTGGCAATAGCCTCCACGGCGAGGGTGACTCGAAAAGCGCGATCGCTCATTTCGAGGAGAAGTTGCTCCGGCTCGCGAATCAAATGCATACGGAACGGGCGAGACGAATCGCCCGGGACCGCCACGCGTTCATGGTTACTTTTTTGGACCGGTTCGAAGCGGAATGGACAGGGCAAGACATATGAAACGGCCGAGGAATCCCTCGGCCGTTTTTTGGTTAGAACGGATGTTTATTTAGCCAATGGCCACCGTCGAGGGAAATGCATTCCCCGTTCAAATAGCGCATCTCGTCCGACGCCATCCAAAAGGCGAGGTCGGCAATCTCTTCCGGTGTCCCGAACCGTCCGAGCGGCACATTGCGGCGGATGCGCTCGACTTCTTTGACGTGGACGGCTAGTTTGTCGGCTCCACCTGTCCGCTCGATTGGCCCCGGGCTAATCGCGTTCACACGCGCCCCGAACTGATATCCCCATTCGACGGCGAGCGTTCGCGTCAAATTGAGCACACCGGCCTTGGCGGCCGCGCTCGGTGCGACACCGGCGCCCGCTTGCCAGGCATACGACGCGACCATGTTGATGATGGAGCCGTCACGCAGTTGCTCCCGTTCCCAATGCTTGCCGAGCACGTGGGTGCAGTTGAACGTCCCGTTCAAGACGATGTCGATGACGCTCGTCCATCCGTTCGGCGTCAAGTCGAGCGTCGGGCAGACGAAATTACCGGCAGCGTTGTTAACGAGCGCGTGCACTGGACCGAACCGTTCAATGATTTGATCGAGCGCAACGGCACACCCCTCATAGTCACGCACATCGTGTTGCACGGCTATCGCCGCTCCGGCCCCGATGGTCTCCAGTTCGCCCATCGATTCTTGTAGCCGCTCCTCGTTGCGGCCGCTGATGGCGACGTTCCAGCCCTCGGTCTTGAATTTTAGCGCCATCGCCTTGCCCATCCCCGATGAGCCACCTGTGATCCAAATCGTTTTCATACAAATCCCCCTTTGAAATGAATGGTCGTTCAGTTTATGTATTCGCTCAGCGAAGGGGGGATTCCTGCAAAAAAAGTGACGGCCGTTGGGCCATCACTTCAACTGCTCTAAATAGGTCAATCCGAGTTCACGGTCGATGCGATACATCGTCCCGGCGACTTTCTCGCCCCAATACGGGTCCGAGGCGTAATTGACGTTGACGCCTTCTTGTTTATTGCCAGGGAACGGTCCTCGGTCATAGGCGCCCGTCACGTACTTTTCGGCGAATAAACGAGCCGCCGCATCGATGCTCGCCTCGACAGACGGATAGGAGGCCGCATTTCCGCTCGGGTCGTTGTCGGTCGCCTGGAAGCCGAACAAGTTATTCTTTTCCCGGGCGATGGCTGACGTACCGAATCCGGACTCGTGTCCGGCGACGGCCATGAGGAACAAGGCGTTGATGCCGAACTCTGCCTCGGCATCTTTGAAGGCGTCGCCTTTACCAGCGAGCGGGCTGTCGTCGAGTGAGCCGAGGAAGGCGTCGAGCTCGCGAGCCGAATACGGTGCCTTCGACGCGATCGAGGCGAACTGGTATGGCGAATCGAACACGTCGCGCACGTCCTCCGTATAATAGCGGTCGGACGACTGTTGCGGCGCCGGTCCGACGAGGAACGTCCCGGCCAAGTTGCCGTTCGCCTCGACGGTATGGAACACTTGTCCGTCCCGCATCTGATAGAAGCCGCGACGCTCGACGACGGCGTCCGGATAAAGCGTCATGTCGGCCGGCTTCACGTAGACGTCGGCGCCGGAAATGTTCACCAACAAATGCTTGTCGGCCGTCTGCACGAGACGGAGGCGGGTCCCGCCGGCGACATACGACTGCCGTTTCTTAAACTCGGCGTCTTGATACAAGTTCGTGATTCGGTCGGTCGGGGTGACGGCGATACCGGTACCTATGAAGTCGATGACGTCGCCTGACGCATCGAGCAGGGCCCGGTTGCCCCCACGTTCCATATAGTCCCGCGCCTCGTCGAGTGACTCAAATGATCGGGTCGAGACGTCCCCGCTGTCATAGGTCTGAACGGTATACGAGCCGCTCGGACGGTCTTGGAGCCAAAGGAAACCTAAAACGGCGAGGGCGAGCGTGAGCAGCGTGGGAATCACGCCACGTTTTTTTCTTTTCAATACGATCACTTCCAAACATATGGATTGCCAAACGGAACAAACTAGTGAACAATTTTGTGAGAGAGGAGGAGATATTTATGAAAATCGGATCACGCACGCTCAAGACTGCGGCGGCAGCCGGGATCGCCATGCTCATCTCCGAGACGATTCATCTCGATTACTACGTCTTCGCAGCCATCATCGCCATCCTCAGTATTCAGGAGACACGGAAAAAGTCGTTTCGGGCTTCCTATGAGCGGGTCATGGCCAGCCTGATTGCAATCGGCATGGGGGCATTGATGTTCACCTTGCTCGGTTATTCACCGGCGACGCTCACACTTTATTTTGTCATGTTCATCCCGCTCGTTCAACAGCTCAAACTGCAGGACGGCATGATCACGAGTGTCGTCATCTTGACCCATCTATATACGGAAGGGCAGTTCTCGCTAGATTTGTTCGTGAACGAGCTGTTATTGATCGCCATCGGCGTCGGGGTCGGACTCGTCGTCAACATGTATATGCCGACACTTGATAAAGAGATCGAGCGCATCAAAGACAATATCGACCGGGCCCTCGCCGTTCACTTTTATGATGTGGCCGCCTGTGTCGAGACGGGCGTCTATAACGACCATTCGATGATGCTCTTGAAGACGCGGGATTATTTGAAACAAGGGAAAGACCTCGCGCTCCGTCGCATGGGGAACTCGATTGGGAAGCGGAACGAGGACATGGATTACCTGTACTTCCGAATGCGGGAGCGGCAATATGACATCTTGAAGCGCATCGCCGAGAACTCACGGGAGATCACGATGGTCGTCAATGAGGCCAAACCGGTCGCGACGTTCCTTCGGCGCGTCGGCGACAACGTCAACCAACGGGCCGACGCTTCGACGTTCCTACGGGAGCTCGAAGAGACGATTGAGCATTATCGAAAAAACGTACCCCTCCCCACGTCGCGTGAGGAATTTGAGGTACGTTCATCGTTATTAAATATTTTGTCGGACGTGAAGAGCTACTTGATTTTAAAAGAGCGGTATATCCTGCTGTTACAGGAACATGGCCACCCCGGACAAAAACGTGCTCAATAAAAAGATGGATACGATGACGACGACACCGATTTGAATGATGCGTTGACGCTTTTTCTGTTTCTTACTCATGACGTTCCTCCAAATGTGTTTGTCCTCATTGTACAGAATGGAAAAGGTTCGTGCAAACGGCACGAGTTTGTTATAATAACCTAGAAATGTTTGGATGGAGGGATGTTTTCATGGTAAACGAGAAACGAGTGCTTGACACATTTTTACAACTGGTCGGGATCGACTCAGAGACGAAAGAAGAAGCAGTCATCTGTGAGCATTTAAAGGCGGTCTTCACAGAGCTCGGATGCGACGTCTATGAAGACGATGCGTCGACGAAAACGGCTCATTCAGGTAACAACTTGATTATTACGCTACCGGCGACGAAACAAGGCGTCGACCCGATCTATTTCACGGCGCATATGGATACGGTCACACCTGGTAAAGGGATCAAGACGAGTATTCAAGACGGTTACGTCGTGACGGATGGGACGACCATCCTCGGGGCGGATGATAAAACCGGATTGACGGCGATGATCGAACTCGTTCGCGTGTTGACGGAACAAGCGATTCCACACGGTCAAATCCAGTTCGTGATCACAGTCGGAGAAGAATCTGGGCTCGTCGGGGCAAAAGTGCTCGATCTTTCGAAAATTGATGCGAAGTTTGGATTCGCGCTCGATTCGGATGGCCCGGTCGGCGACATTATCGTCGCAGCACCGACTCAGGCGAAAGTGAACGCCAAAATCTATGGCAAGACGGCTCATGCCGGTGTAGCCCCGGAAAAAGGTGTATCGGCGATTCAAATCGCGGCGAAAGCAATCGCGAAGATGAAGTTAGGTCGCATCGATGATGAGACGACGGCAAACATCGGACGCTTCGAAGGCGGCCGTGCCACGAACATCGTCTGCGACTACGTCGAAGTCCTCGCCGAGGCGCGTTCATTGATTCATGAAAAGATGGAAGCACAAGCCGAAGCGATGAAACAAGCGTATCTTGACGCAGCTGAAGAACATGGCGGACGTGCGGAAGTCGACATCGACATCATGTACCCAGGCTTTAAGTTCGAAGAAGGGGACGAAGTCGTCGAAGTGGCGAAAGCAGCCGCGACAGCGATTGGCCGTCCAATTCGAATCTTGCATTCGGGCGGCGGTTCTGACGCCAACGTGATTGCCGGCGGTGGGATTCCGACCGTCAACCTTGCTGTCGGATATGAAGAAATTCATACGACGAACGAGCGTATGCCACTCGTCGAACTGTACAAGTTGGTTGAATATGTCGTTCAAATTGTCGAGCTCGTCGCGACACCTAAAACGAAATGAAAAAGAGCCGACGTGATGTCGGCTCTTCCTATGTGTTCGAGCTATTATGCGGCGAACTCCAACGATTCTAAAACGAGTTCGTCTGAACAGTGAAGTTCCATCGCTATGTCGTGAATGAGGATTGAGGTGCCTAATTCTTGTTGGTGTTTGCGATTCATTGAAGTCGCCCGTTCCCGGATCTGTTGATAGATCGAGTCGGAATGTTCAACTTTCTTCATCACGGATCACATCCTTTTTCAACGATTGCCTACAGTATAGCATGGAATGGACGACAAGAAAGGACAATATTATTTATGAAGTTACAATTTTTAGGAACTGGCTCCGGTATGCCGTCGAAACAACGGAACGTCTCGGGGTTGGCACTTACGCTTGCGAAACAGACGTGGCTTATCGATTGTGGCGAGGCGACCCAGCACCAAATGTTGCATACGAAAGTCAAGCCGCGCAAAGTCTCAGCCGTCTGGGTGACACACCTTCACGGGGATCACGTCTTCGGTCTGCCCGGGTTTCTGTCGACGCGCTCGGCGCTCGACGGATCGAGCCCGCTCACCTTGTATGGACCGAAAGGCATCAAGAAATGGCTCGAGTTGACGATGAAAGTAACCGGTTCTTATCTCGGCTATGATTTGACGATTGTCGAGTACGAGGACGGCGATACGTTCGAACAGGACGGGCACATCGTCACGGTCAGACGGCTTGAACATCGCTTTCCGTCTTATGGATTCCGCATCGAAGCGCCGGAACGACCGGGCGCATTGCTCGTCGAAAAAGTGAAGGCGCTCGGCATCCCGAGCGGACCGATTTATCGGACGATCAAGCAGTCTGACACGTTCGAGTTTGAAGGGAAAACGTACGCCTCTAAAGAATACGTCACTGACGCGGTTCCCGGACCGGTCGTGGCGATTCTAGGCGATACGGTCCCTTGTCCGAACGCAGCCATCCTCGCCACTGGCGTCGACGTGCTCGTTCATGAAGCGACGTTCATGCAAGCAGAGGCGAAACTCGCCCGACAATACGGCCACTCGACGACAGTTGAGGCGGCAACGCTCGCAAAAACGGCGCAAGTTGGCCGTTTGATTGTCACGCATATCTCGGCCCGCTATCAAGGTCGAGACGAGGCGTTTGTGGATGAAGTGCGCACCGTGTTTCCAGACAGCCATGTAGCGACTGACTTCTTCGAGTTTACAGTGGGGGATTAACGTGACAGTACAACTATACGTATGGCTAGGCTTTTTCGTCATCAGTACGTTGCTAGGTTTACGCTTAAATCAACTGAAAGAACCGGAACCAAACTTTCTTATCAAATTTTTATTTTTTTCATTGCTCGGGATTGTTTCATTCCCGATTGGTGGCTTTCATATTCCAATTGGATTCCTGATGTCGTTCTTATTCTTCCCGAAACGCAATAGCCGCTATAAATGGTACGGGGCGCTCGTCGGGTTCTTTTTCTTCATCGTCCTCTTGTTCGTCCCGCTGTTTGATCAATCCGAATTCCGGGCCGAGTCACAACAGATTGGAACGGTGTCGATTCAAGACGAGACGTTTGACGAGATGACAGACAACATTCTGCGCCGGATTAACAGTGAGTCCATTAAACTCGACCGAAGCAAAATGATTTTCAGCGAGGACGGTGAACTCCGTTCGCTCGAATATTTGCTCATGGTCGAACGCGCAAATTCGTATCAACAGATTCGAATCAACTACGACGAATCGGGCGAGCTGACGTATCGTCAAGTCGACGAACTGAATAAGGATTCGGGAAGTGCGTTCTTCGAGAAACTCGTCGACTTTGAACATATGCTCGACGCGATCCGGAAACCGGCCTGGTCTGAATTCACGACCCAAGTCGATGCCCCGTTCCTCCAGTTCTCATTCGATGGGCTGTACGACATGTACACGTTCGAGAATGAGTCGATGCTCATGATCAATCGGGATAATCGCCTCGTCAAGTTCTGGTTGCAACGCGAGCCGGTGCTCGCCAACAGCATTCAATTGTCGGGATTGAGCCAGCAAGGGCGGACGACGGGTGAGAAATACACGATTCTATACAACTACTCTATCCATCAACGAGAGGATTTGACTGATTTATGAAAAATTTGCTTCTGATGAGTTTACTAGTCCCGCTTTTGACCGCATGCGGAGGAGATACGACATCGACCGAGGAAGCGGCTTGTGATGTCGAGCCGACGATTTCTGTTTACAATGCGGCGACCGAAGAGACGCTGTTCAATGAGAAGAGTGTCTGCTTAGAAGAAGGGGCGACGGTACTCGATGCCCTTGAAGCGACCGAGCTTGACATTGAATCGGTCGGCGACGGAGACATGACTTATGTCACGGCCGTTGACGGGATTGAAGAGAAGTCGGCCGGACAATCCTCAGGCTGGGTTTACGCCTTCAATGGTAGCCCGGGCGATGAAGGCGCCGGAGCCAAAGAAGTCGAATCGACCGACATCATTCAATGGCGGTTCGAAGAAGATGCGATTTCTTTCTTCGAATGAGGCAGATTGGGAGCGCAGACATCCGGTCACGCTCCTTTTCTTCTTACTCGTCCATTTGTACGTGTTGACATACTTGAATGACTCGATTTGGCTCCTCCTCGGTCTGTTCGGTTTGTTACTCATGGAACGACGGTTTCCACTGGCGATGCTCGGTGTTATCCTCGCGTTCTTATTGATTTCACTTGCCCCGTTCGTTCTCGGGTGGCGGATTTCGCTCGGTGGTGTCACAAATCAATTGATTCCACTCGCGACTTTTTTGTTCGGTATGATTTGGGTCAATCGATTCATGCGCCTCGAGCGCTTATTGCCGTTCTTGAACAAATGGCCCCGTTCGACAAGGTTGCTGTACGGCGGTTGGGCGCTCGTCCCGACGATGGAACGGGCGGTCCGTTTATCGTTGGCCAGTCATCCGCGACGTGACTGGCAAGAGGCCGTCGTCGTCGGTATCGACAGCCAACGCCTCGAGCCGGTATATGTGACGAATCGGATGAGACGCTTCGAACGACATGACTGGGGCCAATGCCTCGTCCTCGCTAGTTTCGGGGCGACTGCGGCTATGGTCACACCGGTTGTTTGGCTTCTGTATCCATATTTGACGAAGGGAGGGGTGCGCGATGCGTTGGTTATCCTTGGCAGACGGACATGATGAATTCGAGGAGTGGGTGAGGGAAGAACAAGCGCGAGTCGTTCGCCTCGACACTCCGCTTGCTGGGAAAGTCGCAACACTCATTTCTGGGAGTGACGCCCTGCGAGGAGCCGAACTGGCTGCCATTCTTCAAATCGATCATCTATTTCATAAGCGATTCGACGAGTGCTCAAGTGGGGAACGGCAACTCGTCCGAATCGCTCACGCCCTGGCCGATTCATCCGAGGCGATCGTCTTAATCGAGCCGTTTCGACATTTGGATCGGTTTCGGGTCGAGCATTTGACGATGTTGCTCAGCAGGTTGACCGGGCTCGGCGTTCGGATTGCATACACAGACAGGGCGCGCGAACATACCCCATCCGACCCGTTTCACGTCAATCCGACCATGAATCAGCCCCAACTTGTCGTGACGGACGTGTCCTATCGCCATCCGCTGCAGGCTTCCTATGCGGTCGAGCATGTGTCATACGAGGCGAAGCAGGCGGGACTGACCATCTGTATCGGAACGAACGGGAGCGGGAAATCGACGTTGCTCGAATTGATTGCCAAAAGCGTGCGTCCCTTGTATGGGAAGGTCAAATGGGCCGAGCGGCCGGTTTATTTACCGGCCGAGCAAGAGTACGGCCCGTTCCCGCATGCGGCGAATCGTCGCGTCGCTCAACTGCAGGCCGTCTTCGATTCCGAAGCTTCGCTGTTCTTGTTGGATGAGCCAAGCGTGGGCTTGACCGAGCAAGAGCGCTCTCAGTTTGAACGAGCGTTAACCGAGAAAGCCATGACGGCACATGTTTTGTGTGCGACGCATGATGAGCAACTGATTCAGGCGGCAGACCGCATCCTTTGCCTGTCGAACGGTACGATTGTTTTCGATGGCGATTTAGCCGAGTATAGGAAACGGAGTGCGCTATGGTCACATACGTCCTCATCCTAATCATTGCGGCGGGGATCATGTCAAGATTTGAGCGGACGGACATCCCGATTGCCGTTCTGACACAGATTCTCGCGCTTGCCGTCATCGGGCGCTGGTTATTCGTGGCCATCCCGAACGTGCAACCGTCGACGGCGTTGCTCATGTTGACGGCCTTGTATTTCGGGTTCACGAGCGCCGCGATGCTGGCGTTGTTCGTCCCGATTTTATCGGGACTGTTGCTCGGACTCGGTCCGTTCGTCTTGTTTCAATTTTTAGGATGGCTTCTCGTCGTACTCGTCGTCATTTTACTTAAACCACTGCTTCGTCACTCGCGGTGGCTCCTAGCTTTCGTAGGTCTGGGGGCCGGTTTTCTCTTCGGCTGGACGGCCAATCTTTCGTTCGCGGAGGTCATCGGGGCCGACTTCGTCAAACTGCTCGTGCTCAGTCTACCGTTCGATGTGGCCCACGGCATCGGGAACGCCGTCTTCCTCGTCTTGTTGCATGACTTGTTCGTTCGCATATTTGTGCGGGAAGACGGGTAACAAGTAGGTATCACACGAGTGAGGTGACACGTGCATGAGCGGATACGTCAATCTGGTTGAAATCGGTTGGTTTCTTTTCATCGGACTGCTGTTTATGGGGCTCAATCTGTTTTTGATGTCACGTCGGCTGCTACGGACGCGCTACGGGATGCTCAGTATCCTCGGGGCCAGCGTTTGGCCGGCACTCATGATCGTCTTGTCCGTTCAAGGTGGAAGCGTCCTCGGCGGGCTGACGGAACGGGCGCTCACCCTCGAAAGCACCTTGGCTTGGTCGGTCGTGGTGGCGACGACACTGATGGTGTGTATTCCAGGCATAACACTCATCCGGCGCATGATTCAGTTGGCGCGGTCATAATCAAATCACATAAAGCAGGAGGAAGTCCCCCGGGGGACCTCCTCCTTTTTTAACGTGCATACATGGGTTAAATCGTCGAGACGTCTTCCGATCCAGCATCTGATGGTTTTTGGAAGCGGCGCAAAATCTCAAGGCTGACTGCGCGTGGCATGAGCTTGGCCGCGGCGACAAGCAGTTGGTTCGACACACCCGGCACGATGACGCGTTTGTTGGTCATGACGCCTTTATAGCCGAAGAAAGCGACGAGATGAGACGGCATTTTTGACACCATCATCTCGCTGCCGGCCCGATTGAAGAATCCGGTATCGGTTGGACCTGGACAGAGGACACTCACGTGCACGCCTGTTCCTTTCACTTCGGCATGGAGCGCCTCGGTGAGCGATAACACGTAGGCCTTCGTCGCGTAGTAGACCGCCATATACGGACCAGGTTGGAAGGCGGCGACCGATGCGACGTTCAACACATAGCCATGATTCCGTTCCACCATGCCCGGCAAATAAGCTTTCGTCAATTCGGTCAAGGCGTTGACGTTCAAACGGACCTCTTCGGCCTCGGTCTCGGCATCGAGCTCGATAAACTCGCCGGCCGTTCCGAAACCGGCATTGTTGATTAAAAAGTCGACCGTCAGTCTGGCATCGGCGATTGCACTCGTCAATCGTTTTACGGCTTGGTGTTCAGACAAGTCGAGGGCGAAGACGTGTACGCTGACACGGTAACGTTTCTCGAGTACTTTTTTTAATTCGTGCAACCGCGGCTCGTTGCGAGACACGAGGATACAATCAAATCCATCCCGGGCCGCTAACACGGCAAGATCGAGTCCGATTCCTGTCGAGGCTCCAGTAATTAAGGCTGTTTTTGTCAAAATCGTCCACTCCTTCGATATAAAAAGTCATACATTGTTACTGATTTCTTCACGAGTTGTTAAATTCCTGCTCGGCCGCGACGTCAAAACGTATGCTAGAGTATAGCAAGAATATGTGATTAGACTCACAAAGTGAGGAGAAGAAACCAAATGATGATACAGCTAGTGACTACAGCACAGGGCGTCGAGCAAGCAGAAGCGCTGATTATGGCGGGCTCTGACCGCATCTATATCGGAGAAGCAACATACGGGTTACGCCATAAGGGAGACTGGTCGTTGGAGGCTGTGCGAGAAGTCACAGCGATTGCCCACCGTTATGGCAAAGAAGTGACCGTCGCCGTCAATAATTTGATGCACAATCATCAGATTGAGACGCTGCCTGACTATTTATCGGCTTTAAAAACAATCGGGGTTGACAGTGTGACGGCCGGTGACCCGGGCGCCATCCGCTTAATCCGTAATGCAAATATCCCCTATTGGTATGATGCTCAAACGCTCGTCACGTCGGCCCGACACATTCAATTTTGGGGCAAACGCGATGCAATCGGGGCAATCGCGGCCCGTGAAGTGACGTTGACTGAACTCGGGCTGATTCAACAGCAAATCGGATTGCCGGTCGAAGTCCAAGTGTACGGACCGACGTGTATCCATCATTCGAAACGTCCGCTCTTGACGAACTACTTCAATGAGATTGGCCGATCGAACACGTTGGCAAAAGCACGCGAATACTATGTGAGCGAACCATCGGATGCGGACAGCCGCTATCCGGTGTATGAAGACGAAAACGGGACGCATGTGTTCTCTGAGGATTTGACGCTTATGGGACAACTGCCCACTTTAATAACAGGCGGCCTACACACGTGGAAGCTCGAGGGTTGGCACGCGGGTGATGCATTCGTTGATATCGTCCGCTTGTTCGATAAGGCCCGCTCAGATTTATTGAACGGTCGATTCGACCGTCTCGTCATGGAACGGCGTCTCGCCGAACTGCAGCCGGAACAATTCCGGCTCGGGACGGGACTATTGTTACGAAATCCAGAAGAGATCAAGTGAGGGATTGAGATGAAAAAACGTCCAGAATTATTAGCACCGGCCGGCAACTTAGAAAAATTGAAGATGGCGATTTTGTATGGGGCCGATGCGGTCTTTATCGGGGGACAACAGTTCGGACTCCGCTCTCGGGCCGGCAATTTTGGGTATGACGAGATGGCCGAAGGCGTCGCGTTCGCCCATGCGCGCGGGGCAAAAGTGTATGTCGCCGCGAATATGGTGACCCATGAAGGCGATATCGATGGCGCGGGCGAGTTCTTTTGCAAGCTTCGCGATATCGGCATTGATGCTGTCATCGTGTCCGACCCGGCCATGATTGAGGTATGCCTCACGGATGCGCCGGGACTTCCGGTCCATTTGTCGACGCAGGCGTCAGCGACGAACTATGAGACGCTCCGCTTTTGGCAAGAGGAAGGATTGGAGCGAATCGTTCTCGCCCGCGAAGTATCGATGGAAGAAATCAAAGAGATGAAACGGCAAGTCGATGTCGAAATCGAGACGTTCGTCCATGGGGCGATGTGCATCTCGTACTCGGGCCGTTGCACCTTATCAAACCATATGGCGCTCCGCGATGCGAACCGGGGTGGCTGTGCCCAATCGTGCCGTTGGAAGTACGGATTCTTTGAGGCGGACGAACTGTTGACTGACGAGATGGCAGCACGTGACGAGGAACCGTTCTCGATGAGCTCGGTCGACTTGGCGATGGTACGTCACATTCCGGACTTGGTCGACGCTGGCGTCGACAGCTTGAAAATTGAGGGACGGATGAAATCGATTCACTATGTGGCGACCGTTTGTAACGTCTATCGTCAAGTCATCGACGCGTACTGTGACGACCCTGAGGGCTTCGAGTTTAATCCGGCGTGGGAAGAAGAAATCTGGAAAGCGGCACAACGAGAACTCGCGACCGGATTCTATTACGGCGTCCCGACCGAGAACGAGCAACTGTTCGGTAAGCCGCGCGCCATCCCGCAATATGCATTCGCGGCACGCGTCATCGCGTATGAACCGACGACAAAAATAGCGACACTCGAGCAACGGAACCATTTTCGACGCGGGGAAGAAGTCGAGTTCTTCGGTCCCGGCTTCGTCCGTTTCTCGCAGCGTATCGATGAGCTGTACGATGAGTCGGGAGAAAGCCTCGAGACGGCGAACCAGGCGATGATGACGGTACGTGTCAAGGTCGAGCAACCGGTCGCGACCGATTTCATCATGCGCAAGCGAAAAGCCGGCGTCGTGAACACACCTGTGCCGAGCCCGGTCTGACACATCCGGCAAGACAACATAGTCGACCGTTCCATCCAATCTTGCTAACCTGTTAACATAGACGACAAAGGGGATGGAAGCATGAATCAGAATACGGAGCAGCTCCGGACCGATCCAATCGGACGCCTGCTGTTCAAACTGTCGCTACCGGCAATGATCGGGATGCTGGTGACGGCACTGTACAACATCATTGATACAATCTTCGTCGCCCGTGGCATTGGGTCGACTGCCGTGGCTGCCATCGGGATCGCCTTTCCGATTCAAATGATTCTTATGGCCGTCTCGAGCGCTGTCGGGTTGGGCGGGGCATCCATCAGTTCAAGGAAACTCGGCAAAGGCGACGATGCCGGTGCCGCCGTCACGTTTTTGAACGTGCTCGTCCTCGTCGGTGTGTTCGCCGCTTTTGCGGTCAGTTCCGCCTTTTTCATGTTGGATGACATCTTGAAAGTGTTCGGAGCGACGTCGGCCATCATGGAACTGAGCCGACAATACTTATCGGTCGTGCTCATCAGCTCTCCGTTCTTCATGTTCACACTCGCGGCGAGCGCGATGGTACGGGCTGAAGGACAGGCGCCTTATCAGATGAAAGTGATGCTCACGACTGTCGTCGTCAACTTGGTGACGACGCCGCTATTCATCTTCACGTTCGGCTGGGGCATTTACGGGGCGGCTTGGTCGACGGCGCTCGCTCAAGTCGTCGGGTCTGTGCTCATGCTCCGTTTCTTCTTCTCAAAAAATCGCCGCACCGATCTCGATTTCCAATGGCGGAAGTTTCGATTACGGTTCGGCGAATTGAAGGAGATTATGGCGATCGGCTCATCTTCGTTCATCATGATGGTGTCCCAGTCGATTTTATTCGTCGGGGTCAACGTCATGCTCGGAACGTACGGTGGGACCGAGGAACTTGCCATCTTTGCGATTATCAATAAATTCATGGCGCTCGTCGGGATGCCGATTATGGGCATTGTCCAAGGCATGCAGCCGATTGTCGGTTACAATTTCGGCGCCAAACAATTCGACCGGATGAGGGAAACGATTTGGACGGCAATGCGGGCTGGAATTGCCATCGCCGTCATCATCTGGTTGACGCTCCAGTTGATTCCGGAACAACTGATGCGCATGTTCACAACCGACGCCAACTTGATTGCCGGCGGCGTGACGGCGATTCATGTGTTGTTCGCCGTCTCGTTCCTCCTGAGCGTCCAAATGCTCGTCAACGGCATCTATCAATCGCTCGGGAAGGCTCGGGTCGCGATGTTCTTGTCGCTGTCGCGGCAGACGCTCTATACGATTCCACTCGTCTTCATCCTGCCGAACTTCTTCGGCGTGTTCGGTGTCTGGCTCGCGTTCCCAATCGCTGATGCGATGACCTTCCTGACAGCGGTCGGGATGGCTGTTTGGGATCGCAAGCTCTTATTCCGCCCGTCAGAAGACGAAATCGAAGCGAAAGCAACCAATTTATGAAGCGACGTCCGTTCTTGTGGAACGGGCGTCTTCTTTTAGGAACAAGTAAATTCCGCCGAGCAGGACGGCCGCACCGACCCATTGCATCACGCCGAGACGCTCGTCGAAGAAGACGAACCCGAACAGCATGCCCCATAATGCCTCGCCAAGGATGGTGATGCTGACAACGGTCGCACTGACACGGGCGAGCGCATAGTTGAACAAGTTATGTCCTAAAATCGTCGGGAAGAAGGCGAGGGCGAGGAAATACCACCAGTTGACCGATTCGAACGCGGTGAACGTCGTCCCCCGGACGAGAAGCATGAAACAGAGGACGACCGCTGCTACGAGATAGACGCTGAACGAGTATGTATTCGTGTTCATTTCGGTCCGGACGTGTTGGCCGACGAGCCAATAGCCCGCGATGAGCAGAGCGGCGATTAAAGCGAGCAAGTCCCCGAACAGCGCTTCACGTCCGAGTTGAATGTCGCCTGCCGCGACAAGCATACCTCCGAAGACGGCGATGAGCGCGAAGGCTAACCCTTTCCGGGTCGGATTCTTTTTAAAAATCAAGGCGTTCCCGATTAAGACAAAAATCGGGCTCGAAGTGACGAACAGCGTCGAGCTGGCGACGGTTGTATAATCGAGCGATAAAAACCAGAGCCAAAAATGGAACGCGAGCAACGTCCCGCTGAGGAGCAAGGCATATCGCGTCATGAGTCGTGTCCCGAGGAGCGACTTGAAATCGACGAAGGGCAACAACATCAGGCACGTGATCAGCATACGGTAAAACGCGGCCGTCTCGGCCGGTGCGGACGTCCATTTGACGAACAAGACGCTCGTCGATAAGAAGAAGACGGCGGCGAATAAGATAAGATAAGACAAGAGACATCCCCCTTTATGTTGTACATACTCTTCTAATGATATTATAGAATAGATAAGAAAATACATTCTTTCTCGAAAGTGTCGTTCCGACGAGATTTCGGATGACTGTGAAAGTAGGGATCCTATGAGATTAATTATTGCGGAGAAACCGTCGCAGGCCCAAAAACTGGCTGCGCCGTATCCATCAAAAAAGAAAAAAGACGAGATTGAGATCGCTTCATGTGCCCGGTTCCCAGAAGGCGCCATCGTCGTCTGGGCGGTCGGTCACTTATGCGAGCTGCAAGAACCGTCCCATTATAAGCCGGAATGGAAGTCTTGGAAATATGAGTCGCTCCCAATCGTGCCGGACCGATTCGACTATCGCATCTCGAAAGGCAAGTCGAAACCGTTCCAGACGATTAAGAAATGGTTGCACGACCGGTCCATCACCGACGTCATCATCGCATCCGATGCCGAGCGGGAAGGAGAAGCCATCGTCCGTCTCATTTTACGGCTCGCCGGCAATCAAAAACCTTTGTCGCGCCTATGGATCTCGAGTTTGACCGAGCAGGCGGTCGACCGTGGTTTCGCCGCACTGCTACCAGGCGACCAGACGGTCCCGTACTATCACGAAGCAATGAGTCGCGCCTGTGCCGACTGGCTCGTCGGCATGAACGCATCAAGAGCGTATACAACGCTGTTGAAGACGATCGGCATCGAGGACGTGTTTTCGCTAGGCCGTGTCCAGACTCCGACGCTCGCTTTGATTGTCAATCGCGAACGTGAGATTAAACAGTTCGTCCCAGAGCCGTATTTTGAGGTCGAGGCGACGCTTCAAAAAGGACGCGGCACGTTCAAAGCGAAATACACGCTCGGTAAGACGACGAAACTAAAGACTCGCGAACAAGCCGACGCGGTCGTCAACCGGGCGACCGGGACGGCGATTGTCCGTTCGATTGACAAAGAGGACAAGACGGAATACCCGCCGTTTTGGTTCAGTTTATCGGGTTTGCAGGCCGAAGCCGGCAAGCGGTTCGGCTTCGGGGCGAAGAAGACGCTCGACATCGCTCAAAAGCTATATACGAAAGGATGGATCAGTTATCCTCGGACTGACTCAAGTTTCGTCACACCTGACGAGGCGACGTTGTTCCCACAGACGAAAGCAAGGCTATTGAAGTCGGCGGCCTATGCCGAGTTGAAAGACGTGTTGACCGAGAACCCGTCCCGGAACAGCCGCTACGTCAACGCGAAAAAGGTCAGTGATCACTATGCGATCATCCCGACCGAGGCGTGTGGCGATGTGGCCCGACTTAGCGGGGATGAGGCAAAACTATACGATTTGATTAACCGTCGCTTTCTTGCGGCGTTCGCCCCTCCGGCCAAGCTTGAGAAAACGACGGTCGACCTCATGGACGGCGACGACCTGTACCGTGCAAAAGGGACGGTCGTCGTCAGTGCCGGCTATCGTCAAGTCGTCGAGATGAAGTCCAAAGACGTCGAACTCCCGGCGCTCACACTCGGGGAGCCGTTGACGGAAAAGAAAGTCGAAGTATTATCGAAACAAACGGAGCCACCGAAACGGTATACAGAAGGCGCGCTCATCATGGCGATGAAGGTGGCCGGTAAGCAGCTCGATGATGAAGAACTGATTCATATCATGAAAGAAGTCGAAGGGCTTGGAACCGAGGCGACACGAGCCAATATTATCGACGGATTGAAGAAGCGGGGCTATGTCGACCTACAAAAGAAAGAACTCGTCCCGACCGATAAAGGGCGCTTGTTGATTGACGTGCTCGGTGACAGTATCCTTGCTTCACCGGCCATGACGGCCAAATGGGAGAAACGTCTCAACGAAATCGGGCAGGCATCGGCTTCGGCCGCCGAATTTATCGACCAGGCGAAAAAGATGTCGATTCATCTCGTCGAAGAGGCGAAAGCGCGAGTCGAGACGGCGAACCCGGAAGGCTATACGATTGAAGCCCGACGTTTCGGGAAGAAGTCGGCGGCGCGGCCGAAAGCATCGTTCGGCGTCTGCCCGAGCTGTGGCAAGGGACTCGTCGAGCATGCGAAATTCATCGGTTGTAGCGGCTTTCGCGAAGGTTGCAAGTTTACGATGTCGAAACAAGTACTCGGCGTCGGAATTGCCAAAGATGAACTGAAACAGATGATTAACGGCGGGCAATCGAACGTGCACACGTTCAAAAAAGGGGACAAGACGTTCGATGCCGCGCTCTACCTTGAAAAAGGGGCACTTCGATTCGAATTTAAATAAAAAATAGAGCCATCCGCCGATGGCTCTATTTTTTCTGCTGTTCTTCTTCAGTGATGCGGCGATTGATTTCATCGTAATCGAGCACGATGTCGTCCTTGTTGTCTTTATAGGCATATCCTTTTTGAATGACAACGATTGACGCGATTAAGACGAGCAAAATAATCAAACCGCTCACAGCGAATATCCATCCCATGCGGCATTCCTCGCTTTCGTACTTCCAGTATGCCAAAAACGAACGAGATTCTCCATCTTTGAACCACTTCGAACTGTCACAGCATTGAAATACCTAATGAAGCGATTAGATATGATACAATAATATGCAGAAGAACACTGACAGAGAAAGTAGGGATGACTATGGCGATTTTGATTGTGGACGACGAACCGGTCAATACGATGGTTCTCGAACAATTATTGCATCAACATGATTATGAGACGATTTCAGTCTCGAGTGGTGAAGATGCGCTCGCGCTCCTGATGGACCCGCAAGCCCCGTCGCTATACGACCTTGTCCTGCTTGATGTCGAGATGCCAGGAATCTCTGGAATCGAGACGTGCAAACGGATTCGACAGATGAGCGGCTATGAGGAACTTCCCGTGATTATGGTCTCGGGTCGCACCGAGGAAAAGCAAATCGCGGAAGGTCTCGACGCTGAAGCGTCCGACTATACGACGAAACCGATTAAAATCACGGAACTGCTCGCGCGCATCCGCTCCGCACTCCGTTACAAAGCGGCCGTCGATGAACGCAAAAAATATGAGGCGCGGCTCCAATATGACCTCGATCTCGCGCAAAAGATTCAACAGAGCGCGTTGACCCCGCCCATCAGCAACGATGAGATTGACGTCCGGGCCCTCTATTTGCCGTCTAAAAAACTGGCCGGGGATATGTATGCCTGGTTCCAGGTCGCACCGGATCGCTATGGGGTCATCATCTTCGACGTGATGGGGCATGGTGTCTCGTCGGCGTTGATTACGATGGGGATTCGGTCGATTTTGCCCGGTCTCGTCAGCAACGTCCAATACCCGGTCGATGTGATGAGTGAGTTGAACCGTCAGATGACGTTCTTGTTCTCGGGAGAGGACATGCAGAGCTATTTCACGGCCGTCTATTGTTATATCGACACGACGAAGCGTCAAATCGAGTACGTCAACGCCGGTCATCCGCCGGTCATCGTGACGTCGGACTCGGGTGTGACCCGTCTCGAGACGACCGGTGTCCCGGTCGGCATGTTCGAGGAGCCGAATTTTGAGTCGAAGGTCATCGACATCGAACCGGGGATGACGATGCATATGTATACAGATGGATTGATGGAATGTTACAGCAAAGACATCGACGACGGCATCCGCTGGCTCGAGAAGGACGTCGCGTCATACGGGCTTGACTACGCGCGTCACGTCGCCGAACAACTCGTCCCTAAAATCGAGATCGACGATGACTTGTGTCTCGTCACGGTCAAATTGATGTAAAAAGATGGTGTCGCCGCAACGGGCAACACCATCTTTTTTTAGAAATATCGCTTGCGCCACAAAATGTAAAAGGCGAGGCTTGAGAAACCGATCATTATCGTAATGGCGAACACAAAGCCGATTGGTTGTCCTTCCCACGGCACTTGGACGTTCATCCCGAATATTCCAGAGATCATCGTCGGAATACTAAGTACGATCGTGATCGAGGCCAAGAACTTCATGACGAAGTTGACGTTGTTCGAGATAATCGAACCGAAGGCGTCCATCTTGATGCTGATGATATCGTTATAAATCGACGCCATCTCCATCGCCTGACGGTGCTCGACGAACACGTCTTCGAGCAACTCCTCGTCTTCCTCGTGCTTCTCGAGACTCGGTGTCTTGACGATGCGGTCGAGGACGCTGTCGTTCGCTTTGAGCGACGTCATGAAGTAGACGAGCGACTTCTGTAAGTTCATCAATTGAAAGATTTCCTGATTTCGCATCGAACGTTGCAACTCTTGCTCGAGCTCGTCCATGCGCCGATCGATTTGGCGAAGGAAGCGCAAGTACGTCATGCTGACTCGGTGCAAAATCTGAAAGACGAACCGGCTCCGGTAGTTCGTCCGGAACAAACGGGCTTTTCCGTTGGCGAACAAATTGAGCACGTCGAGGTCACGCGAACAGACGGTGATGAAGTGTCGTCCCGTGACGATAATCCCAAGTGGAATCGTATTATAGGCGCGTCCTGTGTCGTCTTCTTCCACATATGGGACGTCAATGATCATGAGGAGGCCCTCATCATCTTTTTCAAATCGTGGTTTTTCTTCAATATCAAGCGGGTCGTAGACGAAATCTTCAGGAATGCCGGAGGCGGCGATGACTTGATCGGCCTCATCTTTCGTCGGATTGACGAGTTGAATCCAGCTCCCTTTGTCAAAGTCTTCGATTTCGTCGACACGCCCAGATGCGTCGGTACGGTAAATCGTTAGCATAATGTTCCTCCTACCTTAGCTCAACCTAATTATAGGTAGGCGAATGGGAGAGTGCAATCGGAAAAGGAGGAGTTTTTTTGTTTTTTCTCGAAAACATGCTACAGTGGGTAGGAATGTTAGTAGGATTGAAGCAAAGGAGGGATGGAGTTGTCACAAACGCCCCATAATGCTCTGTTTAACGAAGAAAAGTTGGCGGAGCTCCATCAAATCGCTAGCGGAAATAAAGATTTCTTAAAAAAGATTGCCGAGACATATATCCGCCAATTCGAGGCGAAATTCCCGGAATTGAGACGCATGGTGCTGGAACGAAACCATGAACAAATCGAACAGCTCGCCCACTTGTTGAAAGGGGCCTCCTATTCTGTCGGCCTCGACGAGACGGCCGCCCGGTTCCAACAGCTCGAAGTGGCTGGAGAGACGAACGAGACCGAAAACCTTGAACCGATTCTCGACGACATCGAAGCCGATATGCGTCGCTTCGACCAAGAATGGGAAGCGCGCTTGAATGCATTATCATAAATAAAACGGGATTTCGCCGCAAGGCGAAGTCCCGTTTTTCGGATTAGGCTAAAAATTCGTCGAGTGTGGCAATCAACATGCCAATCTCTGGCTTCGTGATTTGGGCGTTCGCCCCGACCGCGTCGCCTTTATGTTTCAAGTCGTCCGAGATGAGCGAAGAGAAGATGATAATCGGCAGGTCGGCGAAACGATCCATCTCACGGAGTCGTTTCGTCAAATGCAAGCCGTCCATTTGCGGCATCTCGATATCGGTGATCAGCAAGTCACAATGGACGTCGCTCTGTTCGAACGCATCGAGCGCTTCCTTCCCGTTATTGAAAATCGTCGTGTTGAAATAGCCGGCGTCATCGAGCGTATCGATGATGAGCGTCCGCAACATCTCCGAGTCTTCCGCGATCCAGACGTGTTTGTTCGAGCGCTCCCGGGCACCGAGTCGTTTGACCGATTCACGGGCCATGATGTCTTTACGGGACAGTTCGAGGGCGATGCGCTCGTAGTCAAGAAGGATAATCATCTGGTCGCCTGTCTTGACGACCCCGTTCGTGATTCCTTGCATGCCGCGTGCGAGATCAGACGGCGTGTCGATCTGTTCCCAAGAGATACGCTTAATCTCTGTCACTTGATCGACGCGGAGCACCGATTTCTCTCCGTTAAACTCACAGACGATCAAGCGATCGTTGTCTCCGACGTCACGCGGATGTCCGATGACCATCGGTAAATCGATGACCGTCATGACCTCACCACGGAGCTCAATCAATCCCATGATTGCTTCCGGAGTGCCCGGGAGCGGAGTGAGGGGAAGCATCGTGATGATCTCACGTACCTTCATGACGTTAATCCCGAAAATGAACGGGCCTGACTGGAAAATGACGATCTCTAATTCGTTCGTGCCTGCCTCAAGTAAAATATTATGATCCATGCTCACTGGTGGTCCCTCCTAGTTCACGTACTCTCATCTCTTCTATCGGTCGATTTGATGAACATCTTCAGTTGAAAGTGGCAAAGTCGAGGCGGAATTGACAAAAAATTGACGAGTAACCGTTTACATTACATAAACTGAATCTTTATAGTTGTTCAACCGATTTGATTTTGCATACAATGGGGGTGGCAACGAGATATCAAAGCTTACTCAGGAGGCAGATAGAGATTATGAGTATGAACACGTATCCATATTTAATTAATGGACAATGGCAGGAATCGACAACGAAGGAAACAATCGAACTCGTTTCACCTTATACAGATGAAGTCGTCGGGCACGTCCAGGCGATGTCTCGCGACGAAGTCGACGAGGCGATTCACGGCGCGAAAAGCGCACAACAGGAATGGGCGGCGCTTCCGGTCAACAAGCGTGCCGAACTGTTGTACGCTTGGGCGGACAAACTCGAAGAACGCGTTGATGAGATCGGTCAAATCATCATGCGCGAAGTCGGCAAGAACTTGAGCGACGCGAAGAAAGAAGTCGTCCGGACGGCGGAAATCATCCGCTATACGGCCGAAGAAGGTCTTCGCTTCACGGGCGGGTTCATGCAAGGGGACTCATTCCCTGGCGGTTCGAAGAACAAGATGGCAATCATCAAGAAAGAAGCTCTCGGTGTCGTCCTCGCGATTTCACCATTCAACTACCCGGTCAACTTGGCAGCAGCCAAAATCGCACCGGCGCTCATCACAGGTAACGCGGTCGTCTTCAAACCGGCGACACAAGGTGCCATCAGTGGTGTGAAGATGATCGAGGCACTCCAAGATGCAGGTCTTCCAAGCGGTCTCTTGAACCTCGTCACAGGGCGCGGGTCGGTCATCGGTGACTACTTGACGTCACACCCTGGCATCGACATGATCACGTTCACGGGCGGTACCGGGACAGGTCAACACTTGTCGCAACAAGCATCGATGGTACCTGTCGTGCTCGAACTTGGCGGGAAAGATCCGGCGCTTGTCCTCGAAGACGCAGACCTCACGCTCGCGGCTGATCAAATCGTCAGCGGGGCGTTCTCGTATTCAGGACAACGCTGTACGGCGATTAAGCGCGTATTCGTGCTCGAGCACCAAGCAGACGAACTCGTCGGCATGTTGAAAGAGCGTGTCGAGAAGCTCACGGTCGGGTCACCGGTCGATAACAGCTTCATCGTCCCACTCATCGACAAGAAGTCGGCGGATTACGTCCAAGGCTTGATTGACGATGCCGTCAACAAGCAAGCGACGGTCGTCCACGGAAACGAGCGCGACGGCAACCTCTTGCACCCGACGCTCCTCGACCACGTCACACGTGAAATGCGTGTCGCTTGGGAAGAGCCGTTCGGACCAGTTTTGCCGATTATCCGCGTCAACTCGCTTGACGAGATGATTGAACTCACGAACGAGTCTGAGTTCGGTCTTCAAGCGAGTGTGTTCACGCAAAACGTGAACAGCGCCTTCACGGTCGCCGACAAGCTTGACGTCGGTACGGTCCAAGTGAACGGCCGCACGGAACGTGGCCCAGACCACTTCCCGTTCATCGGCGTGAAACAGTCAGGCCTCGGTGTTCAAGGGATTGGACGCAGCCTCGAGACGATGACACGAGATAAAGTCACAGTCATCAACCTATAAGACATCGGAGAGGAGAAATCCTCTCCTTTTTTTGTGTGATTGAAATCCATTCTTATCGACAGGTATAATGAGTGAAGATAGGTGGAAGGGGTTGTGGGGACGTGGCGAACTGGATTTCAAGCCAACTGGCAAGACTCGATATACCGACGCCGTTCGAGGTCGGCAACGTAAACGTTTATGTCGTCGAACACATGAACCGTTTCTTTATGGTCGATTGCGGACCGGATACGGAAGAGGCGTGGACCTCATTGACGACACAACTGGCCGAGCTCGAGTTGACGCTCGCGGATATTGATTTTTTATTTTTGACGCACCATCATGCCGACCATGCGGGTCAGGCGTGGCGTCTGCGTGACGCCTCGATTCCCGTCTACGGACATGAGAAGCTCGTTCGCTATTTAGAACAGACACCGAACTTCATCAAACGGGGCAACCAGTTTTTGCACGATCTGGCGCACTGGTTCGGGACCCCGGAGACGATTGTGAACAAATTGCCCGATTATCGGGAGGCGCTGCGCTGGATCGGTCCGACGACTGTGACGATGACATTCGAGGATGGACAGGACGTGACGAGCGACGGGGCGTGGAAGACGATCCATCTGCCTGGGCATGCGAGTGACCAGCTCGGACTGCTCGGCCCAGGTGGCGTGTTAATCGCGGGCGACCATTTAATCGATGCGGTCGAACCGAACCCGCTCATCGAGCAGCCGTACGAAGAGGAAGGGTTCGCTTCGCCGGTCGTCCTGTATCTTGATTCGCTGCGGAAACTGCAGTCGGTCGACTTGAAGCTCGTCGTGAGCGGGCATGGGGAACCGATTCACAAACCGCGTCCATTGATTGAGGCCCGTATCAGTCAGCGCTATGAGCGAAGTGAACTGCTCCTGAACGACTGGGTGGACGGCTTGAGCGTTTTCGATTGGTCGATGCGCCTGTATGGACGCAAGATGCGGCGGGCGATGCCGCTCGTCTTCAGTGAGGTGTTCGCCCGGTTGACGTTGCTCGAGGAACGTGGGCGCGTCGTCAAACAGTTGACGGATGGAAAATGGATTTATGTGAGAGTGGAGGACATCGTAGAATGAGACATATTGTCATCACGGGTGCGTCGAGCGGCTTTGGGGCCGCGCTGGCGCATTCTTTTTATGAGTCGGGTGCCCGATTGACGTTGATTGCACGGAACGAGGAGCGGTTGCGCGAACTCGGACAGAAGTTATCGGCCGATTGGATGGTGGCCGACGTCTGTACCGACTATGACACGCTCGTGGCCCAAGTCGAACGTACATATGGAGCAATCGACGTCTGGGTGAACAATGCCGGAATCGGCGAGTTCGACCGGGTCGTCGATCAAACGACCGACGTCATCGAGGAGACGATGCGCTTGAACGCGATCGCACCGATGTTGCTCGCGCGTGATTGTGCGCGAACGATGCGCCGTGGCAGTACGATCATCAACGTCTGCTCGCAAGCGGCAAAAGTCCCGACCCCAAAATCGGCCGTCTATGCCGGATCGAAAGCGGCGCTGCTCCAGTTCTCGAACGCGCTCCGGTTGGAACTGAAGCCGGCTGGGATTCATGTATTGACCGTCAACCCGGGACCGATTGCGACGCCGTTTTTTCTCCGGGCCGACAAGAGTGGACGTTACGAAGCGAGTGTGAAATCGATTATGCTCGATCCCGATCGTCTCGCGAAACGCGTCGTCGCAGCATGTGAGGCGTCGAAACGTGAAGTGAACGCCCCGTGGTGGATGGAACTTGGCGCGAAACTGTACGCAATGTGCCCGGTCATGTTCGAACGGCTCGCAAAACGGGGATTTGACAGAAAGTAAATGCGTCAACATAGAGAAAAAAAGGGGGAGACACGATGCGCCGATTGAAACAGTTTGGCTTGATGCTGTCACTCATCTTCCTCGCTGCCTGCGGGACGACGCGCGCCGAAATCGCACCGACGTTCGAACAGGCGGCCGAAGAAGCGAAACAGTCGACGGTCAATTTTTATATGTGGGGAGGCGATGACGGCATCAATCGCTATATCGATGAGTATGTCGCGCCCCGCCTGAAAGAGACGTATGACGTGGAGTTGAACCGCGTCCCGATGGACACGGCTGAATTCGTGCGTCAATTGTCGCTCGACAAGCGGGCGAATCGAGAAGAAGGAACGATTGACCTCGTGTGGATCAATGGAGACAATTTCCGTAACGCTGCCGAGGCGGATTTGTTGCAGGGTGACCTGCTCGACAAAATCCCGAACGCCAAGTTATTGAACGAGGAAGCGCAAGCGACCGATGCGGGAACTCCGACGAACGGGCTCGAAGTCGCTTGGGGGAACGTGCAGTTCGTCATGCACTATGATGCGGACAAAGTCAAAAATCCGCCGACGACGTTCGACGAATTACATCGTTGGACCGAAGAAAATCCTGGCCGTTTCACGTATCCTGAAGTGACAGACTTCACAGGAAACGCGTTCGTCCGCCATCTGCTCTACGCCGAGTATGGGACTGAGGCCGGTGACGGTGAGATTCCAGACGAGTTCTGGGAGAAGCTTGCGGCGTGGTCGCCGACCCTATGGAAACAAGGGACGACGTATCCGAAATCGCTGGCCCAGCTCGACCAGTTGTACGCCGCGGGTGACGTCTGGATGACGATGGGCTTCAATGAACGACGCGCCGAGGCCGAGCGTGAAAATGGCGTGTTTCCTAGTGGGACACGGGCACTCGTGCTCGAACATTCGATCGCCTCGACGCATTTTCTCGCCGTTCCATTTAACGCCAAAAATCCGAACGGTGCGCTCGTGGTCATCAATGAGTTGTTGTCGCCCGAAGCCCAGCTCGCCAAACAAGACTCGACGTACTGGGGAGACGGGACATCGCTCGATTTGACCAAACTCGATACGGCAGACCGTGACGCATTCTTAAAGCTCGATGAAGGTGTCACTTATCCTGACCCGGAACGTCTCGCCGAACGCTCGATCCCTGACTATGGTCCAGCCGTGATCGATGCGATTCGTGAGGAGTGGGACCGTGTCGCGAAGTAGTCTATGGCTTAGTCTGTTCGTTCTGGCATTACCGTTCACCGGTGTTGCCTTTCTGATTTACGAGACCATAGGGTTCGACTGGTCTGAGTTGAACGACGCGGCGTGGCGTGCCAGTCTCGCCGTGACGCTGTATGTGACAGTCGTTTCGACGATCCTCTCACTTGTCATCGGGACGTGGCTCGCCCGTTCGGTGTATCGACATCGGTCGACGTGGCTCGCGTCACTTCTCAGATGGCCGATGTTCATACCGCACGTCGCAGCCGCGTATTTATTTTATCTGTTGTTCTCAGGCGTCTTCCCATTCTATGGATTGATTGAGGCGAATGAACGCCACCATCTCGTCGTCATCTTCACGTATGTTTGGAAAGAAGTGCCATTCGTGTTTTTGATGGTGATTGGGACGTATGCCCAATTGAATCGGGGTTATTTGGATATGGCGAAAACACTTCAACTCACGCCGTTTAAACAATTTAAAGTGGCGGAATGGCCATTCCTCGTTAAACCGCTCCTCGATTCGTTTTGGGTGCTCGTCGCTTTTATCTCGTTTGCCTATGAAGTGCCGGCCTTGTTAGGGGTCACCTTCCCTGAACTGCTCGGGGTACTCGCCTACGAACGATTAACGACCGGGTTGTTTTTAAATGCGTACGAGTCGTATGCGGTCGCCCTCATCTGGACGCTATTCATCTTTATTGGTGTCATTAGCTCCTATGCGGTGACGGCGAAACGACGACGACGTATCGAACGGGGGGTGAGACGATGAGTCGGATTCTCACCGCTGGCTTGATCCTGTTCCCATTCATCGGGCTGTTTTTGGCGTTCCCGGCCGCTTTCAGTTGGGATGAGGCGTTCGGAAACACGGTCATCTATGTCATCATCCTCGGCTTCATCAACGTATGGCTCGGTATCGGTACGGCTTGGTGGCTTATGTTCACCGAGTCGAGATGGAAAACTTCAGTCGAATGGTTCACGTTCCTTCCACTGTTCATCCCGGTCATGGCCAGCATGTTCGGCATGTATATCGCTTTGGCGCAACTCGGCCTTGTCGGCACGCACATTGGAGTTGGCCTCGTCCTGCTCGTCACGACGTTGCCGTATTCCATCCGGCTGGCATATAACGCCATGTATGTGATTGGCCGAACGCTTCTTGAACAGACGTTGATGCTCGCCCCGTGGACCCGGTTCGGTCTCGTGCTATTCCCGCTCTTGAAAGAGACGATTCGAACGATCGTCTTGTTCTCGACGGTTATCGTCTTGAGTCAATTCGTGCTCGTTCAATTGATCGGAGCGGGGCTCGTTCCGACGGTCACAACGCGGCTTTATCAGTCCTATGCAGGCAATGACGTCTCGCTGGCGTTACAGAATACATGGGTGCTCATCCTCGTTCCGGTCCTCCTCTATCTTGGGCTCGGCGGACTGTTCGGCATCTGGATTAGATTGGTGAAAGGACGGTTGCAATGAGCTTAGTATTATCAGGCGTTCATAAACGCTTTAAAGACCGTGACGTGTTACGCGGCATTGATCTAGAAATTCCGAACGGCGAGATTCATGCTCTCGTCGGCGTGAGCGGGTCCGGGAAGTCGACGTTGCTCCGCATCATTGCAGGATTAGAGACACACGACTCCGGGACAGTGACGTGGGAGGAGACACCGCTTGACGGAGTGCCACCTCACTTGCGCCGGATCACGATGTTGTCGCAATCCCCGCTCTTGTTCCCACATTTGACGGTCGGGGAGAACGTGACACTCGCCACACCGAACCGATCGCGCCAAGAAGCAGAGACATGGCTCGCCCGCGTCCGGCTGCCTGGTCGCTATGACGCTGAGATTCACGAGCTTTCCGGCGGAGAACAACAACGCGTGAGCTTTTCCCGGGCACTCGCGGCTTCACCGCGGCTCATTCTGCTCGATGAGCCGTTCACGAACCTCGATCCCGAGCTCAAATATGAGTTGCAACGTTTGATTCGCGACCTCGTTCGTGAACTTGGATTGACGGCGCTCCTCGTGACGCATGACCGGGAAGAAGCGATGCTCGTCGCTGACCGGGTGACCCTGCTCGAAGCGGGGCTCGTCCGCGCGAGCGGCACCCCACAAGCGTTATCCGAGACGGAATCGACGTTCGGCGACTTTATCGAACTGGGTGGCAGTCTGTATCCCTCGCTTCATATCGAGGTGACGGACTCCCCGACGGACGAGACGGTCGTGCTGATCCGGTCGTTCACGCGATTCGGGCATCGTCTCGGCGAATATCGCCGCGGCCAGGGGGACTACGTCATCTTGCCACGGGATGAATCGTTCCGAGACGGTGAGACGTATTATTTACGTAAGAGACAAGGAGGAATATGATGTTAGACACATACGGTAGCCGGTTCGTTCGTCCCGTCATCGAACGTGGGGCCGATCGGCTCTTGAAATGGAAGTTCACCCCGAATGAGGTGACCGTCCTCGGGGGCATCATCGGCGTTTCGGTCTGTCTCTTCATTTACAACGACATGCTGTGGACGGCCGTCTTGCTATTATGGGTGTCCGGTCTGTTCGACGTCCTCGATGGGACGATGGCGCGTCGCTCGCAAAAAACTAGCTTCGGGACGGTACTCGATCTCGTGTTCGACCGCATCGTCGAGATTGCCGTCGTCATCGCGCTCGCCTTACGCCATCCGGAGCATATGCCGGTCTTTCTGCTGTTGCTCGGGTCGTTCGTCGTGGCGATGACATTGTTCCTCGCCGTTGGGGCGAGCAGCTCCCGTCGGTCGGAGAAGTCGTTTTATTACCAACCTGGTATTTTAGAACGGACGGAATGCTTCATCTTGTTCACGCTCATGATTTTATTCCCGACATGGATTGGCGTCATCGCGACGATTTTCCTCGTCCTTGAAGTGTCGACCATTTTACAGCGGTTGTTAGAAGCGCGGCGGATTTTACGATGAAGCCGCGTCTCGTCCTCGTCGGACTCGGTCACGGGCAACTTGAGATTCTCGCTCGGCTCGACGCGCTCCATGAACGGTATGACGTCCAGTATATCGGGGGACGCGAAACGATATACACGGGCGCGTTCCCGCAAGTGATCGCCGGGGAGATGGAATCGGCGACGACACGGTTGCGCCCTGATGTCACGCCGGTCGCCAATCGCCTCATCGGGCTCGATCCGGATGCCCGAATCGTCGAGACCGAACACGGGCAAGTCGGATATGATCTCCTCGTGCTCGCGACCGGTGCGAAAAGTCGTGGACTCGGGACGGGCCTCAAACCGATGACGTCATATGTGTTGGACGACATTCTCAACAGTGAGGCGGTCACCGTCGTCGGCGGTGGCAAGGCCGGGGTCGAGCTCGCCTTCGCATGCATCCGACAAAAGCGGCGCGTGACATTGTATGCGCGTCGCCTGTTGCCTGAACTCCCACGGCGCGTCGCTCAGCGTATGGCACGTCGTCTCGTCCGGAGCGGCGTGACGATCATCCTGGCCCCGTTCCAACCCGGACAAGGGGACGGACTCGTCTTGGATGCGACCGGTGTCGTCGCCGACGACTGGTGGTCAGCGGCCGGACTGGCGGAAGAAGCGGCGTTCATCGAGACCGAAGACGATTTACGGCACCCGGTCTATCGCGATATCTTTGTTACGGGCGATATGGCAGCCCGATTGAACGGCGGCGTCGATGCCGTCCGCTCGGGCCGACACGTCGCACGTCTGCTGCTGGGCACAAAGCGGCCGTTCAAATCACGGACATCGCTCAACATCTTGCTGACGACTCCGGGACAAGCACTCTTGACGTACGGGAAGTTGACGTGGCACGGGCGGTTACCGTTTTGGTTGAAACGGACAATCGACCGACGCTACGTCGAACGATTTACTTGAAAGAACGAAAAAAGACGACCATGACGGTCGTCTTTTTGTTTAGTCGTTCAACGTATCGAGGAACGAGCGGATTTGCATCTCTGTCTTGGCGTTCGCCGAGTGGAGATGCTCTTGTTTGACGCCTTCTTTATAGAAGAGAAGCGAGGGAATGCCCCGTACTTCTTGCGCGTCCGACAGTTCCGGCAATTCGTCGCGGTCGACGACGTACCAGTTGAACTGTGGGTAGTCTTTGACGAGCTCGTCGACGTACATGTCGAGTCGACGGCAGTCAGGGCACCATGACGTCGTGAAGACGACCATGCCTTTATCTTGAATGGCTTCTTGGAATTGCTGATCGGATTGAATCGGTTTCATAAAAAATCTCTCCCTTCACGTATATTGTCTGTGTAATCGCAATGGGCGTCAACCGATTGGCATTCTCGGTCGCGCTGCAATATGTGATACACTAATAAAAATAGAACCGCAAGGGATAGGTGATGGTTATGGCGTTACGTCATGCACTACTCGGGTTATTGACCCATCAACCCGCTACCGGCTATGCCTTGAACGCGACGTTCAAAGCGCAAATGATTCATTTTTGGCACGCCCATCATACACAGATTTACCGTGAACTGTTAAAAATGGAAGACGAAGCACTCGTCTCCTCTGAGCATGTGGCCCAACATGATTTACCGGACAAAAAGATTTACTCGATCACCGACACGGGACGTCAAGAGTTGATCGACTGGTTGCGGCAACCGACCTCGTACCAACCGAAAATGAAAGACGAGAACTTGCTCCGGGTCAGCCTGTTGCAGTTGCTCCCGCTCGACGAGGCGATTCGCTACGTCGAAGAGACGAAAGCGCATCACGAGCAAGTCGCCCATCAAATCCGGGCGTTTCAAGCGGCCCATCAGTCCGAGGCCGATACGCTCGGCTATTTACTGACGAGCGAGTATGCGATTCGGATGATGGAAAACTACGCCGGTTGGGCCGATTGGGCCATCGAACAAATGAAACAACGTGACACCGATGCGACCTGACGTTCAGGTCGCATGTTTTGTGTAGGGGTGAATAGGCAGCCGTGCCAACAGCTCATCAAGTTTGTCCGAATCGACGTCGGCTTGATTGGCGGCAATCAATTCGTTCAATTGATCGACCGAAGAGGCACCCGGCAGGACGACGGCACACGTTCGTTTCGCGGCGGCAAGGGCGTAAGCTTGAATCGGCGTCGGGATCGTCGGCAACACGTCGCGTAACTCTGATGCAGTCCATGCTTCGAAGCCTTTGTCCGTCAAGCGCTCGGACCACTCGGCGGTCAATAGTCCTTTGGCGAGCGGTCCGCGCCCGACAATCGGGATGTCGAGGTCGAGTGATTCGACGCGACGATCGAGCAACGAATAGGGCGTCATCAAGACGTCGAGTTCACCGTGCTCGAGCCAATAGTGAATGACGTTCGGACGAATCGAGGACAGTCCGATTTGTCGGACGACCCCGGCTTGTTTTTGCCGGCGCATGAAGGCGATTGTCTCATCGAGGTCGTCCTCGATCGTGCCGCCATGGACGTAATATAAATCCAAATAGTCAGTCTGGAGACGTTCGAGCGAATCGGCGAGCGCCTGCTCCAAATACGCGGCGCTCGGATCCCAGCGCATCCCATCCTCCGTTCGCACGTTCCCGCCCTTGCTCGTCAAGAACAGTTCGTTCCGGCGTCCGGCAAACGTCGAACCGACTAGACGTTCCACCTTGAAGTGATCGTAGACGTCGGCCGTATCGAAATGCCGAATCCCAGCGTCGTAGGCGGCCTCTAGAATCCGACGACCTTCTGCTTCCCCGTGTTTTAAAATCGACATGGTTCCTAATCCTAACTCTGCCATTGATAATTCCTCCTTGTTCCGTCTGACGATATGAATCATAATCACAGTATATAGGAAAAGTGAGGGGTACATACAAATGGAAGAGAAAACGATTGAACGGGAAGTCATTTACGAAGGAAAGATCTTTAACGTTGAGAAACACGTCGTCTCGCTCCCGAACGGAGGGACCTCGGTCCGTGAACTCGTCTACCATAACGGGGCCGTCGCCGTCCTCGTCGTCGATGAAGACGATCGCATCGTCCTCGTCGAGCAGTACCGGAAAGCGTTTGAATCGATGTCACTCGAGATTCCGGCCGGTAAATTAGAAGTCGGTGAGGAACCGCTCGCGAGCGCGAAGCGCGAACTCGAAGAAGAGACCGGTTATACGGCCGAGACGCTCGAAAAAATCTTCTCATTTTACGGGGCACCCGGTTTTTGTAGTGAACGGGTCGATGTCTATGTCGCCCACGGCTTGACGGCCGGTACGATGAACCTTGATGAGGACGAGTTTTTACAAGTCCAACGCTTCACGTTCGACGAGGCGGTCGACTTGCTGGCGAGTGGACGCATCACTGACGCGAAGACGATTATGGCGATTCAGTGGTGGCAATTATCTAAATTGAAATGATTCTAAACTAGAGTGAGTTATGTTACACTTACATAGGAATCATTTTAATTTGAAAAACCGGACGAACTTCGGTATGCTTTGAATAGTGAATTATGCTAAGAGGGGGCGCCTTATGGAAACGCGAATTGAACGGATCAAACAGCAATTGAGCGCCAAAGGATATAAATTGACACCGCAACGAGAATCAACTGTCCGGATTCTACTTGAGAATGAGACGGACCATTTGAGCGCAGAGAACGTGTTCATGCTCGTCAAAAGCATCGCACCGGAAATCGGGCTCGCGACCGTCTATCGGACGCTGGAGCTATTGACGGAGCTCGGTGTCGTCGACAAAGTCAACTTCGGTGACGGCGTCGCCCGTTTCGACCTCAGACCAGAAGGCGCGAACCATTCGCACCATCATCTCGTCTGTGTCGAGTGCGGTTCGGTCGAGGAGATCATGGAAGACTTGCTCGTCGACGTCGAGAAGAAAGTCGAAAGCAAATACGAATTTTTAATCAAAGATCATCGCTTGACGTTTCACGGCATCTGTAAAGTTTGCCAAGCCAAAGGCGTCACGCTCGAGGGTCATAAAGCAGTCATCAACGGATAAAGCAAGACAGGCAGCCCCTCAAAGGCTGCCTGTCTTTTATATGTCGTCACGTCGTCAAGTAACGGGACAAGACGGTGGCAATCCCGTCTTCATTGTTCGATGTCGTCACTTCCGTGGCGATGGTCAAGATGTCCTCGACGGCGTTGCCCATGGCGACGCCGATGCCGGCATACTCGATGATCGACCGGTCGTTATGCCCGTCACCGAACGCGATGACACGGTCGCGGCTGATCCCGATGTTTTGGAACACATGGTCGAGCGCCCGGGCCTTGTCGATGCCGAGATCCGTGAACTCATAGTACATGGCGGCCGTGAACATGCCGGTGACGCGGTCCGTGAACGGTCCGGCGAGAGAAGCGGCATGCGCCTGCAGATAGTCAGGTTGTCCCGCGACGAGAATCTTATAGACGGGGAAATGGATGGCGTCGGCGAGACGGGGTGCTTCCCGTAATCGGAACCGACCGCCGCGCGACTCATACTCAATAATATTGAACGGCTCACCGTTCAACTCGAGCATGCCGTTGAAGACGTCATTGACATACATATACGTCTCGTCATTGATCATCGGAATGACGTCGAAGCCGGTCAAATGATCCAAAATGGCACGAGCGTCGTTCGGATGAATCGCCTGTTCGAACAATGTTTCATTCGTCGCAGCATCCGTGACGCACGCCCCGTTCGAGGAGACGATGAGTCCCCCGTATTCATGCAGTCTGAGCTCTTCGGCGAACGGTTCGATGCCCCGTTTCGGCCGGCCGGAGGCGAGTACGACTTTTTTGCCTTCCGCCTGGAGGTCGAGCAATATCTGTTTCGTGCGCGGTGAAATCATCTTCTGGTCGGTCAATAACGTTCCGTCAAGGTCGAGTAAAATCGCCTGAATCATCGTCTCATCTCCTTAAATCGTCAATTCAAGTTTATTTTGTTCGGGGTCGAGCAGGACACTTTCATAATAACCGTCTCCCGTCGTCCGCGGTCCGTCGATGAGCGGATACCCGTCGACTTCGAGTCGTCGTGTCAACGCATCGACCGCCTCTTTGCTACCGAGCGCGAACGCGATATGCGCGTAGCCAATCGTTTCGCGTGGTGTGCCTTGGACGTCCGGGCGTCGCATCAACTCGAGCCGGCATGTCGAATCAGGGAACGTCAGAAAATAGGATTCGAACTGTTTTTGTTCGTTCGTATACTTGTCGTTCGCAGTTGCCCCGAGGTACGTCTCGTAGAAGCGGCGCATCGGTTCGAGGTCGTTCACCCATATGGCGATGTGTTCGATTTTCATGTGAGTTCCTCCTTTGATGGTTGGTGCATGATCAAGTTCAAGCGTTCCGTGTTCAAGAGCATCCCGAGCATAATCAAGACGGTCACGAGCGGGAATAGGCCGAGCGACGTCTGAGACACGATGAGTCCGAATAGCGGTGGCAGGAACGTGCTGCCCGTGTAGGCGAACGCCATCTGGAAGCCCATCAACCGTTTTGCCCGTTCCTTCCCGAACCGCTGTGGCGTCTCATGAAGCATGCTCGGGTAAATCGGGGCCAAGCCTAGCCCGATACAAATCAATCCGATCAACATCGCTCCGGTCGCCGGAATGAGAAACACGAGGCTACCGATTAAAGCGAAGGTTTGCCCGAGCCGAATCATTTGTCGATTCGTGAAGCGGAACGAGAGGAACCCGCTCAGGAAGCGACCGAGCGTAATGCTGCCGTAATAGATTGACACCCACGTCGCGGCCGTCGCGACAGAGAACTGTTTCATCTGGACGAGGTAACTGCTGGCCCACAGGCCGATGAGCGCCTCAATCCCACAATAGAGCAGGAACGTGGCCAGCGCATACGAGAGGCCTTTTGGCATCTTTCGTTCGAGCGCGGTCGCAGCCGTCTCTTGTCGTTCGAGCGTGGAGGGCTCCGTTTTGATTTCGCGCTTCCAAAGCGGGAACGACAGGAGCAGGAGGAAGGCGAGCGCGAACTGAATCAACGCGACGATCAAATAGCCGTCACGCCAACCGCTCTCCGTCAAGACACCGGCCATGACGAGCGGTCCGCCCGTCGCTCCGACGCCCCAGAAACAATGGAGCCAGTTCATATGGTGCGCCTGATAGTTTTCTGCGACGTAATGGTTGAGCGCGGCATCGACCGCCCCGGCACCAAGTCCGAGTGGAATCGATAGGACGAACAGCCAAATCAAGGACGGGGCCGCGTAAAAGCCGAGCAGGCACATTGCCGTCACGAGTCCGGAGCCGAACGTGACTTGCTTCGTATCGAAACGTTCGAGCAACCTACCGCTGAGTAGGCTCGATAAAATCGTGCCTGCAGCAATGGTCATAAAAATCCATCCGGCCATCGAGATCGGGGCGTTGAACTCGACGTGCATCAACGGCCAACTGACACCGAGCAAGGCGTCGGGCAGGCCAAGACTGATAAAGGCAATGTAAATCACGGTCAATAATAAAAATCCTGTCATAATTCACCTCTTCAAATCGATTCAAGGATCAACCCGACGCAACGTCGAGCTAAGCCTGCGAAATAATCTTCCTCCCATATGCCGATCAATAAATCTGGGGTGTGAGCCGCCGGAATATGACGCTGGCAGGCGTTCCGAATCCCCTCCAACTCGGTATCGACGAGATCGACGTCCGAAAAAATGATGGCGTGCGGATTGAGCGTCGCGGTGAAGGTCGCGACGAGCCGACCGAGCGCATCGAGCGCGGCGTCCGACAATGGGGCCGGGACCGACCGCTCACTCGCTATCCGGTCATGAAACGTCGAGTCGTCATAGAGCGGTAGAAACGAGATCTCCCCGCTGAACCCGGTCTTTCCACGGATGAGCTGTCCGTTGATGAGTATCCCGGCACCGGGTCCGTTTTTTCCCAGATAGATGTAGACGATTGACTGGTCGCCAGTGAGTTCGTGCGTGTGTCCGTATCCATAGACAGCCGCGTTCATGTCGTTCTCGATGACGGCAGGGCGAGCGGTGCGTGACTCGACCCAATGTTTCAAGTCGAGGTGTGCGAACGTCGTATAGTCCGGGGCGAAGATGACCGTCCCGTCCGCGACGGCCGCCGCGACGGCCGCCGCGACACCGACGGAGATCGCACTCACGTCGGAGGTCTGGTCCAACTGTCGATCGAGTACCGCACCGAGCGCACCAAGGTGGTCCCCGTCTAGAATCACTTGCGTCCCGTCGTCAATCGTTGCGCCCTTGCAATCGATGAGACGATAGCGGACGACCGTCTTCTCGACGTATAGCGTCAATCCGTGCGTGAACCGCTCATTATAGATGTAACGTTTGGAAGGGCGTCCGCCGCGTGAGTCCTCAAATCCGTGTTCGAACACTTCACCGGCTTGCATCAACTGCTCTAACTGCTTCTTGACGGTCGGAAAGCTGAGCCGGGTCGCCTCCGAGATGGCGGCGACGGTCGAGCGGCCGTTCAAGACGAGTTGCCGTCTGACGGCGACCGTCAGATTAGTAGTGGTCTGGTCCATGGACGACTCCTTCCTAACTTTTTAAATTGGTTTAATAAGTCGACTTGAGTGTACCAAATCGTGACGAGATTCGTAAGCCCCCAATCGGAAGGAAAGCGTAAAAACCTCACCAAAATCCGTCACAAAAAAGCTTTAAAAAAATGAGGTCAGACGTCTTCACAACGGTTTACATAAGTGATATGATGTAAGCGTATTCAGGTGTAACGAGAAAGGAGGGGGATGTCATGCGTTCGCAAGTCGAGTCATTTTTGCAGTACATGACGGTAGAAAAACGAATGTCAACGAACACGAGACAAGCCTATGCGAGCGATTTGACCCAGTACTTATCGACGTTGACCCAACTCGGGGTGACCGAATGGAATGAAGTCACGCGGGCACATATCGTCAAGCATATGGAAGAGTTGTCGCAAGCCGGTCGGGCCGCCTCATCATTGCGGAGGGCCGTCAGTTCGATTCGGACGTTCCATCATCATTTAAAGATGACGGGTGGGGCAACGACTGACCCGGCGCTCTATTTAGAGACGCCGAAAGCAGAGCGCCATCTGCCGGACACGTGGTCGCAAGACGAAGTCGAGCGGTTACTCGACAGCGTTCCGACGTCAGACCCGCTTGCGCTGCGCGATCGGGCCATGCTCGAACTGCTCTACGGCACGGGCATGCGCGTCAGTGAACTTCTTGGGCTCGATTTGGATGATTTACAGTTCGAATTGGGGTATCTACAGTGTGAAGGCAAAGGCGAGAGTGCCCGGATTATCCCGGTGTCATCGGTCGCCCAGAGTTTTGTCGAACGCTATATCCAGCAGGCGCGTAACGGGCTCGGTGGTCGGGAGACCGAGGCGTTGTTCTTGAACGGACGTGGCGGCCGGCTCAGTCGTCAAGGATTCTGGAAGATGATTAAACGACGGGCCAAAGAGGCTGGCATTCAAAAAGAGATCACGCCGCACGTACTCCGGCATTCGTTCGCGACACACTTGCTTGAGAACGGCGCCGACCTTCGGGCCATTCAACAGATGCTCGGGCATGCAGACCTCTCCACGACTCAAATTTACACACATGTCAATAAGGCACGACTTCATGATGTCTATCGAAAACATCACCCGCGTGCGTAACGACACCAAAGGAGGAACTTTTTGTGAAGAAATTTAAACGTATTTTCTTGGTCGTCATGGACTCGGTCGGAATCGGGGAGTCCCCGGATGCCGATCAGTTCGGTGACGTCGGTTCGGACACGCTCGGACATATCGCCCGTGAGCACGGTGGTTTAAACATGCCGCACATGGGCCGTCTCGGCTTGTCGAATATTAAACCGATTGAAGGAATCGAATCATCGGAGACGCCTAGCGCCTACGGACGCATGGAAGAGATTTCAGCAGGTAAAGACACGATGACCGGCCATTGGGAGATCATGGGCCTTCATATCGATACGCCGTTTCGCGTCTTCGAAGAGTTCCCGGATGACTTGATCAATCGTCTCAAAGAGTTCAGCGGTCGCGACATCATCGGTAATAAGCCGGCATCAGGCACAGAGATTTTGGATGAGCTCGGTGAAGAACACGTCAACACGGGCGCCTTGATCGTCTACACGTCGGCTGATTCGGTGCTTCAAATCGCGGCGCATGAAGAAGTCGTCCCGCTCGACGAGTTGTATCGCATCTGCGAATACGCCCGTGAAATCACGCGCGAAGACCCGTACATGCTCGGTCGCATCATCGCCCGCCCGTTCCTCGGAACACCTGGCGCTTGGGTCCGTACGTCGAACCGCCACGACTATGCGCTCAAACCGTTCGGCAAGACGGTCATGAACACGCTCGAGACGGCCGGTAAAGACGTGATCGCCCTCGGGAAAATCAGCGATATTTACGACGGCGAAGGCGTCACGAAAGCGATTCGGACGAAGTCGAACATGGACGGGATGGACAAGCTTGTCGAATCGCTCGATGAAGACTTCGAAGGACTCTGCTTCTTGAACCTCGTTGACTTTGACGCACTCTTCGGTCACCGCCGTGACCCAGAAGGCTATGCGATCGCGCTTGAAGAGTATGACGCCCGTCTACCAGAAGTGATGGAGAAGTTGCGTGAAGACGACTTGCTCATCATCACGGCCGACCACGGGAACGATCCGACGGCACCAGGCACGGACCATACGCGTGAATACGTGCCGCTCATCGTTCATCATCACGGCGCGACAGCAGTCGACCTCGGGATTCGAGGAACGTTCGCCGACATCGGCGCCACAGTCGCGGATAACTTCGATGTCGATGCACCAGCACACGGAAAGAGTTTCTTAAACGAAATTTGAGGAGGCACTACTCATGGTAAATTGGAACGAAACAAAGGCATTTTTACAGGAACGCATGAACGGAACACCAGAAATCGGACTCATCCTCGGCTCAGGACTCGGCGTCCTCGCCGATGAGATCGAGAACGCGGTCAAAATCCCTTACGAGGACATCCCGCACTTCCCGGTATCGACCGTCGAAGGACACGCTGGACAACTCGTCTTCGGTGACCTCGAAGGAAAACGCGTCGTCGCGATGCAAGGACGATTCCATTTCTATGAAGGTTACTCGATGGAACAAGTCACGTTCCCGGTCCGCGTCCTCAAATTGATCGGTGTCGAGACGCTCATCGTCACGAACGCGGCTGGTGCTTGCAACGAGTCGTTCAACCCGGGCGATTTGATGATCATCACGGATCACATCAACTTCTTCGGCACGAGCCCGCTCATCGGCAAGAACGCGAGCGACTTCGGGACACGTTTCCCAGATATGTCAGAAGCGTATGATAAAGAGCTCGTCACGTTGACGGAAGGTGTCGCTGCGAAGCTCGGCCTCTCGATTCAAAAAGGCGTCTATTTCGGAAACACAGGTCCGACATACGAGACACCAGCCGAAGTGAAGATGGCACGCCTCCTCGGCGGCGACGTCGTCGGCATGTCGACGGTACCTGAAGTCATCGTGGCCCGTCATTCGGATATGCGTGTGCTTGGCATCTCGTGCGTGTCGAACATGGCAGCCGGGATTTTAGATCAACCGCTCAACCATGAAGAGGTCATCGAGACGACAGAACGCGTCCGCCAAGACTTCCTTTCACTCGTACGCGGCACGATTCAAAGCATGTAACCACTACCCAATTAGGAGGACGAAACTTATGCGCATGGTCGATTTGATTTTGAAAAAACGTAACGGTGGCGAATTAAACGAAGAGGAGATTCGCTTCATCATCGAAGGCTTCACGAACGAGACGATTCCTGATTATCAGATGTCGGCCCTTTCAATGGCGATTTACTTTAACGGCATGACAGAGAAAGAGACGGCAGCCTTGACTATGGAGATGGTCAAGTCTGGTGACGTCATCGATCTTTCGAACATCCAAGGTAAAAAAGTCGATAAACACTCGACCGGCGGTGTCGGTGACAAAATCAGCTTAATCGTCGCTCCGCTCGTCGCGTCAATCGGCATTCCGGTCGCGAAGATGAGCGGGCGCGGTCTCGGCCACACGGGCGGGACAATCGATAAGCTCGAATCGTTCCCTGGTTTCAACGTCGAGTTGACGGAAGAACAGTTCACGAAGCAAGTCAACGATATCAAGATGTCCATCATCGGTCAGACGGGTAACTTGACGCCTGCCGACAAACGTCTTTACGCACTCCGTGACGTGACGGCGACGGTCGATTCGATCCCGCTCATCGCGAGCTCGATCATGTCGAAGAAAATCGCGGCCGGTGCCGACAGCATCGTCCTCGACGTCAAGACGGGTTCAGGCGCGTTCATGAAGTCGTTCGATGATGCAAAAGCGCTCGCTGAAGAGATGGTCGCGATCGGGAAGAACGTCGGCCGTCAAACGGTTGCCGTCATCACGGACATGGACCAGCCGCTCGGTTTCGAAATCGGGAACGCGAATGAAGTGAAAGAAGCGATCGAAGTCCTCTCGGGCAAAGACGTGAACGACTTGAAGACGATTGCCCTCACGATCGCCGGCCATATGGCTGTACTTGGAGAGTTCTATCCGACGTTCGACGAGGCGTACGCTGACCTCGAGAAACGGATGGCGGATGGTCATGCCCTCGAAGTGTTCCGTCAGTTCGTAGCGGCACAAGGTGGCGACGCGTCGCTCGTCGATGACTTGTCGAAACTTCCGCAAGCGAAGTATGAGACGACGTTCGTCGCGAAACAAGCGGGTTACGTCGAGTCGATTATCGCTGACGAAGTCGGTGTGGCAGCGATGCTCCTCGGCGCAGGTCGGGCGACAAAAGATGATCAGCTCGACTTTGCGGCCGGTATCACGCTCGAGAAGAAAGTCGGTGACAAGGTCGAAGCCGGTGACGTGATCGCCGTGCTCCGTTCGAACAAAGAAGATATGACCTCTGCGCTCGAGCGGATGGACCACGCGTATACGATCGGTGCGACAGAGCCGACGGCGCGTCCACTCGTCCACGCTGTCATCCAGTAAGTAGCTAGTCAGAACGTCTGTTTCCACAAAATAGTGGAGACAGACGGTTTTTTTTGATAGAATGGGCAATGTGTGAGTGAGAAAGACAATATGAACATAAAGGGGTAACTTGATATGAAAAAAGGATCAATGAAATTAGAGAACGGCGAAATGATCGAATTCGATTTGTTCCACGATGCGGCACCGATCACGGTTGAAAACTTCGAGAAGCTCGCGAACAGCGGTTTCTATAACGGTTTGACATTCCACCGGGTCATCCCAGGCTTCGTCAGCCAAGGCGGCTGCCCAGAAGGCACAGGCATGGGCGGCGCAGGCTACACGATCCCATGTGAGACGTCGACGTCATTCCCGTACAAGCATGAAGCCGGTTCGCTCTCAATGGCGCACGCTGGACGCAACACGGGCTCGTCACAGTTCTTTATCGTCCATGAGCCACAACCGCACCTTGATGGCGTCCACACGGTCTTCGGAAAAGTGACGTCTGGCCTCGAGTACGCGGTCAAACTTCGTCAAGGCACGAAGATGGCCGAAGTCAAAGTTTGGGACGAGAATTGATTTCTGCCTGAATCTTATGACACAATGAGCCATGTCTCTCACGTGTTCACTTAGTGAAACATGAATGACTAAAGGTGGTGAAACCAGCGATGCTGGTGAAATATAAACAATCGTACGAAAAGACGGCGATGGGCTTGCTCGCGTTCTCATGTAGCGACAAATCTCCGCTCGCCTTGCTCGAACTCGTCCGGTCCTACGAAGAAGACCCTGCCAAATTCCTTTATCTCTGGAGAGTCGGGGAAGACTTCGTCGGGATTATCGGGATGGAGCAACAAGAGACGACGATGTTCATCCATCATATTGCGCTGTCTCCGTCGTTCCGTGGCGAGAAACGTTCCTATGAACTGCTCGATGAGACCCGGAACTTATTGCCGCTCGACTTGAAGCTCGTCGGTCAAGGCAAGACCGGGGACTTGCTCGATAAATGGAATCAAGTCGTCATCTAAAAAAGCTAGGCTCAGCGCCTAGCTTTTTTGCGTGCCTCGAGCGCCCGGAGCCGCTCGGTGACGACCGGTGTCCGGTCTCGATACATATGTTTATGGACGAGCTCGTCAAACGTGAGCGCGGTCGGTTCGAATGTCGGTTTCAAGCGCTCGATTTGTCGGCGCGTCGATTTGTCGAGCGGCAGCGTCTCGGGGAGCGGCCAACACTCCAAATCCTTGGCGAACGTTTCCACATCGATGCCGTGCCCCTCGAGCTCGGTCGCGGCCAGCCCAAGTTTCTGTTGTAACGCCGCGATGCTCTTTTTCGCCCCGGCCGTATTGCCGCGGCGGGCATGGTAATGGGCGACGGCGTACTGAATCAAGGCGGCGTAACCTAAATCTTGACGGCCTCCGTCTTGCCATGCTTCCTCGAGCACTTCGTGGCATTCGAAATAATCGGCATGGCATTCAAACAAGAGCGTATACTGGATTAAAGGCGTTGACATCAAATTTCTCCTTTCGTGGTCACGGTACTACAAAACATGTTATACTAAAGCGCAAAAATGTAAATGGCAGGTGTCTCTATGGAAGCGTACAACGTCAAAATCGATACGTTCGAAGGTCCGCTCGACTTGTTGCTCCACTTGATCGGCAAGATGGAGCTCGACATCGCGGACATCTCTGTCTCCGAGGTCACGGACCAGTATGTCGCCTTTATCCGGACGATGCAAAAATTTGAGCTCGATGTGGCCAGTGAGTATTTGGTCATGGCGGCGACGTTGCTCCAATTGAAGAGCAAGCAGCTGTTGCCACCGGTACCGGTCGAAGAGGATGACATTCCTGACTTCGGCGAAGAACCGACCCGCGAAGGGTTGATTCGACAGTTGATTGAATATAAGGCCTATAAAGAAGCGGTCGTGTTCATGCGCGAGCAGGAAGAGTCTCGGCTCGAACTGTACAGCCGTCCGGGCGAAGATTTGACGCGCTATATGTCCGACCTCGTCCAACCGTACGACGGACCGCTCAACTTCTCGGACTTGTTGCACGCCTATTCGAAGATGGTCGAGCGCAAGCGGTGGAAAGAACGCCGCAAGAAGACGATCAAACGCGAAGAACGGACGCTGGAGGAGCAGATGACGCGGTTGCACGAGCATGTCTCGGCAGCAGGGACGACCTCGTTCTTTTCGTTTTTTGAAGAGCGGCCCGATGTCTCCGACCTCGTCGTCACGTTCATGGCGTTGCTTGAGCTAATCAAGTTGCGTGTTGTCACGACCAAACAAGAAGAACGGGACATTCAAATCTCGTTCGTCGAATCATCAAAGGAAAGGAATGAAGCCGTTGCTGTCTTATGAAACGATTATTGAGAGTCTACTGTTCGTCGTCGGCGAAGAAGGGATGGAAGTGCGTGCCCTCGCGGATACACTCGACATTTCGGAAGCCGCCGCCCGCGAACAGTTGAGTAAGCTAGAAGTATCGTTTAAAGACTCCGGTCGCCCGTTCCAATTGATTGAATCGGCGGGCGTGTACAAGCTCGTGACGGTCCCCGAGGTATCCGAGTATATTCAGCGTTACGTCGGCACGATGGCCGAACAAGCGTTGTCTCGGGCCGCGATGGAGACGCTCGTCATCATCGCGTACAAGCAACCGGTCACCCGGGCCGATATCGAAGAAGTTCGGGGCGTCAAAGTCGAACGCGTCATCCATACGCTGTTATCAAAAGGGTTGATTGAGTCGGCAGGCCGGGCCAAGACGATCGGACGGGCCAAGTTGTACCGCACGACCGAGCATTTCCTGGACCATTTCGGGTTTAATTCACTTGATGAATTGCCCCCATTAACGTTTGAAGACGAGCTCTCGGACGAAGGCGATTTGTTCTTCGGCCAGCCGTCTGCGATTATGCAAGATAGATTGGAGAATGAATAAATGGAACGTTTACAAAAAGTGATTGCCCAAGCAGGTGTCGCCTCACGGCGCAAAGCCGAAGAAATGATTTTAGATGGACGGGTCCGCGTCAACGGGAAAGTCGTGCGCGAACTCGGGACGAAAGTCGGACCGAAGTCTGAAGTCGAAGTCGACGGTGTGAAAATCGAACAAGAAGAGCATGTCTACTATGTCCTCTACAAGCCGAGCGGTTACGTCTCGACGGTCGAAGACGATAAAGGTCGTAAAGTCATCACCGACCTCGTCCCACCCGGATCACGTGTCTTCCCGGTCGGACGTCTCGACTATAACACGACGGGACTCATCATCTTGACGAACGATGGAGAGTTCTCGAACATGATGACCCATCCGAAGTTCAAAATCCCGAAACGCTATGTGGCGAAAGTGAAGAACATTCCTTCGTATATCGCGATGAAACAACTCGAGTCGGGCGTCGAGCTCGATGACGGATATAAGACGGGCAGTGCCCAAGTGAAGATGAAGACGGTCGACCATAAGAAAAACTCGGCCATTCTAGAAATCGTCATCTCAGAAGGCCATAACCGTCAAATCCGCCGCATGCTCGAAGCAGTCGGTTCGGAAGTCATCAAATTGAAGCGCGAACAGTTCGGTTTCTTGACGCTCGACGGTCTCACGACGGGCGAATGGCGTGAACTGTCACGCAAAGAAGTATCCAAGTTGCGTGAACTTGCCAACCCGACCGTACCCCCTGTACAACGAGGCAAGAAAAAGAAAAAATAACAACTAAAAAATCGTCCTGAGATAGGATGATTTTTTAGTTTGTGGAGATTGTGTGACAAAAAGATGAAAAAAGTCTGTTAATGTGCGTTTTTGGTGTTTTTTCAGTACAATAACAATTGAAGGATGGTGTGAACTCATGACGAAAGAAACAAAGTCGGGTGATCGCATGAATCAGGCGATGGCCCATAAGAAAAAACGGTCATTTTGGCGGCTCATGATCATGACGATGGTCCTGTTCGCAGGAGCGGTCGTCATCATGCAATTGATTGAACAAGCCGGTAACGACGGACGGGTCGAGGCCGGCGACGATGCGCCGAACTTCAAGCTCGTCAGTTTAGACGGGACGACGATGGTCGAGCGCGAGACATACGACGGCAAAGGGCTGCTCGTGAACTTCTGGGGCACGTTCTGTGAACCGTGTGAGAAAGAGATGCCGGTCGTCCAGGACAACTATGCGGCCCTTCAAGACATGGGCGTCGATTTTTGGGCGGTCAATGTCGGTGAGACACCGCTCCGAGTCGATAACTTTGTGAACGACCTCGGCGTCAAGCTCGACTATCCGATTTTGATGGACACGCGCAGCGAAGTCGAGAAGGCGTACGGGATTTATAACTTGCCGGTCACGTTCGTCATCGATGCCGATGGCAAAGTGATTGAAAAGTACGAAGGTGAACTCACGAAAGAGAAACTGATGGAGTTGGCCGAGAAGTCATTGTAAGCGAACGGGGGGCGCACATATGCTAGATATGAAATACGACGGCGCCGATTTACGATCGAAGCGTCGTCCACGGTCATGGATTGACCGGGTGTGGAGCTTTTTTGCATCGGTCAAGGTCGGTCTATGGCTCATCGGGCTCATCATCGTCGGATCGGCGATCGGAACGATTTTCCCGCAAGAGATGTATATTCCGCAACAGTTGCCGGCGAGCCAGTATTATACGGACGAGTACGGGACACCGGGAACGATTTATTACACGTTAGGATTCCATAACCTCTATACATCGTGGTGGTACATCACGTTGATCGTCATGCTGACGTTATCGCTCATCGTCGTGTCAATCGACCGATTTTTCCCGCTATATAAAGCGTTGAAAAACCAGCCGGTCCGACGTACCGATCGCTTCATGCGCGGACAACGTCTGATTGGGGAAGGCAAAGGCTCGGACGAACAAATCGATGCGTTCGGCGACGCCTTAAAAGCGAAGCGCTATCAAGTGAAGCGTGACGGCGACGCCTTACTCGCCGAAAAATACCGTTTTGGCCGTTGGGGCCCATACGTCAACCACATCGGGCTCGTCATCTTCTTCATCGGGGCGATGCTACGCGTCTTTCCGGCATTCCATACGGACACGCTCGAATGGGTGCGCGAAGGCGATACGGTTCCGCTCGAGGCGACGGATGATGAATATTATCTCCGCAACGATCAATTTATTTTAGAGATGTATGATCCGGAAAACAACGCCGAAGATGCGAAGTTTGCCGAGGCAATCGAAAAAGCGGGTGCTGTCCCAAAAAACTATGAGACGGAATTGACGCTGTTCAAGAAGACCGGAACGAACGAGGACGGATCGCCGCAACTCGAGGAAGTCGATACCGGTTCGACGAAAGTGAACCATCCGTTCAAGTTTGAAAAATATGAAGTGTATCAAGAACAGTATTCGAGTCGTCCAGAGTTCTTGTCAATGTCATTCAACGTCGCTGATAAAGAGACAGGCGACGTGTATGGACCGTTCACGGTCGATTTGACGAATCCGGAGACGACATACGACCTCGGTGACGTCACGGTCAAACTGAACGACTTATACCCGGACTTTGAAGTCAAGGACGGCCAGCCGAACACGAAATCGCCACGGGCGCTCAACCCGGCCTTTTTCATGGCGATTGACACACCGGACGGCACGACCGAATCGAACTTGATCGGGATTCGCTTGAACGTCGCCGACGAGGAGAATCGCTATGCGGTCCAATTCGCCGGGACGGAGATGGCGAGCACGAGCGGTCTTCGCGTCAAGAGTGACTCGACGTATCCAGTGTTAATCGTCGGGGGAATCATCTTCATGGTCGGGATCGTGATGGGTATGTATTGGCCGCACCGTCGCATCTGGATTCGCCGTCACGGCGAGACGGACGTGCTTGTCGCCGGTTTCACGAACAAGAACCCATCTTCACTTAACCGCGAAATCACACCGCTCCTAGAGAAACATGGCCTGCCGATCTGGGAAGATCAGGCACGGTTTGAAAAAAAGACAGACGACAACTCAACCAATGAAAGAGGGGAATCATAATGGAGTGGATTCAGTGGAGCAGTCGTTTGCTCTTCATCGCGTTCATCCTGTACGCCGTCGCGACCGTGTTGTTCACGATCGCGGTCAGCGGGATGCGCAAAGACCGCAACGTCAACCGTATCGCCTATGGAAAGTATGCGTTCATTCTGGCGGTCATCGGCTTTATTGCCCAAATGGGATATTTTATTTTACGGTGGGTTGGGGTCGGCTATGCGCCGGTATCGAACCTATACGAATACACGACGTTCTTCGGAATGATGATGGTGCTTGGCTTCCTCGTCGTGTATGGCATTTATAAAAATGATGTGCTCGGGTTGTTCGCCATGCCGGTGGCGTTGCTCGTCATCGCGTTCGCCTCGATGTTCTCGAGCGAAGTGGCACCGCTCATCCCAGCCTTGAACAGTGTCTGGTTGAAGATTCACGTCACGACCGCAGCGCTCGGACAAGGGATTCTGGCCATCAGCTTTGCATCAGGCCTCATCTTCTTATTGAACGAGACATCGATGCGCGAGCAGTCGAAGTCTCGGACGTGGCTTGAAGTCACGATGTTCGTACTCATGTGTACGCTCGGCTTCATTCTCGTCTCGATGCTCTTCAAGGCGATTGGCGCCGGTGGCGTCGTCGAGTTCACGAACGATCGCGGAACGCAAGAGTCGTATGAGTACTTCATGCCGATGCTGTTCGTACCGGAAGGGGCGCAACTTGTCTCTGGTGCCAGCGGCTTGTCACTCGAGTTGCCGACGTTCATCAACACGTTGAAATTGAACACACTCATCTGGTCGGTCATCGCTGGCGTCGTGATTTATGTGTTGCTCCGTTTCGTCATCTTACGCAAGCGCGTCGCCGAGGCGTTACAGCCGCTCGCGAAAAAGGTCGACCTCGACCTCGCTGACGAGATCAGTTACCGTTCGATCGCCATCGGCTTGCCGGTGTTCATTCTCGGGGGCCTCATCTTCGCCATGATTTGGGCCCAAATCGCCTGGAACCGTTTCTGGGGCTGGGACCCGAAAGAAGTGTGGGCGCTCATCACGATGCTCATCTATATCTATTACTTGCATATGCGGATCCAGCGTGGCTGGACGGGAACGAAAGCGGCTTGGCTCTGTGTCGGTGGATTCGCCGTCATCATGTTCAACCTCGTCTTCGTCAACCTTGTCATCGCCGGTTTGCATTCATATGCGTAAACAAAGAAGTCACTCCGGTGGCTTCTTTTTTCATGGCGCTATCAACTGACCGTTGTGAAGCCAAATAATAGAGTGGTATAGTTATGAAAGAGAGCGAAATGTTCACAATTGTGCAACAATCGCTACATCTTGTAATGGTTCGATTAGGAGGTTTAGTGGATGGCTAATAAAACAAAAATTTTAGTGGTCGACGACGAGGAAAGAATTCGCCGACTATTAAAAATGTATTTGGAACGGGAACAGTACGTGATTGTCGAAGCGACGAATGGGGAAGAGGCGTTACAGCTCGCCCTCGAGCATAATTTCGATGTCATCTTGCTCGATTTGATGATGCCGAAAATGGACGGTGTCGAGGTGTGTACCGAACTTCGCAAATCGAAAGCGACGCCGGTCATCATGTTGACGGCGAAAGGGGAAGAAGTCGACCGTGTCCAAGGGTTCGAGGTCGGGGCCGACGATTATATCGTCAAACCGTTCAGCCCGCGTGAGGTCGTCCTGCGCGTCAAGGCGCTCCTCCGCCGTTCAGGATCGACCAAATATTTACGTACGGCTGAAAAATCAAAAGACTTAATCGTCTTCCCGCATTTGACGATCGATAACGACGCGCACCGTGTCACGGTCGACGGAGAAGAGATTGCGCTCACGCCGAAAGAATATGAACTGTTGTTCTTCTTGGCCAAGCAAGTTGACAAAGTGTTCTCACGGGAACAGCTATTAAAAGAAGTCTGGAACTATGAATTCTTTGGAGACCTTCGAACGGTCGACACACACGTGAAGCGACTCCGGGAAAAGTTGAACCGGGTCTCTCCAGAAGCCGCGCACATGATTACGACGGTATGGGGTGTCGGTTACAAGTTCGAAGTCGTCAGTGAGTGATGATTCGCCGCAATAGCATCGTCACAAAGCTGTGGTTGACGATTCTCGTGTTGGTCAGTCTTATCTTGTTCATCGTCTCCGTTCTGATGCTCGAGTTTTTCAACTCGTTTCATATTGATCAGGAACGAGGCCATTTGGCCAAACTCGGGGGACAAGTTCAATCCGTACTGCTCCAAGAAGGGGACGCATCGCGGACGGTTGATCAAATCATCGAAGTGTACGGCGCCAACTATATATTGGAGAACGGGACGGTCCGCTCGAATTTCGGGACCGAAGTCGATGGGCTCATGACCGAACTCGGACGTCAAGACTGGGAAGCGTATCAAGCCGTCGGAGAGACGTCGATCGGGAACTTCTCGTCGTTTGACGACCAGGCCGCGCTCGCATACCGGACGACGTTCTCACTCGAGACGGGCGAGTATACGCTTTATTTGATTGAACCGCTTGATGCGATCTCGAGTGCGAACGAAGGGGCCCGGACGATCATCTTTTGGACGGTCGCCTCGGCCATCATCGTCACGACCGTGTTCGCGTTCTTCTTATCGACGCGCATCACGGCACCGCTCCGGGAGATGCGCGACGCCGTCAACAAGACAGGGGAAGGGCAGTTCGACCTGCGCCTCGTTCAAAAGTCGAACGATGAGATCGGCGAACTGGCCGGCTCGTTCAACGCGATGAGCAGCCAGCTGTCGACGTATGTGAACGCGCTCGATCGGGAACGGCTACAATTGGCCTCGATTTTACGGTCGATGGCCGATGGGGTCATCACCCTCGACCGCCATGCGAACGTCATCGTGACGAATCCTCAAGCCCAACCGCTCCTCATTGACGAGCAACCGCACGAAGTCGTGTTGTCGCTCTATGAGGACGTCGTCGCCGGGGCTCCGGAGAAGACGATTGAAGTGAAACAGCACGACCATTATTACACGTTGACCGTGACACCGCTTCTTGGCGAGGACGATTTCGAAGGGGCCGTCGTCGTCATCCGTGACACGACAGAGAGCCATCGCCTCGACAAGATGCGGACCGATTTCGTCGCCAACGTCAGCCATGAACTCCGGACCCCGCTCGTGACGCTCCAAGGGTATTCCGAGGCGATTATCGACGGCATGACCGAGAGTGATGATGCGACGAAAGAATTCGCTTCCATCATCTATGATGAGTCACTCCGGCTCGCCCGTCTCGTCAACGATTTACTCGACTTGGCACGGATTGAATCAGGCAAAGAGACGATGCAATTCGCAACGTTCGACCTCGGTGAGTTTTTACCGCGCGTCATGCGCAAGTTCAACCAGATGGCGAACGAGAAAGGGATCACCCTCTCGACTGAGGCTCCGCGTCACACGATTGAGGCGGACGGGGACCGATTGGAACAAGTGTTCACGAATTTGATCGGCAATGCCATCGCACATACCGAGTCCGGTTCGATTCGACTCGAAGCGAGCGCAGAAGAGACCGGCTTCATGATCCGTCTGTCCGACACGGGCAGCGGCATCCCGAAAGAAGATTTACCGTTCGTGTTCGAACGGTTCTACAAAGCGGATAAAGCACGGACGAGCGGCGGCAAGGCGGGTACCGGAATCGGTCTCGCCATCGTCAAGAACGTCATCGATGCCCATCACGGCACGGTCGACGTCTCAAGCGCGCTCGACGAAGGGACGACGTTCACAATCCGTCTCCCGTACACGCAACCGCAGGCATAACGACAATGGTGACTCCTATGGGTCACCATTTGTGGCATAAAGGAGGAAATGACATGAAACTGTACACACGAGGCGGGGACAAGGGCGAGACGTCGCTCATTGGTGGACGCGTCTTGAAAGTCCATCCCCACATCCAGGCGATGGGGCTGTTAGATGAGTTGAACAGTCAGATCGGTCTCGCGCTCGCCCATCAGACGGACGAGACGCTCCGGACCCAATTGACACGAATCCAGCACGACTTGTTCGATCTCGGCTCGGAGCTGATGTATAAACAAGACCCGCCGCAACAAGTCGATTTAGTGATCGTCACCGAGCTTGAGACGTGGATTGACGAGCTTGAGGCCAAATGTCCCGAGCTCGTCCGGTTCATTTTGCCGGGAGGCAGTGTCGGAGCGGCAAGCCTGCATGTGGCGCGCACCGTCTGTCGCCGTGTCGAACGAGAACTTGTCAATGTCGATGCGGCCGTCCGTCAACTCCCGTACTACAATCGATTGAGTGATTACTTATTTACTGCGGCCCGTTACGCCAACGTCGTGGCCGGTGTGCCTGATCAAGAGTACGCCCGCGGTGCCGATGTCTTTAAAACGAAAAAGAAGAAGGAGTAGATCCAGTTATGAAAGGAATCGAACAATTTCAACAGCGATTGCACTATTCGGTCTACCCGACCCAAAAATTCAAGACGACGACATGTCTCGTCTCGTTCGCGGCGCCATTGTCGCCTGAGACGATTGCAGCCCGCGCCTTGTTGCCGTATGTGATGGAGAAGGCGACGGAAGCCTATCCGTCGATCGAACTGTTCCACACGCCGCTCGAACAACTGTATGACGCAAGCCTGTACGCCGGGGCCTCGAAAGTCGGCAAAGAGCATATCATCCAGTTCCAGCTTGAAGTCGTGAACGATGAACTCGTCGGCGAACCGGTGCTCGCTCAAGCCATCAAGCTGCTCGAGGAAGTGCTGCTTCGTCCGAACGCCTATGACGGGGCGTTCCAACCGCTCATCGTCGAGCAAGAGGCTCGTCTCCAGCGTCAACGGATCGAATCTGTATACGATGACAAGATGCGCTTTGCCCAACAACGTCTACAAGAGCTGCTCGGCGAAGAACTCGCCATCCCATCGCTTGGGACACTTGACCAGTTGGAGCACGTGACACCTCGGACGTTGTTCGAGGCGTATGAAGCGATGATCCGTCACGACCGCGTCGACGTCTATGTCGTCGGGGACGTCAGTCGTGAACAAGTGACGGACGCGTTCGCCCCGCTCGAAGGGCTCGGAGAACGTCTCGTTCGGGAGTATCCCCAGCCGGTCGACCGTGAGTTTCAACGGCTCGAGGAACATCAAGCCATCAATCAGAGCAAGTTGCACCTCGCCTATCAAGTCGACATCGACCCGAGAAGTGAGGACGCCGTCCGGATGCAAGTCGTCAACGGCTTATTCGGCGGCTTCCCGCACTCGAAACTGTTCATGAATGTCCGTGAAAAAGAGAGCTTGGCCTATTACGCGGCCTCGCAGTATAGCTCGCTCAGCCGGATGTTGTTCGTCTACGCCGGAATCGATGCCTCGAACCAGGCCAAGACCGAGGCGATTATCGCCGACCAGCTAGCCGACCTTCAAGCCGGCACGTTCGAGGATGAGACGCTCGAACAGACGAAAGCGATGTTATTCCATCAGCGTCGCCAACTCGGCGACAATCCGCGCCAACTGATCGCTTGGATGAGCGGTTCGGACATCCGTCCGTTCTCGCTCGACGAAGAGATGGCGATTATCGAACGGACGTCGCGTCAAGACGTGGCCGCGCTCGCGAACCGATTGACGCTACAGGCCGTCTATTGTTTAAAGGGGGGAACCGCATGAAACTCGATTTTCCAAACGTCGGAGAGACGCTTCATCATACCGTCCTCGAGAACGGATTGACGGTTTACTTATTGAAAAAGACCGGCTATGAGAAAACGTACGCCACGTTCACGACCAAATACGGGTCGATTGATCGTCGGTTCAAGCTAGAGGACTGGGTCGACGTACCGGACGGGATCGCCCATTTCCTCGAGCATAAGATGTTCGAGAAAGAGGACGGCGACGTGTTCCAACAATTCGGACGCCTCGGTGCGTCGGCGAACGCGTTCACGTCGTTCACCCGGACGGCATATTTGTTCGGTGCGACGTCGAACGTCAGTGAGAACTTGAAGACGTTAATCGACTTCGTCCAAGCGCCGTACTTTACAGAAGCATCGGTCGAAAAAGAGAAAGGCATCATCGGTCAAGAGATTCAGATGTATCAAGACAATCCAGGTTGGAGGCTCTACTTCGGTTTGATTGAGGCGATGTACGCCGAACACCCGGTAAAAATCGATATCGCCGGGACGATCGACTCGATCAGTGCCATTACGGCGGACGATTTGTATCGTTGCCACCAAGCGTTCTATCATCCGAGCAACATGGTGCTGTTCGTCGTCGGGAATATCGACCCGGACGCCATCCTCGCGGAAATCACCGCCAATCAGGCGGCGAAGACGTTCCCACAGCCGCTGTTGACAGCGCGGGAAGAAATCGAGGAGCCGGAGACGGTGCATCTGGCCGAACGCATTATCGAGATGGACGTATCGGTGCCGAAAGTGATGATTGGGTATAAAGACATGCCGCTTGCCGGCAAGGATGGCATGAAGCAAGAGCTCATCGTCGAGCTCCTTATGCATGCCTTGTTCGACACGACGGCACCGCTCTATGCGGAACTGTATGCCGAAGGATTGATTGATGACGCGTTCTCGTTCGACTATACGTCAGAAGAGACGTTCGCCTTCGCCGTCCTGTCGATGGAGACGCCACACGTCGAGACGTTCGTCGATCGGATTACGTCCGCCCTCGAGCGTCCGCTCGAACTCGGCGTCGAGACACTCGATCGCAAGAAGCGCATGATGAAAGGGCAGTTTTTGAAGGCGCTCAACTCACCTGAGTTCATCGCTAACCAGTTCTCACGCTATGCGCTCAGTGGCGGTAATATGTTCGACATCCCTGATCTGCTCGATGCGATTTCACTCGACGATCTGTACGCCGCGTATGACCGTCTATTCCAAGCCGATCAACGGACCGTCTGCATCGTCAAGAAGCCGTGACGACGCTCATCACGGGAGCGAGCGGGGCAATCGGTCGTGCCGTCGCCCTGTCGTTCCGGGACGATGACCTCATCTTGCAGGCGCATACGCAGGCGGAATCGCTCCGTGCATTCGTCGCGAGCGAAGGACTGACGGCTGACGTCGTCACGTGTGACCTCGATGATGAGACCGGGCTCGAGACTTGGCTCGACACACTCGGACCGGTCGACCGCATCATCCACGTCGCCGGCAATCATGCCTACGGGTTGCTCGTCGACCAGTCGCTCCTCGAACTCGATCGGCTGTACCGGATTCATGTCCGCTCGATGGTCCGGCTCGTGCAGCACGTCGTCGGGCAAAAAGCGTACGACCTCCCCCTAGATATCGTCGTCGTCTCGAGCGTCTGGGGTGAGGTCGGTGCGGCCGGGGAAGTCCTCTATTCGACGGTCAAGGCCGCCCAACTCGGATTCGTCAAAGCGTTCGCGCGTGAGGCGGGACCGTTTCATGTCCGTATCAACGCGGTCACACCGGGGTGGATTGACACTCCGATGAATGATACGGTAGAAGAGACGAAACAAACGGCCCGTGAGGAGATTCCGCTCGGCCGGTTAGGCGGACCTGAGGAAGTGGCGGAGACGATTCGTTTTCTTTGCTCCCCGGCTGCAGCCTATATGACCGGTGCCGTGCTCCGTATCGATGGCGGTTGGGTGTGAAACTTTGTCGTCACGACTGAAACGAGTTCTTTTCAATTCTTCTAAAATAATTTAGAATGAACAAGGTAGCGAGCACACATCGGAAAGGGTGGACGAGATGGATCATAAGTTCGAAGAATGGTATCTCGAATATGAACTTTGCCAAAATCGGCCCGGTATCCTGGGGGATATCGCTTCCCTGATGGGGATGCTTCAAATCTCAATCGTGACGATTAACGGCGTCGATCTCCAGCGCCGCGGCATGCTGTTAAAGGCCCCGGCCGCGGATCACGTCCATCGTCTGGAACATATTTTGCGCAAGATGGAAGCCATCGTCGTCATCAAGCTCCGGCGACCGAAGCTTCGCGACCGAATCGCGATTCGACATGGGCGCTACATCGAGCACGACAATGACGACAAGAAGACGTTCAAATTCGTCCGCGAGGACTTAGGTGTCCTCGTCGACTTCGTCGCCGAACTGATGAAAGAAGAACGGCACTTGTTGATCGGGGTGCGCGGCAATCCGCGTGTCGGGAAGACCGAGTCGATTGTTGCGGCGAGCGTCTGTGCGAACAAGCGCTGGCTGTTCCTGTCATCGACGCTCATGAAGCAAACGGTGCGGACCTCGTTGTTCGAAGAAGAACGCGAAGGGGACCACGTCTATATCATCGACGGTGCCGTCTCGACGCGGACGATGGATGAACGCCATCGTCAATTGATTCGAGAAGTCATGCGGTTGCCGTCCGTGAAAGTCATCGAGCATCCGGACCTATACGTGCGCAACACCGATTGCGTGTTCGAAGACTTTGATTACATCATCGAACTGAGGAACTCACAAGATGAGGAGATTATCATTCCTCAAGAGACACATCGTGAGGCAGAATGGTTTGAATAACTACTTGAATGGAAGGTGTGGACCCCTGTGACAGAACTAGGGACTTTTTTGAAACAAAGGCGTGAGGCGAGCGGTTTGACGCTCGACCAAATCCAGCAGACGACGAAGATTCAAAAACGCTATATCATCGCGATCGAGGAAGGTGATTACAAAAATCTCCCTGGCTCGTTCTATGCACGGGCGTTCATTAAAACGTATGCGGAATCGTTAGGACTTGATGTCGATGAACTGTACGAGACGTATGCGAAAGACTTGCCGAAAATCGAGCCGCAACCGACCGTTCAATTATCGCGAAAGCAAACCTATTCGAAAGCGTCCGAGACGTCGAGCCGTGTCTCGCGTTGGGTACCGAAAGTCATGCTCGTGCTCGTCGCGTTCCTGTTGATGACGGCCGTCTATTACGTCGTCCGAAACCTTGATTTCGGCGACCAAAACGCGTCACCGACTGAACAGACGAACTCGGGTGTAACCATTGATCAAAACAAGGACGTGCCGGAAGAAGAGCCGGTCGAAGAAGAACCGCCGGCTGAAGAACCGGTCGAAGAAGAACCGGCAGAAGAGACGGGACCGATTGCGGTCGCGTCGACGAACGGGGCAGACCTCACATATGAGATCGCGACGGCCGATAAACTGACGACGGAGATTCATGTGAAAGAGTCGCCGGCGACATATGTCGGTGTTCGGGACACCTCACTCGAGGGAGCGTTCCTCGCTCCGGAATATCCGAACCAATCGAAACAAAACCCGATTGTCATCGAGGACGCGGAGACGGATACGCTTCGCATCCGAATCGGCTTGATCGGTGGGGTCGAGAAAATTGTTGTCAATGGCCGGGAGCTTGAATTAGCCGACTCGCCGGTCACACAAAATATATTTGTAAAGAGAGTCGACGCAGAATAAGTTGACTCTCCTTCTAGAGGAGGAGTTCTCGATGAACCTACCTAACCGTTTGACGATGTTACGGGTGTTGCTCATCCCCGTGTTCGTCGTCTTACTCGCCGTAGATTTTGATTGGGGAGACATCGCTTTCCTCGGGGCGGACGTACCGCTCCATCAATTCATCGCCGCGGTCATCTTTACGATTGCCGCTATCACTGACTGGCTTGACGGGCATCTCGCCCGGAAGCACAACTTGGTCACCAACTTTGGGAAATTCATGGATCCGCTCGCTGACAAACTACTCGTCACGGCGGCACTTGTCCTGCTCGTCGAGATGGATCTCGTCGCGGCATGGGTCGTCGTCGTCATTCTCTCGCGTGAGTTCGCGGTGACGGGACTTCGTCTCGTGGCGGCCGATGAAGGAATCGTCGTCGCGGCCGGGAAGTCGGGCAAAGCGAAGACATGGGTCCAACTCTTTGCCATCATCTTCCTGCTGTTCGGCAACCCGATTTTCAGCTATGTCGGCATCCCGTTCGGCGAATGGGCCATGTGGCTCGCGCTCGTCTTGACGATTTACTCAGGGGCCGAATATTTCGCACAAAACTATAAGATCATTGTAAAGTCGATGTAACCATCGGCATAGACGAGTTGTTCAGCTTGGCCGAACAGCTCGTTTTTTTATTGGGAGGAGGAATTTGGATGAAACGCACCGAAATCATTGCGGTAGGCTCTGAACTGCTCTTAGGGGAAATCACGAACACGAACGCCCGTTACTTATCAGAACAGCTGTCGAAATATGGGTTGTCCGTGCTGTATCATGTAGTCGTCGGAGATAATCAGGAACGTTTGCGAGCGACATTCGAACAAGCGCGATCACGAAGTGAATTCGTCATCGTCTCTGGCGGCCTTGGGCCGACGGCGGATGATATCACGAAGACGACACTCGCCGAGGTGCTCGGTCGTCCACTCATCCGTGACGAGGCATCGCTCGAGACGATCCATCGTTTCGTCGCCTCGCGCGGACGCGAGCCGAACGAAGGGGACGCGCGGCAAGCAGACGTCTTAACCGGGGCCGAAGTGCTCACCAACCCGGTCGGTCTCGCGCCCGGGATGTGGATCGAGGACGAACCGACATGGCTGTTGTTACCGGGTGTCCCGTGGGAGATGAAAGCGATCGTCGACGCCACGTTCCCAGAAAAATTCGGCGGGATGACCATCGTCTCTGAATCGTTGCGCTTTTATGAAATCGGTGAGTCGGCGCTCGACGCGGCCGTCGTCGATTTGATGACCGGGTCGAACCCGACGGTCGCCCCATACGCCGAGTCGGGCGAGGCACGACTGCGCATCAGCGCCCGCGCCGATACTGAGACCGTGGCGCGGGAGATGATTGAACGGGTCAAACAGGATATTTTGGCGCGGGTCGGTCACTATTACTTCGGTTCAGACGAGGATACGCTCGCCGCACGGCTGATTCACGAGTTACAAGCGCGCAAGGCGACGCTGTCGATTGCCGAGTCGCTCACGGGCGGTCAAGCCCAAGCGATGCTCACGGCCGTTCCAGGAGCATCCTCGGTGTTCAAGGGCGGGGTCGTCACGTACTCCGACGAGCTAAAAAATAGGTTTTTAGGGGTGTCCCTTGATACAATTGATTCACACTCGGTCGTCTCAAAAGAAGTCGCCTTTGAAATGATCCTCGGTCTGACGCGTCAGACCGGAACGGATTATGGGCTGGCGTTCACCGGCGAGGCCGGTCCGACGTCAAATTCGGGTCAGCCGGTCGGAAAAGTGTTCATCGGCATCCGGTCACCGGACGGGATTGACGTGATTGAACGTGATTACCCGCATCAAGAGCGGCATGTCATTCAAGCCCGGGCTACGAAAGACGGAATGTGGGCGCTCCTGCAACAAATGAAAAAAGGCGAATAAACGTTCGCAAAAAACTTGTGTATCGTCTTCGCTTCGCTTATAATGAAAGTATCAATCAAAGGAGGCTCATTAATCTATGAGTGATCGTAAACAAGCGTTAGAAATGGCATTACGCCAAATTGAGAAACAATTCGGTAAAGGCTCAATCATGCGCCTCGGTGAAAATACAGATCAGCAAGTTTCGGTGACCCCGTCAGGCTCAATCGCCCTCGACATCGCCCTCGGTGCAGGTGGTTATCCACGTGGTCGTGTCATCGAAGTGTACGGACCTGAATCGTCAGGTAAGACGACGGTGGCGCTTCATGCTATCGCTGAAGTTCAAAAGCGCGGCGGACAAGCTGCCTTCGTCGACGCCGAGCACGCGCTCGACCCGAAATACGCACAAAACTTGGGCGTCAACATCGATGAGTTGCTCTTATCACAACCGGATACAGGGGAACAAGCCCTTGAGATCGCGGAAGCCCTCGTCCGCTCTGGTGCGGTCGATATCCTCGTCGTCGACTCGGTTGCGGCACTCGTTCCGAAAGCCGAGATTGAAGGGGAGATGGGAGACTCACACGTCGGTCTTCAAGCCCGCCTCATGAGCCAAGCGCTCCGTAAATTGTCTGGTGCGACGAACAAGTCGAAGACAATCGTCATCTTCATCAACCAAATCCGTGAGAAAATCGGAATCATGTTCGGTAACCCGGAAACGACACCTGGTGGTCGTGCCCTCAAGTTCTATTCGTCGGTCCGTCTCGAAGTCCGTCGTGCTGAAACGCTCAAACAAGGTCAAGACATGGTCGGGAACCGGACGAAAATCAAAGTCGTCAAAAACAAGATCGCGCCACCGTTCAAGACGGCAGAAGTCGATATCATGTACGGCGAAGGAATCTCGCGTGAAGGCGAGCTCATCGACATCGGGGCCGACCTCGATATCGTTCAAAAGAGCGGCGCGTGGTACTCGTACAACGAGGAGCGTCTCGGTCAAGGCCGTGAGAACGCGAAGCAGTATATGAAAGAGAACCCGTCGGTGGCCGCATCGGTCGAAGAACGGATTCGCGACCACTACGGTCTCAACGGTGAAAAGACGGTCACAGTCGAAGCTGACAACGATGACGTCCTCTCACTTTTAGACGAAGAGTAAGTAACGTTTCTCGCCTGACATGGTTCAGGCGAGATTTTTTTAGTATAATTTTTTTGATGAATTGGTAGTTCTATCCTGTCCGTGCATTGCATTCTAACAGGTAAATAAGTACAATAAAGCTATACGCGGGCTCGCTCGCGTTTTCATTCATGAAAAAATAAAATAACCTTGCGAAAGGGAGGTGAACATGATGGAATGGCTATTAGAGCTTATTCTGATCCTCCTTTTGCCGATAGCTTTTGTTGCAGGTTTTTTTGTGCGTAAATCGATCGCCGAAGCGAAGATTCAAGGTGCCGAGACGGAAGCGACCAAGATTGTAGAGCAAGCGCGACAACAATCGGAAGCGATGCAAAAAGAAGCACGGCTTGAAGTAAAAGAAGAGATGATTCAACTTCGCAATGAAACCGAACAAGAATTGCGCGAACGACGTGAAGAGCAGAAAGTGAAAGAAAATCGTTTCGTCCAAAAGGAAGAGCTTCTCGACCGGAAAGCAGACATGCTTGAACGGAAAGAAGACGCCCTGGATGAACGTGAGGCTGCACTCGCGAAACGGAAGCGTGAAGCGGAAACGCTCGAGAGCAAAGTGGAGGAATTATATGAGGAGGCACGCCAAGAACTAGTACGCGTGGCAGCCTTGTCGAAAGAAGAAGCACGGACCATCATCATGGACGAAGCGAAGCAGGAAGCGCTTCACGATGCTGCTCTCCTTCAAAAAGAAATCGAGCAAAAAGCAAAATTAGAAGCTGATAAAAAAGCGAAACACCTCTTGTCTCTCACGATGCAACGTTATGCGGCCGAACACGTCGCCGAGACGACCGTGTCAGTCGTCAACTTGCCGAGTGATGAGATGAAAGGGCGGATTATCGGACGTGAAGGACGTAACATCCGCACGCTCGAGACACTCACCGGCATCGACCTCATCATCGATGACACGCCGGAAGCGGTCATCCTATCTGGATTTGACCCGGTCCGTCGTGAAATCGCCAAGATGACGCTCGAAAAACTCGTTCAAGACGGTCGGATCCATCCGGCCCGCATTGAAGAGATGGTCGAGAAATCACGTCGTGAAGTCGATGAGCGCATCCGTGAATACGGGGAAGAAGCGACATTCTCAGCCGGCATCCACGGCGTCCACCCGGACCTCGTCAAGACGCTCGGTCGAATGCGTTACCGGACGAGTTACGGTCAAAACGTGCTCGCCCACTCGGTCGAAGTGGCCCACCTCGCCGGCATGATGGCCGCCGAGCTCGGGGAAGACGTCACGCTCGCCAAACGAGCGGGTCTCCTCCACGATATCGGGAAAGCCATCGACCATGAAGTCGAAGGCAGCCACGTCGAGATTGGTGTCGAACTCGCCACGAAGTACAAAGAGCATCCAGTCGTCATCAACTCGATTGCCTCGCACCATGGGGACGTCGAAGCGACGTCGACGATTGCGGTCCTCGTCGCAGCGGCTGACGCCTTGTCAGCGGCACGTCCAGGAGCCCGTCAAGAGACGCTCGAAAGCTATATCCGACGCCTTGAGCGCCTCGAAGCGATCTGTGAGTCGTTCGAAGGAGTCGAGAAGTCATATGCCATCCAAGCGGGACGTGAAGTCCGGATCATCGTCCGCCCAGACGTCGTCGATGACGTCGTGGCGAACAAGATGGCCCGCGACATCTGTAAACGGATCGAAGATGAGCTTGACTATCCAGGCCAAATCAAAGTGACGGTCATTCGCGAAACGCGTGCCGTCGATTATGCGAAGTAACAAGAGCGGAGACATTCTCCGCTTTTTCTATTGGAGGAGGACAAGACTATGAAAATCTTATTTATCGGCGACGTGGTCGGAAAACCAGGTCGCGACATCTTGAGCGCCCAAATCGGACGCTTAAAAAGCAAATATAGCCCGACGTTCATGCTCGTCAACGGTGAAAACGCAGCCAACGGACGTGGTATCACAAAAAAAATCTATCAACAATTTCTCGAGCTTGGATTTCATGGCGTGACGATGGGGAATCATACTTGGGACAACCGTGACATCTTTGACTGGATTGATGATGCCGACCGCATCGTCCGCCCGGCCAACTATCCTACCGGTACGCCCGGTGTCGGGATGATGGTGTTGAAACAAGGCGGGAAGAAGCTCGCCGTCATCAACGCGATGGGGACGGTGTTCCTGCCGTCGCTCGACTGTCCGTTCCGCACCGTCGACGCGCTCGTCGAAGAGATTCGCGGCGAGGTCGATGCGATTTTCGTCGACATGCACGCCGAGGCGACAAGTGAGAAGATTGCGATGGGGTATCATCTTGACGGACGCGTCCAAGCCGTCGTCGGCACCCATACGCACGTCCAGACGGCTGACAACCGCATCCTACAAAACGGTACGGCGTACATCACCGACGTCGGGATGACGGGTCCGCTCGACGGGGTGCTCGGCATGGATGCCGAGGTCGTCTTAAGAAAATTCATCACCCAGCTCCCGGTCCGGTTTGAAGTTGCCGAGGGACGGGAACAACTAAATGGAGTTTTAATCACAATCGATGACCAATCGAAACGAGCCACGAAAATCGAACGCATACACCTAGATGATCAGACCGTATGGTTTGATTGAACAACCTACCCGAGGGGGAAACAAGAATGGACGTACTCAAAGTTTCGGCAAAATCGAATCCTAACTCCGTGGCGGGTGCACTCGCTGGCGTACTTCGTGAAAAAGGAACGTGTGAGATTCAAGCAATCGGCGCTGGAGCGCTCAATCAATCCATCAAAGCGGTCGCGATCGCGCGTGGTTTCGTCGCGCCGAGCGGGCTGGATTTGATTTGCATCCCTGCGTTCACCGATATTATGATTGACGGAGAAGAACGAACGGCAATCAAGCTCATCATCGAACCAAGATGAGCTTGCGGTCGGGACATAGGTCCTATTCTTGTAAGAGAAGCCATCGGCGCGGATGGCTTCTCTTTTTTGTCTGGAAAATCGACGTTCTATCTTCTCAGGTTCGTCATTTTATGACAAGATGAAAGAGAACGTGAAGTTCGATTAAGAGATGAAGAGGGGGACGTTTTCAATGGAACAGCTCGTGTCTACGACAGAGAAGGAAGCAACGACACCTGTGATGAAAGCGATTCAAAAACATACGGCCGGATTCGGGGCCCAATTGGTCGAAGCACCAATCCCGACGCCAGGCGCCGGGGAAGTGTTAATCAAAGTGAAAGCGACATCGATTTGCGGGACCGATGTCCACATTTATGAGTGGGACGACTGGGCGAAGAGCCGGGTCAAACCGCCATACGTGTTCGGTCACGAGTTCGCGGGGGAAGTCGTGGCGCTCGGGGAAGGAACGAAACGCATCCAAATCGGACAGACCGTATCGGCCGAGACGCATATCGTCTGTCACCAATGTAAACAGTGTTTGCGCGGGCAGTATCACATCTGTAAGAACACGAAAATCATCGGTGTCGACACGCAAGGCTGTTTCGCTGAATACGTCGTCATGCCCGAAGAGAACTTGTGGGTCAATCCAGAGTCGATGCCGGCCAAGCTCGCCTCGATTCAAGAGCCGCTCGGAAACGCCGTCCATACAGTGCTCGCGAGTGACGTGTCAGCCAAGTCGGTCGCCATCGTCGGGTGTGGGCCAATCGGGCTCATGGCCGTCGGCGTCGCCAAGGCGGCGGGCGCGAGCCGCGTCTATGCGATTGACGTCAACCCGTACCGGTTGAAGCTCGCCGAAGACATGGGGGCGGACGTCGTCATCAATAGCCTCGAGCAAAATCCGCTCGAGCTGATCATGGATCAGACGGACGGGGACGGTATCGATGTCGTCTGTGAGATGAGCGGGCATCCGGTCGCCATCGACCAGGCGTTCAAGATGGTCACGGCCGGCGGGGACGTCAATGTGTTGTCACTCCCAGCCAAGCCGGTCGCCATCGACTTGACGCGTGACGTCGTCTTCAAAGGGGTGCGCGTTCAGGGCATCACCGGACGTAAGATGTATGAGACGTGGGGTCAAGTGTCGACGCTACTCGCGACAGGTCAGCTGAACGTAGAACCGATTATCACGCACGTGTTCAAGCTTGAGGAGTTCGAGCAAGGTTTCGAGCTTATGCGTGCCGGGAAATGTGGAAAGGTCGTCTTAATACCATAACAGGGGGAATCGATATGGCATTTGAACATATTACAGAAGCAGTCAATGAAATGAAACAAGCGGGCACGTTCCGCTCGCTCGTGCCGCTCGAGTCGGCGCAAGCGAACGAAGTCACGATCGACGGCAAGTCGCTCGTCCAGTTGTCTTCGAACAACTATCTCGGACTCGCCAACCATCCGCGCTTGAAACAAGCGGCGATTGAAGCGGTCGAACAGTTCGGGGCCGGCACAGGTTCGGTCCGGACAATCGCCGGGACGTTCGAGATGCACGAGGCGTTCGAACGCGAGCTCGCCGAATTCAAACATACGGAAGCGGCGCTCGTGTTCCAGTCGGGCTTCGCGACGAACCTCGGCGTCTTGTCGGCACTGCTCGGTCCGGAAGACGTCGTCATCAGTGACGCGCTCAACCACGCCTCGATTATCGACGGCATCCGGTTGACGAAAGCGGCCCGCCGCATCTATAAGCACACCGACCTCGCCGATTTAGAGGCGGCGTTGAAAGAGACGCAAGATTATCGGACGCGTCTCGTCGTCACGGACGGCGTCTTCTCGATGGACGGCAACATCGCGCCGCTCCCAGAAATCGTCGAGCTCGCCGAGAAGTATGACGCGGCGGTCATGGTCGACGATGCCCACGCCTCGGGCGTGCTGGGCAAAAACGGCCGCGGTACGGTCAACCACTTCGGGCTCGACGGCCGGGTCGCGCTACAAGTCGGGACGTTGTCGAAAGCGATTGGTGTCCTCGGCGGCTACGTCGCCTGCTCGAACGACATCCGTGACTTCTTGATTCAAAAGGGACGTCCGTTCTTGTTCTCGACGTCACACCCGCCAGCGGTCGTCGCGGCGAACCGTGAGGCGATCCGTGTCATGAAAGAGGAGGAAGAGCTGTTCGATAAGCTTTGGGCGAACACCGAGTTCTTCAAGACGGGTCTTCGTGATCTCGGCTTCGATATCGGCCATGCGACGACGTCGATCACACCGGTCATGCTCGGCGAAGAGACGCTCGCGCACACGTTCTCGGACAAATTGAAAGACCACGGCGTGTTCGCACAGAGCATCGCTTTCCCGACGGTCGAGAAAGGCAAGGCCCGGATTCGGACGATCGTGACGGCGGAACATACCCGTAACGACCTCGAACGTGCGCTCGCTGCCTTCAAGGCGGTCGCGGAAGAACTGAACGTCACGCTTCAAGCGTAAGGTTAAAACTGTAGAAATAGAGATATGAACCACAGCATGCCTGAATTGGGCATGCTGTTTTTGTTTGAAAATTTTGGTAGACATCTAGGAGGATTGAATCTAAACTTTGAACAGGAGAGTACTCGGATTTCACTATTTTTTATTTCAACTACCGAGTTTATATAAAAAGGAGTAACAAGAAAGATGTTAGTAATTGATTTATTTTCAATCAGCGGTTTAGGCATCATTTTATCTACCGCCGGCATGTATTTGTTATTTAAACCGAAACAGTCCGTCTCAGTGCAAGATGCGACCGTGGATAGTATCGTAGGAACGATTTTGCTCCATGTCATCTTAGTCTGCATGACAACGAAGCACTTAGGAGCGCTTCTGTTGCTCATTGGGATAGGGATGGGAATAGGACTTTACATAGCATTGTATGATGCTATTATTCTTTACATAAGTGAGATGAGGAAAAGATGATAGATTATAGCCGAAGTTCAGTTGCGGGATCATTTCTGACAGCAGAAGAATTCTCGATTCTGACGATTTCTCCGCTGTTTATTATTAATGTTGTAATTGGGATTGGGATTTTAATCGTCATATGTATCATCGACGTGGAGTCGTGGAAAGACTTTTTCTTATTTTTAGGGATGACGATTTGGGCATCGATTTTCGTATCAGTTTATGTCATGGCGTGGTACATCCGAATTAAGTACGATACGTCGCCAGATTTTTCGGCAACGTTTGGTCTGGATTCCTTCCCTGGATGGGGTGTTCTACTTTCTCAAATGATGGAAGAGCCGAACCTCACACAAAGTTTGATAGCAAATGCATTATTCTTGTTTTTCACACGCAAGTTGAACGACTGGTTCATGTGGCCATTCAAAGTGTTATCCATTTTATTTGTCAGTCTATTTTTCGTCAAGTATGTCCCCATCGTCTTCAATTGGCTCTTCACATAAAAAAGCAAGGCACGTGGCCCTGCTTAGAGGATGAACATTCCGCGGAATCCTCGGGCCGCATAATACGAATCGGCGCCATTATGATAGACGAAGATCTGGTTGTAGCGCCGGTCGCAGAATAAGGCTCCGCCTTTTTGACGAATCGATTCCGGGGTGACAATCCAGCTCGACGTCTTCAAGTCGAACGTACCGAGCGTCTGCAGATAGCGATACGTTGCTTCGTCGAGTAGTTCGATACCCATCTCTTCAGCCAACTCGACGGCACTCCCCACCGGTTTGTTCTTCTTTCGCGCCGCTAACGCCGCATCGTCATAGCATAGGCTACGTCGACCACTCGGACTTTCAACCGAACAGTCACAGAAGACATGCTCCCCGTTCGGAAGTCGAATCACATCGGGTTCGCCGCCGGTCCGTTCCATTTCGGAGAGCGCGGCGAGTTTACGGTCGTCCGCTTGAAGACGAGTCAAGATGTCGGGCCAGGTGAGATCTTGATGTCGTTCGGGGTTGGTGGTAAAGCGCGCTTCGAGAGTTTTCAACAACTCGGTTGTTTCTTCGTGTGAAAGGGTGGACATCATCAATCACTCCATTCCAAGGTTTCTTTCAGTATACGACATCACTTGTGATCGATTCAGCACACTGTTCATGGAAAGGGGAATGCCAATTGAATTTCGATGCCTTAGATGTTCAGCATCTACATGCGCAGACGTTCCGGACGATTGATTTGTTCTTGCTCAAATCTATTTGGTCAGACGTTTTGCCGCTCGGTTCTTATCGCGTGATTGACTATGGTGAGCTAGATTTGGAACTTACCAAACCACAATTACTTCAGCTTCGATGGATTGATTTGACGTTACCGATTGGCATCTATTCGAATGAAAAACTAGTCTTTTTGTATAATTCGTATCATCGCAAATTATATACAGAAAAAGTTGTGTCCATCGAGCTAGCCGGACACGATGTTTCTTTCCTCGATTTTTTATTGGCACACAGTCAGACGTTTCATGACCCTGATTCATACTCTCTGAAAATGGAGGATATGTACGGCCTCTCACCGGACAGCCAATGGAGAGAGTTCGGGTTACCGGAAGTGAAGGCCCCTGCGGCATTCATTGCGGACTTATTAATCGCACTCGGTGTTACGTCATTCCAAGTCGTCTTATCCAAAAATAAACTGTTATCCGATTTTGAGTCTTGGGCGAAGCGGACGGGAAGCGATCATGCAATTGAATCTAGTGGGAAATGGACGTGGTCGAAGACGTATAAGGTGAGTTGTGATGTCTCCCGACAACCAGAACAAGCTGTTCATCAACTTGTGTCACTCCTGGAACATGATGAAGAGTGGGAAGGCATTCGATTCCTCATCCCGACCGAGACAGAAACCGTCTCATTGTTCATTGGAGGCGATTTGACGCAAGGATATGGCTACGGTGTGTTTCAGTATAAACATCCGGGAGAGGTGGTTTCCAATGAGATTTGAAGATTTGTTCTTGTATGACGGGATGATGCACGTGTTTGCTTTCAATTATGACCTCGGACCTAAGACTCTGACGTTCAATCTACAGCTCTTCGACCACCCTAGGAAACGGAACGTCTCTTTCCGTGAGCGGCTCGAGGCGAATGGGATTCCTCCGCAAAGCGAGATGGTGAACGTGAAGCTCCGCTTTGAAGACATCATATACATGGAAGTCATCGATGAATCGTATACCGATGGAGTGGTGATCACGCCTCATGACAAGTTTGAAGGAAATCAAATCGTTCGTTATACAAAGTCAGGCTATCTCGATCAACTCCAAGAAACACGTTTTCAGTTGTGGGAGTACATCAAACCGGACGTCGCTACATTTTGCCACTATCGGATATACGGATTGGACACGGTCCTCGAAATCATCACGATGTCGGACCCGACTGTCGAGGCGGCGATTGGGTTAAAATGTATCCGTCGGGGGAGCCCAACCATCTATTTTGGTGGGAAGCATTACTACGAGCAATCTTAAAAAGTCCACATATCATCAAACAGGCGCCCTCTCTGACCGAGAAGGCGCCTTCTTATTAAGCTGATTGAATCACATCGTCCGTCAAATCGATTTGCCGACCGAGCCAGACGAGCGGAACGGTCAACGCTGCGCCAATCAAATAGACGATGGCGATCGGTAATCCGTCCGCGAGCATTCCAAACGTCAGGCTGCCGATGCTGAAGGCGAGGGTGTAGGCCGTCTGTTGGACGCTATAGACGTACGGAAGTTGCGAGACAGGTGACGTTTCTTGGAGCACCGTGTTCGTTTGGATGATACGGAGTTGGGTGGCGTATCCTTGAACTGCGAGCGCGATGAGCGCGAATGCGATATGAGACGTCACGCCGAACAACAAGGCAGCCCCGACCGACAGTAGGGAGCTGACAGCAAGTGAACTGGTCCGTTGAGCGCGATACAAGTATGCACTGGCCAGAATCATGCTGATCAAGTAGCTCGCGTTCATCGTCCCCCACCAGCCCGTATCGATGTAGAGGTGTCGTTCCAGATAGACGAGCAAAAGCGCCGAAATCCAGAGCGTGCTGACGAAAGACTCGAACGTGACGAATACCGTGATTAATCGAGCATGAGGTACTGTTCGCACGATGGCGAGGCTGTCTCTAAGGGAAATGTCTGATTCACCATCTTCTACCGTCACGTCGCGGTCGAGTGAACGGACGAAGCGAAGCGTGACGAGCGTCGAGAGCATGAATAACATCAACGCGACGGTCAAGGCAATCGCGCTTGAAAACGAAGCGACGACCATCGTACCGAGCGGCCACATCGCCAGCTGGATGAACTGATTCGACCCTTGGACGAGACTGTTCGCTTGTTGGCGATTCGTCGTCAGCCGGGGGATGAACGACGCTTGGACCGGACGGGCGAACCCATCCAAGAAGGCGATGAGCACGACGAGGCCGAGGACGAGAATCGACTCCGACCAAATGACGGCCCCGAGCAAGGTCGTCTTCAACAGTTGCGTGACGAGCAGCGTCTGACCGAGGGTGAACCGAGATAAGACGCGGGCAAAGAACAGACCGCTCACGGTCATGCCGATCGTGACGGCAATCGGGAAACTGGCCGCAGCCAGGGCGGAACCGGTCTGTTGATATAACAAAGCGATCAAGGCGACGATATAAAGCACGTCACCAATATTGGCCAGCCATTGACTGACCAGCAGCAGGTAAAACGACTTCATCATGACTCTCCTCCAGAACTATTCAATTTTGGGTGGATGACATGATGTCGAATTACATACTTTCACCGCTTTCAAATTATTTACAAATAGTTTACGATAAAATCATTAAGAGTACAATAATTGGAAAGTAAACGGGGGAAACGACATGTTACGCTATGACATCAACGACCAGCTTCAACTACGAATGTTCACCATTGATGACGCAGAGGCGTTGTTCCAATTGACGATGGCGTCGAAGCCATACCTTCGCGAGTGGCTCGGTTGGCTAGATTATACGGAGACGGTCGACGATTCGCGGCAAAATATCGAAGGGCGGATTAAAGGATTGATGGAGACGGGCGGCTATCCGAAGTCGTTTGCGATCGTGTATCGGGGTGAGCTCGCCGGGACGATCGGCTTCAACGACATCGACCGAGGCATCAAGTGTGGGACGGTCGGCTATTGGCTCGGCCAAGAGTTTCAAGGCAAAGGCGTTATGAGTCAAGCGCTCGAGACGGTCATCGATTACGGGTTCCGTGACTTGAAACTCGATAAAATCGAGATTCGGGTCGCAACCGGGAATGTGAAGAGCCGGGCCTTGCCGGAACGGTTCGGTTTCCTCGAAGAAGGGGTGCTTCGCAACGCGGAGTGGCTATATGACCGCTACGTCGACCACGTCGTATACGGCTTGTTGCGAAATGAGTGGGCCCACTGACTACAGCGTTTTGAAATGATGGCCAAGCAGTTGGTCGACCGCATAGAAAATGAAGGCGCTCGACACGCCAAGTAACGATGCGAGGTTGAATATACCTCTCTCGAAGATGGATGGATCGAATAACAGTCCATATGGGACCACGAACAACCAGCCAGCAATCAGATGGAACACGAAAGACGTCACCCGTTTCGAACGGAATGGCGTCTTTTGGCTTATATACTCGGACAGTATAGAGGTGAACGTCCCGTAGATGAACACGATGGGGATCGCATAGAGCAAATAGACGGCCACGCTCGGTCCATATGACAAATCGAGCGCGTAGGGAAAGAAGAGCGGCAACACGAAAGGAATAATGAATAGACTGATGAGAGCAGATTGGATTTTTTGAAAAAACACGGTACGCCCACCTTTCGGATCATCAAGTAAAAAAAGCCGTCACCTGCAAAGATGACGACGGGTTACGGGGTGACGCCCCCTGATTCATAGAGCGTTGCGCCGAACTCCGCATACGCCTGCTCATAGCGCCGGAGCGATGACTCTTTATGCATACACGTCACGTTCATCCGTTCAAGTGACGTCATGTCGGTCGCATACGTCTTCAAGACGTGGGCGTTCCGGAGCATCGACGGTGTGACCGAACGGCTGAGACCGCTGCGTTCGTTCAATTGGCGCATCATCTTCGTGATCATGACAATCGTCAGCTGTTTCGGCTGGTTCTTCGCATACACCCAACGGAACGTCATCCGGGAGAAGTCGAACGAGACGAAGACGGGATCGTCCGAATACCAACGTGGACGGACCGGCGTCGGGATGTCAGCCAAATAGTTCATGAGGAGCGTCTGGTCCTCTTGACTGAGTTTCAACGTGAACCGGTTGCCGAGACGGTCATAGACGTCGAACTCATGGCTCGCGAGATGCAGGTCGTTCATCCGGAGGCGGATGATATGATGCACCCGGAGTCCATATTTATAGAACAACGTGACGATCAGCTCGTTCCGATTGACGAGATACGGATGCGCCTGAAGCTGGTTCTCACTCAGCCCGCTTGTCGAACGGATCGTCCGAACGAGCTTGCTGAACTCGGTCGGCAAGGCAATCTGGTCGACGGTGAGCGTATGAGCCGGTTGGGCATAGGCGAGCATCTTTTTCCGGAGCGGATTCAAGAAGACGGTCAGGCTATTGATGACGGTGACGATTCGGGCGACCGTCGCCTGTTGGTATTGCTTCTCTTCGATGAGGAAGTCGTTGACGAACGTCTTCCACGATTCGAGCGGGACGGCAAGCCACGCCTCCGGGGCATCGAGCTCGACGTTATGGTCATGAAAGTATTTGTGCACATCGATCAAGTCGTACCGATAGCGTTTCAGCGTCGACGGTTGACGGCCGCTTGCGCCGAGATGGAACAAGTACGCCTCGATATATTCAGGCAATGGATACTCTTTTCTACGTTTCGTCATGGACGTTCCTCCTTCTCCTCATATCGTACCACAAACGGACGTTCTCCATTCGCCGTTTCGTGGTAAGATGGAGGATGAGACTTATAGGAATGAGGGATTTTTATGCAACGAGAGAAAGTCATTATCGTCGGATGTCAATTACCAACTGTCGACGATTGGACATATGAACAATCGATGGGGGAACTCGTCGAATTGGTCGATACGGCACGAGGTGAGGTCGTCGCCCGTCTCGATCAGAAACGGCAACAAGTCGACCGCCGCACGTTCATCGGGAAAGGGAAGGTCGAGGAGCTCGCGGTGCTCATCGAACAGTTCGAGCCGGACATCGTCATCTTCAACGCCGAGCTGTCGCCAGCCCAGTCGAAGAACATCCGCATCTCGCTGAACGACCCGGACGAGATGAAACTGATTGACCGAACGCAATTGATTCTAGACATCTTTGCCGGACGGGCCCAATCGAAAGAAGGGAAACTCCAAGTCGAACTCGCCCAAATGAACTACCTGCTCCCGCGTTTAATCGGACAAGGCACGCAACTGTCACGTCTCGGTGGCGGAATCGGGACACGGGGACCGGGTGAAACGAAACTCGAGTCGGACCGCCGGCACATCAAGCGCCGCATCGATGAGATTAAGAAAAATCTCGAAGGCACCGTCGCGCACCGTGACCGTTACCGCGAACGTCGGAAAGAGAACCGTGTGTTCCAAGTCGCGCTCGTCGGATATACGAACGCCGGAAAATCAACGATTTTCAACCGCTTGACGGACGCCGATACGTACGAACAGGACGAATTGTTCGCGACGCTCGATCCGCTCACGCGTGAGCTCGAATTGCCGCGCGGCGGAAAAGTGCTCATCACGGATACGGTCGGATTTATTCGCGACTTGCCGACGAAACTCGTCGCCGCGTTCCGCTCGACGCTCGAGGAAGTGCTCGGGGCTGACCTCGTCTTGCACGTCATTGACGCGTCAAACCCGCATTACATGAACCAAATCGACACGACCAACTCGGTCTTGACGGAACTCGGCGCGAGTGAGTTGCCGCAGCTCGAGGTATACAATAAGAAAGACCGGTTGACCGAAGACTTCGTTGGCGGACCGCTCGTCATCTCGGCGCTCGACTCGAACGATATCGAGACGCTCATCGGCGCGATCGAAGATAAGATTGCTGATGTGTTGACGAAAGTACACGTCATCTTGCCGGTCCGCTCGTTCGAGCATTACCATCCGGCCAAAGATTCGATGTATCGTCTCGAGGAGAAGTTCCTCGATGACGGTTCGGTCGAACTCGTTGGATATATGAGAGAAGACACGCGTCTATATGCGACGCTGAAACAATTTGAGGTGTGAAACAATGATGTGGCAAGAAAAGATTGCGTATTATGATGAATTGGCCCCGTTCGTGACCGAGGCGGAAGCGCGGGTAAAACCATATTTTGAAACGATCGAGGCGACAGCGGAGTTCAACCAATACCGTGTCCTCGAGTCGTTTAAGAAGCATAAAGTGTCGGACTTTCATTTCAATCCGACGACCGGGTACGGCTATGACGATATTGGACGCGACACGCTCGAATCGATTTATGCTGACGTGTTCGGGGCGGACCTCGCCCTATGCCGCCCGCAAATCATCTCTGGGACGCACGCCATCGGGATCGCCTTGTTCGGTGTGTTGTTGCCAGGGGATGAACTGCTTTATATTACCGGCAAGCCGTACGACACGCTCGAAGAGATTGTCGGGATTCGGGGAGACGGCCGTGGGTCGCTCAAAGAACTTGGTGTCGGCTACGACACGGTCGAGTTGAAAGACGACCAGATCGATGTCGAGACCGTCATCGCACGGATTCGCCCTGAGACGAAGCTCGTCGGCATCCAGCGCTCGAAAGGTTACGCCAACCGACGCAGCATTCCGGTCCAAGAAATCGGGGAGGCAATCGCGAAAATCAAAGCGGCACACCCGCACGTCTTCGTCTTCGTCGACAACTGTTACGGTGAGTTCGTCGAGACGATTGAACCGACCCACGTCGGGGCTGATCTCATGGCCGGCTCACTCATCAAAAACCCGGGTGGCGGCTTGGCGAAGACGGGTGGCTATATCGCCGGGACGAAAGAACTCGTCGAACGCTGCTCGTTCCGCATGACGACACCTGGCATCGGAAGCGAGGCCGGTCCGTCACTCTATTCGCTCCAAGAGATGTATCAAGGGTTTTATATGGCGCCGCACACAGTCGCCCAAGCGTTGAAAGGGGCGCACTTGACGGCGAGCCTGCTCGGATTGCTCGGTTTCGAGACCGACCCGCATTATACGACGCCCCGGACCGATTTGATTCAATCGGTGACGTTCCGCGACCGCGACAAGATGATTGCGTTCTGTCAGAGCATCCAGATGGCGTCGCCGGTCAATGCGCATGCGTTGCCGGTACCGGCCTATATGCCGGGGTATGAGGATGACGTTATCATGGCAGCCGGGACGTTCATTCAAGGCTCGTCGATTGAATTGTCGGCCGACGGTCCGCTCCGCGCGCCTTACACGGCCTACGTTCAAGGCGGATTAACTTACGCCCACGTCAAGGTCGCGCTCATGCTTGCCTTGAGCCAATTGCGGACGAAAGAGCTCGTCACATTTGACCGTGACAATATCTCACAGAAGTTGTAACCGAAATGTCATGTTAACTTTCTTAACATCTATTGACAGGTAAGTTGTCATGTATTATTCTCACAGTGTGAGACAGAAAAGGAGGGGTAAGAGATGGCCGATCAATTTCGTCGCTCCAACCCGTTGTTTCCGATTGGAATCGTTCAAGATTTGACCCAGCTGACAGGTAGGCAGATTCGGTACTATGAAGAACAGGGTCTGATTTCGCCTAGTCGGACGGAATCGAAACGACGGCTCTATTCCTTTAATGATGTCGAACGTCTACTCACGATCAAGGATTTTATCGATCAAGGCTTCAATTTGGCGGCGATTCGTCATATGCTCGATAACAGCGACGCTAAAGACGCGGAATCACTAAAGGCGCCGGTCGATGAAGCACCGAAGATCTCTGAACAAGAGTTACACAAATTATTGAAAACACAGCTTCAAGAAGCTGGCCGTTTCAATAAGACGTCGCTCATTCAAGGTGAGCTGTCACGTTTTTATCGATGACGCCAGTACACTAACCATTACACAATGTGAGAGGGGACATTTCACCATGGCCAGAAAAACGTTCACGAAAGAAGACATCAAACGCATCGCACAAGAAGAGGACGTACGCTTTATTCGTCTTCAATTCACGGATATCCTCGGTACGATTAAAAACGTCGAGGTTCCGATCAGCCAATTGGACAAAGCACTTGATAACAAGATGATGTTCGATGGTTCTTCAATCGAAGGGTTCGTACGCATCGAGGAATCAGACATGAACCTCTATCCAGACCTTGACACATGGGTTGTCTTCCCGTGGACAGACGGCAGCGGTAAAGTCGCTCGCTTGATTTGTGATATTTATACTCCGGACGGAAAACCGTTCAGCGGTGACCCGCGCGGCAATTTGAAGCGTAACCTCGAGCGCATGCAGAAGCTCGGTTTCACAGCATTCAACGTCGGACCAGAGCCTGAGTTCTTCCTCTTCAAGAAAGACTTGAACGGCCAACCGACACTCGAACTTAACGACCAAGGCGGTTACTTCGACTTGGCACCGGTCGACCTCGGCGAGAACTGCCGTAAAGAGATCGTCATCGAGCTCGAAAACATGGGCTTCGAAATCGAAGCATCACACCACGAAGTCGCACCAGGTCAGCACGAGATCGACTTCAAATACGCAGATGCGGTCACGACGGCTGATAACATCCAAACGTTCAAACTCGTCGTCAAGACGATTGCAGCGAAATATGGTCTTCACGCGACGTTCATGCCGAAGCCGCTCTTCGGTGTCAACGGTTCAGGGATGCACGCCAACATGTCGCTCTTCAAAGGTGACACGAACGTCTTCTACGATCCGAACGGCGAAATGGAACTCTCTGACACGGCTCGCGCCTTCACGGCAGGGATTCTCGAGCATGCCCGTGCATTCACGGCTGTTTGTAACCCGACTGTTAACTCGTACAAGCGTCTCGTTCCTGGTTATGAAGCACCTTGCTACGTAGCATGGAGCGCGCGCAACCGTTCACCACTCGTTCGTGTACCAGCGGCCCGTGGTCTCTCGACTCGAATCGAAGTACGTTCGGTCGACCCGGCAGCAAACCCGTACCTCGCTTTGGCCACACTATTGGCTGCAGGTCTCGATGGAATTGAGAAAGACATGACAGCACCGAAGCCAATCGACAGCAACATCTACGTCATGGACAAGCCAGAACGTGTTGCTAACGGGATTGACGATCTTCCGGCTACGCTCTTCGACGCGCTCGAAGTACTCCGTACTGACAAAGTCGTCATGGAATCGCTTGGCGAGCATATCGGTGAGCACTTCCTCGAGTTGAAAGAAATCGAGTGGGATATGTTCCGCACGCAAGTGACGGAGTGGGAACGCGATCAGTACATGACGCTCTACTAAGTAGATGAACTGGGGACGTTAACCCTACCAATCAGAGTCCTGAAGGAGTCTTCGCAAGAAGAACTCCTTCAGGACTCTTTTTCTATCGTTCTATATAATGAGGAAGAATGTATGGCTGGATGAGCGGACTAGACGAAACTGAAGGAGATGGAAGACGTGGCCACACCGTTGAAAGAGGTATATCATGAGGATTTTTTGCTAGGATTTGGACGACGTATTCAATCCGTTTACCCATCGTTTGATATACAAGCATTTGTCGCATCGATTGTAGATGAGTCATGGGAAGCGTTAGCGCTGAAAGGGCGTATGCGCCGTATTTCGACAAAGCTCGGGGAGTACTTACCTCAAAACTACGAGTCAGCTATAGATGTATTGGTTGAAATTGCAGACGATTGTGTCGGCTTTCCATATTTATTTTTTCCCGACTTCGTAGAAGTGTATGGACAGGCGGAAGAACATTGGGAACGCTCGATGTCAGCACTCGAACTCTTCACGCAGAAATCGTCTTCTGAATTCGCAATCAGACCTTTTCTGCTTCGTGATTCGACGCGAGTAATGGATCGCATGATGGCATGGGCCAAGCATCCGAATGAGCATGTGCGAAGATTGGCAAGTGAAGGCTGTCGTCCTCGTCTTCCGTGGGCGGAGTCATTACCGATGTTCAGAGAAAATCCAGCTCCAGTGTTGGCAGTTTTAGAGTTATTAAAAGAAGACCCATCATTATATGTAAGGAAAAGTGTCGCCAACAATCTCAACGATATCTCGAAAGATCACCCGGAAGCCGTGCTCGAAGTCTCGCGTCGATGGCAAGGCGAACATCCTCATACCGACTGGGTCATCAGACATGCGTGCCGAACGTTAATTAAATCCGCACACCCGGACGCGTTAACTTTGTTTGGTTATACGCAAGAAACGGATTTGACCGTCAACTCATCGATTACTATACATCCGAATGTGCTCAGCATAGGTGAGGCGTGCGAGATTCAGTATGATTTGTCGATTCGTCCAGGAGATGCCGCCTATATTCGGGTCGAATACGCCATCGATTTCATAAAAGCGAACGGGAAAGCGAGTCGTAAAGCATTTCTGCTAGCGAACAAACTCGTCCCCGGGGGTGCGCGACTTGTAGCGAACAGGATGCACAGTTGGGCAGATTTGACGACTCGTCGGCATTATTCAGGGGAGCATCGTGTCGTTTTGCTGGTCAATGGACGAGAAGTGGCAGAACATCATGTCATGTTGCATAAAAGTTATTGAGCTTCTATATAATAAACAGTTCAAAAAGGGCAACCCAGTCTCTACTAGACGGGTTGCCCTTTTAGGTGTATGGCATAAATGTTTGGCTTAAAAGGCACGTTTGAAGAACGTGGACGCATAATCGAGCGTCGTATGTAACGTCGTCGCGAAGACGAGTCCGAAGAAACATGCGGCCCCGTTTAGGTCGAGCCATGATCTGGCAGCTTCCTCATACGGCGTGAACGTGAGCACGAGCGTGAGCGGGAAGCCAAGATAGATGACCCGGATCAGATCGCTCAAGAGCGGCAAATGCGAGAATAACGACCGATGGGGCATAATCTTCACGTAAGGGAGCCAAAAGCCTCGGAGTGGTCCCCATCGATAATAGGCGTCCGACTTTAAGTCAAGGTCCGGGGAGAGCCAGAACGTCCCGATTAGGGCGCCGAATAGGAACATGGTCGGAACATCGATGTCAATAAAAGGCGTGGCAATCGCAAGAGCACCGATTGCCACGAGATTCGTACGGGTATGTGTCTTGCCACTAGCCATTAGTGAATCGTGCGGTATACACCGATGACCTTCCCTAAAATCGACACGTTATCGAAATACATCGCTTCGAGCTCGTCGTTCTCTGGTTGAAGACGGACTTTCGAAGCTTCTTTATAAATCCGCTTCACCGTCGCTTCGCCTTCATCCGTCATGGCGACGACAATCTCTCCATTGTCGGCCGTGTTCTGTTGGCGGACGAGGACACGGTCCCCGTCCAAGATGCCGGCGTTAATCATCGAGTCTCCCGATACCGAGAGCATGTAGACGTTGTCGGAACCGACGACGTGGGCCGGGAGCGGGAAGTGCTCTTCCACATTCTCGATCGCCGTGATCGGCGTACCGGCCGTGACTTTTCCGATGACCGGCACGTACATGACGGCATCATGGTCTTCCACGACTGACATCTCTTCATCTAAAATTTCGATGGCACGTGGCTTCGTCTTGTCACGTCGAATCAATCCACGCTTCTCTAGACGGTCTAAGTGGCCGTGGACGGTCGAGCTCGATGCGAGTCCGACTGCCTCTCCGATTTCACGAACGGAAGGTGGATACCCTTTCGCCCGGACCTCGGCTTTTATAAAATCAAGAATCTGTTGTTGTCTTGCTGACATTTTTTTCAATGGATTTCACCTCGATTATGTCGAATAACCTGCGAACGCATCCTATTCTTTATGGGTTTAGTTTAACACAAGAACACATGAGCGCACAAACATTCGTTCGTTTTTTTCTACTTGACCGAACAGAAGTTCTTGTTTTATGATGAGAACAGATAAACGAACAGACGTTCTCGAGAACGTGTATTCTTATTCCTAGGAGGTAATCGTTATGAGAGACACAATCAATGGAATCATTTTAGTCGGCATGTTGGCACTTGGAATGTTCGCGTTTTATATGGTCGGGGAAATGCGCCACGATGTCGAAGTCGTCGCGACCGAACCAGTAATCGAGCATAGCATCGAAGAAGAAGTCGCCTTGACGGAGGCCGAGTCGCTCGAGGCACAGCTTCTCGCTGAACGCGCTGAGAAAGAAGACGACAAGACGACGTGGTTCGCCGCCGAATAATCTTTTCTGATTGCGAACAGCCCCCGAACCTGTGTATCGTAGAGGGCGAATGGAAAGAAAGGAAGTGACGGGATGCGAGTCGTCATTTATTGTCGCGTGTCGACGAACAAGTCCACGCAAGAGACGTCACTCGGTCGCCAAGCGGACGAACTGACGCGGATGGCGAAACGTCTTGACGCTGAAATCGTCGATGTGATCAGTGAGCAAGAGAGTGGGTATGAGGTCAATCGGACGGGGTTGCTCGATTTGTTGGAGCACGTCTCGACATCTAATCTCGATGCCGTGCTCGTGAGCGATGACAGCCGCCTCGGACGAGGGAACGCGAAAATCGCCATCTTGCATACGCTCATGAAACATAACGTCCGCTTGTTGACGATGCAATCGTCCGATGAATACGTCGTCTCGGATGCCGAGAAGATGGTGCTTGAAATCGTCAGTGTCGTCGAGGAATACCAGCGTAAAATCCATAATGCGAAAATCTCACGCGGCATGCGTCGGGCGGTCGCGAACGGGTTCAACCCGCACCGCAACATCCAACATCACGATCAAGGCGGTCGGAGCCGAATCGAAGTGCCGATCGAAGAAATTGTCCAACTGCGCGAGCGCGGACTGACGTTCGCTGAAATTGCCGCCACGCTACGTGGTTTTGGCTATGAGGTGTCGAAAGCGACCGTGAACCGTCGTTATTTGGAGCACGTATCAGTGCCAGAAACTTGATTCCTGCTCGCTGATTTTGTACAGTAGAAGAACAAATTCAGTAGAGAGGGGGCGAGCCTGATGCTAGCACCTGAACAGTTGGAGCGAATCAATTTTCTCGCCAACAAAGCCAAGACAGATGGACTGTCATCAGAAGAGATGGACGAGCAGCAAGCGCTGCGCCAACAATATTTGCAAGCGTTCCGCCAATCATTCAAATCGCAAATGATGGGGATGAAGGTCGTCGATCCGGACGGGAACGACGTAACGCCTGAAAAATTGAAAGACGAGCAGAAACGACATCGCTCGGAGTGACCACGAATGCACATCCTATTTCATATAGGGTGTGCATGTTTGTTATACGCGAACGGCGATCAGGAGGACTTAATGGACTGATTTTGGACGAAAGGAAGTAAACGATTCCATCTAATGTGTTATACTAATTAATTAGTTGTGACACACGAATGAGTATGCTAAAATATGACGGGTAGAAACTTTGTAACAACAGAGAGGATGAAATTAGTGGAAACAACTACTAAAGAATTATTAGCGATTAACTCGATTCGGACGCTCTCGATTGATGCGGTCCAAAAAGCGAACTCTGGTCACCCGGGGATGCCGATGGGTGCGGCTCCGATGGCGTTCACACTTTGGACGGATAAGATGCGTCACAACCCGAAAAACCCGAACTGGTTCAACCGCGATCGGTTCGTTCTTTCAGCGGGACACGGTTCGATGCTCTTGTACTCGCTTCTTCACTTATCTGGTTACGACCTTTCACTCGACGATCTCAAATCGTTCCGTCAAATGGATTCGAAGACGCCTGGACACCCAGAGTACCGTCACACGGCTGGTGTCGACGCGACGACTGGACCGCTCGGCCAAGGGATTGCCATGGCAGTCGGTATGGCGATGGCTGAAAAACATTTGGAAGCGACTTACAACCGTGATGAGTTCAAAGTGGTTGACCACTTCACATACGGGATTTGCGGAGACGGTGACTTGATGGAAGGCGTGTCGGCAGAAGCTGCCTCACTCGCTGGTCACTTGAAACTCGGAAAGCTCGTCGTCCTTTATGATTCAAACGACATCTCACTCGATGGCGACCTTCACAAGTCGTTCTCAGAAAGCGTCGAAGATCGTTTCAACGCTTACGGCTGGCAAGTGATTCGCGTTGAAGATGGCACGGACATCGATACAATCGCGAAAGCAATCGACGAAGCGAAGGCGGAAACGTCGAAACCGACCCTCATCGAAGTGAAGACGGTCATCGGTTTCGGTTCACCGAACAAGTCAGGGAAATCGGCCTCACACGGCGCGCCGCTCGGCGAAGCTGAAATCGAACTCACGAAGCAGTTCTATAAGTGGGAAGGCGAAAACTTCTACGTACCGACCGAAGTGTACGACTTGTTCAACGAGAAAGTCGTTGAGCCAGGTGCCAAAGCGGAAGCGGACTGGAACGAACTCGTCGCGGCTTACAAGTCGTCACACCCTGAACTCGGTGCACAGTTCGAGCGTGCAGTGAACAATGAGCTCCCAGAAGGTTGGGACAGCGAGTTGCCGACGTTCGAAATCGGTTCGAAGAAAGCGACACGTCAAACGAGCGGTGAAGTATTGAACGCAATCGCTAAAGCGGTGCCGACACTCTTCGGTGGTTCGGCTGACCTCGCAGGCTCGAACAACACGATGATTAAAGGTGCTGCAGACTTCGATGAAGATCCAGCAGGCCGCAACATCTGGTTCGGCGTCCGTGAATTCGCAATGGCAGCTGCCGTCAACGGTATGGCACTCCACGGTGGTGTCCTTCCTTACGGCGCGACATTCTTCGTCTTCTCAGACTATTTGCGTCCAGCGGTACGACTCGCGGCCCTCATGGGAATCCCATCGACGTTCGTCTTGACACACGATTCAATCGCGGTCGGCGAAGACGGCCCGACACACGAACCGGTCGAGCACTTGATGAGCTTCCGTGCGATGCCAAACTTGTCTGTTCTCCGTCCGGCTGACGGAAAAGAGACGATTGCGGCTTGGAAGCAAGCAATCACAACGAAATCATCACCATCACTTCTCGTCTTGACGCGTCAAGCGTTGCCAGAACTCGAAGGCACGTCGATTGAAGAAGCGGCTAAAGGTGGCTACGTCGTCGCCGGTAACTCGAGCGAGGCGGACGTCCTCCTTCTCGGTACAGGTTCTGAAGTACACGTCCTCGTCGAAGCTCGCGAAGCACTCGCGGCTGACGGCGTGAACGCGGCTGTCGTCTCGATGCCTTCGTGGGAATTGTTCGAAGCACAGTCAGCAGAATACAAAGAATCGGTCCTTCCTTCGTCAATCACGAAGCGTGTCTCGCTTGAAGCGGGCGCGACACTCGGCTGGTACAAATACGTCGGATTCGGCGGTAAAGTACTCGGAATCGACAAGTTCGGTGCCTCTGCCCCTGGGGATCTCCTCATGAAAGAATATGGCATGTCGGTCGACAACGTCGTCGCTGCTGTCAAATCACTTTAATCGCTTACTATCAGTGGTGGCCCGGAGTTTTGGGTCACCACTTTTTTTACAGACGACTAGCGAATTAGCGTAATATAGTGTATAGTAAAAAACGATGTTTCATATGGTAGAGGAGGTTAAGCCTTGAGTACATTATTCTGGATTCTTCTGATCGTGGCAGCACTAATCGGGGGTATTGCGATCGGTTTCTTTATCGCTCGTAAATACATGATGAACTACCTCGAACAGAACCCACCGATCAACGAAGATATGATTCGTACATTGATGATGCAAATGGGTCAAAAGCCGTCACAGAAGAAAGTCAACCAAGTGATGCGCGCCATGAACGTTCAAATGAAGAACGAAAAGAAATAAACTGGATCGACCGAAGCACTTTGCGCCCGCAAAGTGCTTTTTGTATCCATTTTTTGTTAGACAATCGAACAAACTTTCGCTAATCTAAAAGAATAGTCTGAATTCAAGACAACATAGGGGGTGTTTCAGATTCGTGTATTCAAACAATTGGCTTGGTTCTTCAAGCTCGAATGGCGGACGTATGCGCTCGGTATCGTCCTACTCATGTTCGTTGCGGCGCTCGAACTCGTGCCGCCACGCATCATCGGCCGAATCGTCGATGAGATCAACCGAGAATCGCTCGAAACAGATTTATTGTGGATGTTGCTCGGCGGGCTCGCGGCCGTCGGCATCGGAAACTATGTGGCCCGCTTCTTCTGGCGGTACTTCATCTTTGGGGCTTCAATTCGGCTCGGTCGGATGTTGCGGAGTCAGCTCTATCGCCATTTCACCGATTTAGATCAACGTTTTTATAAGAAGTCGCGGGTCGGGGATTTGATGGCCCATGCGACGAACGATGTCCAAGCCGTCTCGACGACGGCGGGTGCGGGGATTTTGACGCTCGTCGACAGCATTACCATGGGGACGTTCGTCATCATCACGATGGTGACGACGATTAGTTGGAAGTTGACGGTCGTAGCGCTGTTGCCGCTGCCAATCATGGTCGCGTTAACGACACGATACGGCAAACTATTACATAATCGGTTCGGGGTCGCTCAGGCGGCGTTCTCCGAACTGAATGACAAAGTCCAAGAGAGCGTCAGCGGTGTCCGGGTATTGAAATCGGCCGGGGAAGTCGGCCGCGACGTCGACTCGTTCGAGAAGTTATCCGACGAGGTCATGGCGAAGAACGTCCGCGTCGCCAAAATCGATGCACTATACGACCCGACCATCTTCGGAATCGTCGGCCTCTCGTATATCCTATCGATTGGCTATGGTGCCTATTTGATTGAACAAGGCGAGCTGACAATCGGTCAAATCGTCAGTTTCACGGCGTATCTCAGTTTGCTCACTTGGCCGATGCTTGCGTTCGGCTGGCTGTTCAATATCGTCGAACGCGGTCGTGCGTCTTATGACCGAATCGAGCGAATGCTCGCCGTCAAACCTGAGATTCAAGATGACCCGATGGCGGCGACGAAACTTGCCTATTCGGAGATTGAGGCGGACATTCATGCCTTCCGCTATGACGAGACACCCGTCTTACAAGACGTGTCGTTCCGAATCGAACGCGGTCGCACGCTCGGAATTGTCGGACGGACAGGCTCCGGTAAAACGACAATCGTTCGGTTATTGACGCGGGAGTATGACGTCCATGACGGCACGATTAAAATCGGGGGCATCAATATCCGACAGGTGAAAAAGTCACTTCTGCTCGACAAGGTCGCCGTCGTCCCGCAAGACCACTTCTTGTTCAGCGACTCGATTGCAAACAATATCGCGTTCGGTAAACCGGAAGCAAAACTTGACGAGATTATGGAAGCAGCTAAAATCGCCGAAGTGCATGATGACATCATGCGGTTACCAGAAGGTTATGCCACGCTTGTAGGCGAACGGGGCGTGACGCTATCGGGCGGCCAAAAACAACGCATCTCGATTGCACGTGCCCTCATGATCGAGGCAGACGTATTGATTCTAGACGATGCTCTCTCCGCCGTCGATGCGAAGACGGAAGAAGCGATCATCGAGCATTTCCGGGCCGGGAATCCCGATCAATCTCGGTTGATTGTCGCGCACCGACTGTCTGCGGTCGAGCACGCCGACGAGATTCTCGTTCTCGAAGACGGTCGTATCATCCAACGAGGCCGGCATCAGGACTTGATTCGCGAACCGGGATGGTACAAAGATACGTATGATCGTCAACAGCTCGAAGCAATCGTAGAAGGGGGTGGCCACCATGAAGCATGACGTTCAGGAATGGGCGGTCATCAAACGTCTATTGGCGTATACGAATCGTTACTCACGCCCACTCAGTCTCGCTTTCGTCTTTTTGTTGCTCGCCACCGGTGCAAAGCTCGCGGGACCGTTTTTAATCAAGGTCTTTATTGATGAGTTCGTGACGCCAGGCGTCTATCCGACGAACTGGGTCGTCACATTGCTCGTCGTTTATTTGGTCTTGCATGTGTCGGCGATCATCTTCGACTATTTACAGTCGATTTCATTCCAAAAAATCGCCTTAAAAATCGTTCAAAACATTCGGATGGATATTTTCCGTCACGTCATGGGCATGCGGCTCGCCTATTTCGACCGGACGCCAGCAGGCGTACTCGTCTCGCGGATTACGAACGACACCGAGGCGGTCAAGGAGCTGTACGTCGGAGTGATGAGCACGTTCGTCCAATCGGCCGTGCAGCTGCTCGGGACATACGTGTTCCTTTACATCCTCGAACCGACGCTCGCAACGATGGGGCTCGTGCTCGTGCCGTTGTTCTGGCTCATCATCTGGGTGTATCGTCGCTACTCGACGAAGTACTTCGCGCAAGTGCGTGATCTGCTGTCACAATTGAACGGACAGTTGAATGAGTCGATTAACGGGATGGGAATCGTTCAACAGTTTCGTCAAGAAGAGCGGCTTGTCCGCCAATTCGAAGAGACGAACGAGGCCCACCAAGAAGCACGTTATCGGAACTTGAAGCTCGACAGTATGTTGTTGCGACCGATTATCGAATTGTTGCTCGCCTTCTCCATCATCGGGCTGCTCGGCTATTACGGCGTCTTGTCAACGACCGAGCAAGTGCAGGTCGGGGTCGTCTATGCCTTCATCAGCTACATCGAGCGCATCTTCCGTCCGGTGCTCGACATCATGCAACGCTTGAGCGAGTTTCAACAGGCGGTCGTCTCGGCGGACCGTGTCTTCAAAATCTTGGACACGGATGAACCGGCTCCAGGAAAGAGTCTTGCCGGTCCTGCCGAAATCGGCTCCGGGGAAGTCCGGTTCGAGAACGTCACGTTCAGCTACGATGGGGAAGTCGATGTATTGAAACAGATATCATTCGTCGCCAAACCAGGCGAAACGGTCGCCCTCGTCGGTCACACGGGTAGCGGAAAGAGTTCAATCATCAACCTGTTGACCCGGTTCTATCCGTATCAATCAGGCCAAATCACGATCGACGGGTATCCGATCGAGCAGTTCGAGGAAGCCGAGCTCCGAGCCAAAGTCGGGCTTGTGCTCCAAGATCCATTTTTGTTCACAGGGACGATCGAGGATAACTTGAAACTGTTCAATCCGACGATCGACTCGGACAAAGTCCGGGAAGCGGCCGAGTTCGTGCAAGCTCATACGTTCGTCGAGAAGCTTGAGGCCGGTTACGGACATACGGTCGGTGAGCGCGGCGCGACATTCTCGAGCGGGGAACGGCAACTGCTCGCCTTCGCCCGGACGGTCGCCCGTGACCCGAAGATTTTGATTTTAGATGAGGCGACGAGTTCGATTGACACCGAGACCGAGGAGCGTGTCCAGCTCGCCCTCGATCGGATGAGACGGGGACGGACGACGATTGCCATCGCTCACCGTCTGTCGACGATTCAAGATGCCGACTTGATTCTCGTCCTTCATCGGGGTGAGATCGTCGAACGAGGTAACCATCAGGCGCTTTTAAAACAGGATGGGCTGTACAAAAAGATGTACGAACTTCAATCTGGCCAACGTCTGATGTCATAAATTACAAAAAAGACACCGTCAAGGTGTCTTTTTTCCATGGAAAAAGCCCGCCACTTCAAGGAAGGACGGGCCGTTTGGTTCGATTAATTTATGTGGTCTGAAGCGTGTATGGCTAGGACGTGACGTGTAATCAGCTTGTCCAATTCTTGGCTGACATGAATCACTTCTGGAGACGTCCAACTGTGCTGCGAGGCGATTTCATACAGTTCATCGCGTTTCTGTTCAATGGCATAATGTAAGTTTTCAGCTGTGATGACCGCCACGGTGTTTCCCCCATCGTTGTAAGATCGATACTGACTAATAAGAATATCCAAATCTTAGCATCTAACACTACCGTTTACAAGTTTCATTTCCATTTCAAAGATTACAAATTCAATCATGTAAGGTGCTCGGAAAAAGATGCGAGCATTTTGAAAAGGTTTTCGCTATAATGGGGCTGAAAGGTGGAAGATCGCATGGAAGTCACACTTTGGCTCGCATTTGGGGCGGGCGTCTTATCATTTTTATCGCCGTGCACGCTACCGTTGTATCCAGTCTTTTTATCGTATATCACTGGGGTCTCAGTCTCTGATTTAAAGAGCGAGGGACTGCGACAACGCACGGCCTGGTTTCACACGTTCTCATTCTTGATTGGTTTCTCGATCGTCTTCCTCGTGCTCGGTCTGTCGACCTCGCTCATTGCCGACGTGTTCATTCAATATAAGGATAGTTTGCGCATGTTCGGTGCCATCCTCATCTTCGTATTCGGCGTCTTTTTGGCGGGACTTTGGCAACCTAGTTTCATGATGCGCGAGAAAAAGCTCGCTTTAGGGGAGCGTAAAAGCGGCTACTTTGGAACGGCATTGATTGGAATTGGATTCGCGGCGGGATGGACCCCGTGTACCGGACCGATTCTTGCCGGTGTCATCGCGCTCGCGGCCTCGAACCCGAGTCAAGGGATGGGCTATATGTTGGCGTACGTCATCGGCTTCGCCATCCCATTCCTCATCATGGCGAGATTTGTCGGGAAAATCAAATACTTGGCGCGCAACAGTGCCAAGGTGGCAAAATTCGGAGGTTATTTGATGATGGCCTTCGGCGTCGTATTATATTTTGATGGCATGAATCGCTTCGCTGCTTGGATGAGCGAATTAGTAGGATTCACCGGATTTTAAAAGGGGTTGACCGAATGTCGATATTTTGGGGATCGACCCTCGTCGCACTAATGATGGGCCTGATTGCGAGCTTCGTTCGCGTCAAAGCATCAGCACGTCCGACGAATGCTAAAAAGATCTTGATTCCGCCCTTGGCGATGTCGACCGGGATGTTGCAATTTCTCGTCCCGGCGTTTCGATTGACTTGGCTCGAGGTCGGAGAAGCTTTAATCGTCGGATTGATTTTCAGCGTATTTCTCATCAAGACATCGAACTTCGAGAAACGTGATGGTGAGGTGTACTTATCCCGCTCGAAAGCGTTCTTTATCGTCGTCTTCGTCTTATTGGCGATTCGGACGGTCATGAAGGCGTTTCTCGGAGACGAAGTCAATATTTTCGCGACGGGCGGACTGTTCTATTTGATTGCCTGGGGCATGATCGTCCCATGGCGCATCGCCATGTACCAAAAATATAAACAAATCGCTTCAACATGAACGGCGTCCCTCGCGAGGGACGCCGTTTTGTCGATTATGAAGATTTTTTCGTCATGGCAGCTTCCGTCTCGGCATCGATCCCGGTGTTCGCTTTGACGAGGATGCGTTCGAAGTTTCCGGCGACTTCGTCCGACTTCGTCACGTACGTCCCGACGATGGCGGCCAGGAAGCCGAGCGGGATCGAGACGATTCCCGGGTTCGTGAGCGGGAATAACGCCTCACCGATAAAGATTGCCGAGCCATCCGGTGCCCACACGTTCGGGCTGATGGCGACGAGGAAAAGCGACGAGAATAATCCGACGACCATGCCGAACACGGCTCCGTCCGTATTGAACCGTCTCCAATAAATCGTGAACAAAATGACCGGCAAGTTCGCGCTGGCAGCGACAGCGAATGCGAGAGAGACGAGAAATGCGACGTTCATCGATTGGGCGAAGAAGGCGAGTCCCATCGAGACGAGTGCGACCGCGATTGAAGCGATCCGGGCCGCTGTGACTTGTTCTTTTTCGGTCGCTTCGCCCTTCCGGATGAAATGACCATAAAAGTCGTGGGCGAACGCCGAGGCCGCCGATAAGACGAGTCCTGCGACGACGGCAAGAATCGTGGCGAAGGCGATGGCGGCCACGAAAGCGAACAATAAGTCACCGCCGAGCACTTGGGCGAGGAGAGGCGCGGCCATGTTCCCGGCCGGGTTGGCGGCGACGATGGCGTCCGATCCGACGAACGCGGCGGCCCCAAATCCGAGGAAGATCGTCAGTATGTAGAACGCACCGATGACCCATGTCGCATAGACGACGGATTGTCGTGCCGTCGGTGCATCCTTGACCGTGAAGAAGCGGATGAGAATGTGCGGTAGACCGGCCGTCCCAAGGACGAGTGCCAAATTGAGTGAAATCGTATCGAGCGGGAGCTTGAACTTGTTGCCAGGGTTCAAGAAGCTCTCCCCGAGCGGTGTCGCCTTACTGACCTCGGAAAACATGGTGAAGACGGAGAAGTCAAAGCGGGCGAACACGAGGAATGAAATGATGGCGGTCCCGATCATCAACAAGACGGCTTTTGTGATCTGTACCCATGATGTCGCGGTCATCCCCCCGAAAACGACATAGACGGTCATTAAGATTCCGACGACGATGACGCTCGTCGTGTATGGGATGCCGAGCAAGAGCTCGATGAGTGCCCCGGCGCCGACGAGTTGGGCGATCATATAAAAGATGGAGATGACGATAGCATTCATGGCGGCAACCCCTCGCACGCGCGGCTTGTTGAAGCGTGCCGCAATCATATCGGCCATCGTATACTTTCCAAGGTTACGGAGCGGCTCGGCGACCAAATATAGGACGACGAGGTAGGCAACGAGGAAACCAATCGAGTAAAAGAACCCATCGAACCCGGCGAGGGCAATCATCCCGGCAATCCCGAGGAATGAAGCGGCCGACATATAATCACCGGCGATGGCCAGACCATTTTGGAATCCGGTCAAACCACCGTCGGCCGTATAAAAGTCGCTTGCGGTCTTTGTCTTTTGGGCGGCGAAAAATGTGATGACGAGCGTGAGTCCAACAATCGCGACGAATAGAAGAATAGCTGTCCAGTTCATCGTCCCTCCTCCTCTTGTTTGATGGCTGCGACGAGCTCGTCGAAGCGGCGGGCCCGGCGGCTATACATGACACAAAACGTCCAGGTCATGAAGAATTGGGCGAAGGCGAGCACCCAGGCCCAAGTGATCTCACCGGCGACAGCGATGTTCAAGAACGTGAAGTAGCTCGTGGAGATTGGTAACGTAAAATAAAAGATGAGTGAGAAGATGATGGATGGAACAATGAACCGGTTCTTTTCTTGCATCAACTTGTGGAATGAAGGGCTCTCGACGATTGTTTCGGCGGAGCGAGTGCTGTCAGTTCGCGTGACGTGCGTGACATCATGCATCGGAAAACCTCCTTTTGGAATCAAGATACGTACATTATAGAAATGTAAATAAAGGAAAAGCTATCCATTTTTATTGCTAAAACCCATGCATGTTATACTAATATTGGTCATACCACTTTATTGTAATCGTTTTTAATATTGTCTATATTATGAACGGTATTTAAGAATAATTAATCCGTCCAAAAAAGGTACTTTGGACTTAGTATTCGTATGGCACAATTTCCGTTTCGTATAACTTAGTTGAACTGGTGAAGACAAAAAAAGATGCCAAGCCCAAGGCCGGCATCTCGTTTCATCATTGTTGGAAATAATGTTGATACATTTTCCAGTCGATTTGTTCTTCTTCAAGCGCCTTTTTTAAAAATTTATGGTCCCGTTTCGGTGTCGCGGCGATATAGCCTTTGACGACGAGCTCAGTCGTCATTTCACGGGCCCGCGTCTCGAGAGCGAACTGTCCGATTTTGCCCGCAATCTTTCGGATGGCGACGTCGCGGAACAGCTCCGGTACCGGTGTGACGAGACGATCAAGCAATGTACGCGTCTCCGGTGTCCATAAGTGGCGTGTCTTGTCGATGTAATCATCCTCGATGTCGAGGAGTGAGCGCCCGTCTTCTTTCGGCATTCGTTTTAAAAATTTGCGGAACATGAAGTAGCCGCCGATCGACATCAACCCGATCATCACGAATCCCCAGAAGACAATGAAATACATCACCAAGTTTTCTGGCATCGTCTTTCCCCCGTTCTGTCATTTCACGATCATTCAAGCTAAGTATACAAAAAAGGGGCGCGATACAAAAGCTACAGCTATCCGTTCCTTACTATAAAGATGGACGAAACGCGCGGGCTTCGTTAGAATAGATAGCGTTGCAATGAGCAAGAGCCAGTGTAAATCGTAATGTTCAGAAAGGAAAGAGCCATACATGAACCAATTAAAACAAGAAGTTGAGAAGCGGCGTATTTTCGGCATCATCTCGCACCCGGATGCCGGTAAGACGACGCTCACCGAGAAATTGCTCCTTCACGGGGGAGCCATCCGTGAAGCGGGGACGGTCAAAGCCCGTAAAAACTCTAAACACGCCAAATCTGACTGGATGGAGATCGAGAAACAACGTGGAATCTCGGTCACGTCATCGGTCATGCAGTTCGTCTATCAAGATAAGGTCGTCTCAATCATGGACACGCCCGGACACAACGATTTCGGGGAAGACACGTACCGTGTGTTGACGTCGGTCGATAGCGCCGTCATGGTCATCGATGCGGCCAAAGGGATTGAGACGCAGACGAAGAAATTGTTCCAAGTCTGTCGGATGCGGGGGATTCCAATCTTCACGTTCATGAACAAATTGGACCGCCAAGCGAAAGATCCGCTCGAACTCATGGAAGAGCTCGAAGAAGTGCTCGGCATGCCTTCGGTCGCCGTCACGTGGCCGATTGGGAGCGGGATGCAGTTCGAAGGGGTGTACGACCGCCTGAAGAACGAAGTCCACTTGTTCCGGGGTGAGAAAGGGACGCTCACGTTGAACGAGGACGGCGTCAATGACCCGATTCTCGCCGATTATTTGACGGAAGAGAACTTGACGAACCTTCGAGATGAAATCGATCTTCTCGACGGTGCCGGCAATGAAATCGAAGTCGATGCGATTCAGCACGGGAAATTGACTCCGGTCTTTTTCGGGACGGCCCTCGTCGACTTCGGCGTGACATCGTTCTTGAACCACTATCTCGCCATGTCACCGGCCCCTGAGGCCCGTAAGTCGAATGTCGGTCCAATCGACCCGACGTCAGAAGACTTCAGCGGCTTCGTCTTCAAGATTCAAGCGAACATGAACCCGGCCCACCGTGACCGCATCGCCTTCGTCCGCATCTGTTCGGGCGTGTTCGAGCGCGGCATGGACGTCACACTCACGCGGACAGGGAAGAAAATCAAATTGAGTCAATCGACGCAGCTCATGGCCAACGACCGGGAAACGGTCGATCAGGCGTTCGCTGGAGACGTGATCGGGATTTACGATTCGGGGACATACCAAATCGGCGACACGATCACGACGTCGAAACAGAAAATCGCGTTTGAGGCGTTGCCGACGTTCCCGCCTGAACTGTTCATGCGCGTCTCGCCAATCAACTCGCTCAAGTCGAAGCATTTCCACAAAGGTGTGGAGCAGCTCGCCCAAGAGGGAGCAATTCAAGTGTATCGCAACGAATACAACGAGATTTATCTCGGTGCGGTCGGTCAACTCCAATTCGAAGTGTTCGAGTATCGCTTGAACAACGAATACGGCGTCGACATCCGTATGGAGCCGGTCTCGTACAGCGTCGCACGTTGGGTGAAGGACAAGGAATTGAAGGCGCTCAAGCCCTTCCAGGACTCACGCAACATGCTCGTGACGGATCGTTGGGAGCGTCCTGTGTTCTTGTTCGCCAACGAGTTCACGTTCGATCGCTTCAAAGAACGGTATGAAGATGAGCTCACGCTCGTCGACGCCCTCGACGTCAACGTCGAGATTGGCGCAGAATAATGATTGAAGACGGCTCTTGTCCAAGGGCCGTCTTTTCTTGTTTCAGTGAGTCCGACGCTATTGATAAGTTTTACTTATGACTAATTTGTGACGGAATGTATTTTACGTCACGCTATAGTTGTATTATGATAAACATGTGATAAGTAAGCGATTACGGCACGTGCCGGCATCGCCGCTTTCAAAAAGGGGGATATCGTATGGAACAGACGAACGTATTAGACGCTTTCAAATCTCGGACGCAGTTCGAGGTCAATGGACAAGCGTACGATTATTACCGGCTTAAAAAGCTTGAAGAAGAAGGGGTGACGGAACTTAGTCGACTTCCGTACTCGATTCGCGTATTGCTCGAATCTGTGCTTCGTCAACAGGATGGCCGTGCCATCACGAAAGAACATGTCGAGAACTTGGCTAAATGGGGTACTGCCGAAGTTTCGAAAGACATCGATGTTCCGTTCAAACCGGCTCGTGTCGTCCTTCAGGACTTTACGGGTGTACCGACGGTCGTTGACCTCGCCTCACTTCGCAAGGCGATGGCTGACCTTGGTGGAGACCCGAACAAAGTCAATCCTGAAATCCCGGTTGACCTCGTCGTCGACCACTCGGTCCAAGTCGATGCGTACGGTTTTGCCGGCGCACTCATGAAAAACATGGACATCGAGTTCGAGCGTAACGAAGAGCGCTACAAGTTCTTGCGTTGGGCCCAGACGGCGTTCGACAACTATCGCGCCGTTCCGCCTGCGACAGGAATCGTTCACCAAGTCAACTTGGAGTACTTGGCGTCGGTCGTCCTCGAGAAGAATGACGGAACGGGCAATGTCGCCTATCCAGACTCGCTCGTCGGAACGGACTCGCACACGACGATGATCAACGGTCTCGGCGTCCTCGGTTGGGGTGTCGGTGGAATCGAAGCCGAGGCGAGCATGCTCGGACAACCGTCTTATTTCCCGGTACCAGACGTCGTCGGCGTCAAAATCATCGGTGAAGTCAATCCGGGTGTCACGGCGACAGACGTCGCGCTCGTCGTCACAGAAATGCTCCGTAACGAGAAAGTCGTCGGCAAGTTCGTCGAGTTCTTCGGTCCATCGCTTCACACGATGCCGCTCTCAGACCGGGCAACGATTGCCAACATGGCGCCTGAGTATGGTGCGACTTGTGGCTTCTTCCCAGTCGATACAGAGACGCTCAACTATATGCGCACGACAGGTCGCCCAGAAGAATTGATCGACCTCGTCGAAGCCTACTCGAAAGCGAATGACTTGTTCTACACACCAGATCAAGCGGACCCGTCGTTCACGAAGACGCTCACGCTCGACTTGTCGAAAGTACAACCGTCGCTTGCTGGACCGAAACGTCCACAAGACCGAATCAACTTATCAGACCTTCAGACAGCGTTCGTCGATAGCGTGACGGCACCAGCCGGACACAGCGGCTTCGGTCTTGAAAAATCCGAGCTTGAGAAGAAAGCAGCTATCAACTATGCAGACGGCTCTGTCGACATGCGCACGGGTGACGTGGCGATCGCAGCAATCACAAGCTGTACGAACACATCAAACCCATATGTCATGGTCGGAGCAGGTCTCGTCGCGAAGAAAGCTGTCGAACGCGGTCTCACGGTTCCAAAATTCGTGAAGACGTCGCTCGCACCGGGCTCGAAAGTCGTTACCGACTACCTCGACAAAGCCGGTCTCACGCCATACCTCGACCAACTCGGTTTCAACACCGTTGGGTACGGATGTACGACATGTATCGGAAACTCGGGTCCACTCGACCGCGAAGTCGAAGAAGCGATCACATCGAACGATTTGCTCGTCTCATCGGTCCTCTCGGGGAACCGTAACTTCGAAGGCCGAGTCCATCCGCTCGTCAAAGCGAACTTCTTGGCGTCACCGCCACTCGTCGTCGCTTACGCACTCGCCGGATCAGTCAACTTCGACATCATGAACGAGTCGTTCGGAACGGACAAAGATGGCAACGAGGTCTTCTTCAAAGACATCTGGCCATCAAACGATGAAATTAAGATGGTCGTTCAAGATGTCGTCTCACCAGAAGCGTTCCGGAAAGAGTACGACACGGTGTTCACAGGGAATGAGCGTTGGAATGCCCTCGACGTGCCAGAAGGCAACTTGTATGACTTCTCGGACGATTCGACGTATATCCAAAACCCACCGTTCTTCGAAAACCTCGAGCCAGAAGCGGGAGAAGTACATGCGTTGAACGGACTCCGCGTCATCGGGAAGTTTGCTGATTCGGTCACGACCGATCACATCTCACCAGCTGGAGCATTCTCGAAAACGACACCAGCCGGCCAATACCTTCAATCGAAAGGTGTCGCACCGCTCGACTTCAACTCGTATGGCTCACGCCGCGGGAACCACGAAGTCATGATGCGCGGTACGTTCGCGAACATCCGTATCCGTAACCAAGTCGCACCTGGCACTGAAGGCGGCTTCACGACGTACTGGCCGACTGGCGAAATCATGCCGATGTACGATGCAGCCATGAAGTACAAAGAGCAAGGCACAGGCCTTGTCGTCTTCGCTGGAAACGACTACGGTATGGGCTCGTCACGTGACTGGGCAGCCAAAGGGACGAATTTACTCGGCATCCGTGCTGTCATCGCGCAAAGCTTCGAACGGATTCACCGCTCGAACCTCGTCATGATGGGCGTATTGCCACTTCAGTTCATGGACGGGGAGTCAGCTGACTCACTCGGACTCACAGGCGAAGAAGCAATCGACATCCAAGTCGACGAGTCAGTCCGCCCACGTGATATCCTGAACGTCAAAGCAACACACGAGAACGGCACAGTGACCGAGTTCAAAGTCATCGCGCGCTTCGATTCAGAAGTCGAGATCGATTATTACCGTCACGGTGGCATCTTGCAGATGGTTCTCCGCAACAAATTGAAATAAGCAACATAGCCTTCCTTTGCAAAAAGGAAGGTTTTTTTTGTGAATATGCGAATAAAAGGTGAGAGGATGACTCATATCGGGAAGAGAATGGGGAGAGGGGGGAGTGTATGGAACGACAGACGAAATCAGGTAAAAACTGGTGGCAACGGCTGACGCAAAAAGAGGAAGTGCCGGAGGAAGAGTTCGACCTCACGCTTCCGCAGTTGCGAGAAGCCATCCATGAATATGAACAGACGTTACCGAAAGGCGTCAATCGCACGGTCTTGCTCGACGAAACGCAAGAAATCGATTTGGCTCGACTGAAAAAACACTTGCCCGGTAAACCGAGACAGCGGTTCTATATGTCAAAAGAGACGTTTCATATCGTCCCTGAGGACGAACGGGAATTGGTCTATGAGATGGATCAAGTACAACGGGCGCTCGATTTATACTTTGAACAAGAAAAAAAAATACCGTTTCGAAAATTTCAACAGACACTGCAATTGGATTTGACTCGATTACGTGAAGGCGGCTACTTGAAAGTACTGCCGAAACGGCCCTATTACGTCGTTGACGAGACGTTAATCGTGTCCTTGGAACCGAAACCGCCAGAGTGACGACACGCCATCGTCACTTTTTTTGACATGGTCGTCCGAGCACGTCGCGGGGTTGAGTCTGGTTTACAAACTATGTTACGGTGGAAAACGTATATGAAAATAAGAAAATTGAATAGGAGTGAGATTATGGAAAGGAAAAGCCAAGTGACGACCGTTTTTCTCGTTTCAGCCATCATTACGGTCTTATTCACGATCTGGGGTGTCATCCCAGAGAGCGTCCTCGGTAACGGCAGTCTCTTGAACGTGACGACGAAACTGCAGGGCTGGCTCTCGAACGGCTTTGGCTGGTTTTATTTACTCAGTGCGACCGGAATTCTACTCGTCGCCATCTTTTTAATCTTCTCGAGGTTCGGGTCAATTCGACTCGGGAAAGATACGGATCGTCCGGAATTCGGGTATCTGTCATGGTTCGCCATGTTGTTCAGTGCCGGGATGGGGATCGGACTCGTCTTCTGGGGGGCAGCCGAACCGCTGTCACATTTTCACGCGCCGCCATTCGATTCGGGCACACCTGAGGGCGATGCCCGAACGGCGATGCAATATTCGTTTTTCCACTGGGGCTTGCACCCATGGGCGATTTACGCGATGATCGCGCTCGCCATTGCTTACTCAACGTTCCGGAAAGGGCGTCCGGCGACGATCGGGGAGACCATCGGCTCACTCGTCAAAGACCGCTACGAAATACCGGTCAAACGGACGGTCGATGTGTTGGCCATCATCGCGACCGCGTTCGGTGTGGCGACTTCGCTCGGCTTCGGGGCCCAGCAAATTGCCGGCGGGATTCACTTCTTGATTCCGAACGTACCAAACGCGTTCTCGACCCAATTGATTATCATCGCCGTCGTAACGGTACTCTATATGATCAGTGCATCGACGGGAGTCGAGAAAGGGATTCGTATTTTAAGTAATACGAACATCTTTCTCGCCATCGTCCTCTTGATCGCAACGCTCATGGTCGGACCGAGTGCATTCATCCTCGATTTGTTCACGCAGACGATCGGGACATATTTGCAACAGTTACCGTCGATGAGTTTCCGGACGGCAGCGTTTGAGCCGGTGGAACGCGAATGGATCAACGGATGGACGATTTTCTATTGGGCTTGGTGGATTTCATGGTCACCGTTCGTCGGGACGTTCATCGCTCGTGTCTCGAAAGGACGTACGATTCGTGAATTCATCATCGGGATTCTACTCGTGCCGACCTCGTTCGGTCTGCTCTGGTTCTCCGTATTTGGCGGTGCGGCCATCTGGGCTGATTTGAACGGTGGGGCAAACTTGATTGCAACGGTTAACGAGATTGGCACGGAAGTCGGTCTGTTCGCCTTGTTCGAGACGTTTGGTGGGTTTGGCACGATCCTTAGTGTCGTCGCCATTTTCTTAGTCTCTGTCTTCTTCATCACGTCAGCGGACTCGGCGACATACGTGCTCGGCATGTTGTCGACGAATGGAAAACTCGTGCCGCCGATGCGGATCAAGCTCATCTGGGGTCTCATTCAGTCATCGATTGCCGCCGTGCTCTTATACGTCGGTGGACTTGGAGCGCTACAAGCGGTCGCCATCCTGGTCGCTTTCCCGTTCATCTTCGTGTTAATTTTGATGATTGTCGCCTTGTTCAAAGATTTGTCTGATGAACCAGACGAACGGGACAAGTATATTGAAGCGTATAAGCAGGAAGAAGAAGATAAGCTCGGATAAAAGGAAAGGGTCTCGGTTGAGGCCCTTTTTTGGTTGTAAATGTTTTGCAGGACCCTCTCGCTAGTGTAGGATAGTAAGTGAAGAAGATTGGGAGGGCATTCTATGAAACAACATGTTAAAAAGCGATTGAGTTGGGTGATTTTTGCGGGAATCCTCATTGTCGGCGCCCTGCTCGCCTATAACTTTTACTCGATCATGAACTTGAAAGACGACGAGGGCCGCGTCAACCGGGCCGAACCGTTTTATACATCCGTCGTAATCGGCTATGAAGAGAAAAAATTGCCGGAAAACGGCGAGACGTTGGAAGTTCGTGAATATGAAGTGACATACGATGAGGACGGTCACTTCGTGTCCGAGGTCGTGGAGGGCCCTAACGTTGGTGCCCGGGCCGAGTGGGACGGAACCGTTTATCGTGAGTTCAACCCGGACGGCGAGGAGACAAACAGTCAAGAGACGAGCTCCGGTGCCGTGGCTCCGCACCCATTCTTGTCGCGCGCGACGAATGAACAGATTCGTAAATGGCTCGACGATGGGACGCTCGGTTCGAGCGAAGGTGATGTCGATATCATCGGACGGACCGCGCAAGCGTTCGTCAAGAAAGAGTCACCTGAAGCTGTCCCGGCAGAATGGGTCGAAAAGTACCCATCGATATTCAGTGAGGACGACAATGAAGAAGCGGTCACGTATTACGTCGACGCGAACGAGCGAATCTTGCTCGCTGCCGAATCACGAAACAACGGGAAGTTGTTCCATTCGATTCGGATGACTTCTTTTGAATCACGATAATCCGGCGAGGAGCAGACTAAAACGTCGGCTCCTTTGTCGTCTAAAAAGGAGAATACTATGAAACAGATCACCTTGGATCAAGTGCAATCGGACTTGACGGCGTGGGAAGCGGGTGGACGCATCGAGGAAGCGGCGCTATTGTCTTACGCCCATTGGTCGCGCGCGACCGGCCACCGTCAAGAGTTGATTCGCACCTTGACGCTCCTCGCAACGAAACGGTTCGAAGCGCGCCAGACTATCGACCCGTTATTACATCGTTGGGTCAAGGAATTGGAGTCGCTCAACGCATTACCGCCAGCTCTCCGCGTCAGTCAATTATACGAAGTGTTGCGACGTCATAAACAACATTTGCACGTCGAATGGCCGAAATTACGTGAGGCGGATTACGCGTCGATGAAAGTCCAAATTTTAACCGAATACGAAGCGAAGACGTCGGAACTGCTCGAGCAACTTGAACAGCTTCACGACGAGATTGACCGTGCCAAATCCGACCTTCGGGACTCGGAATTCAAAGGACAGCTCGAGCGGTTATTCCTTGTCGTCATCGAGACGATGCAAGAAGTGGCCGCACTCGAAGATGACACGGCCTCGCTCTTGGCATCGATGCAAGGCAATTACTTCAGCCGTGAGGCGTTCCACCGTTTCGGTGAGCGGGTCGGGCTCGTCAAACAGCGACTCGCCATGATCGTCGAACATTTGCCGGAACAGACGGAACAAGTTCGGTCGAGCGCGATTGAATCACTCGAGGCGATGATCGGGCTCACGGACGTGAAGCAACGTGTCAAAGCGTGGTACCGCTTCCTCTTGTTCCAAAAAGAACGGGAGAATGCAGGCTTCTCGTCCAAACACCAACCTTCGCTCCATCTCGTGTTCACGGGAAACCCAGGCACCGGTAAGACGACGCTCGCGCGTCTCATGGCCGAGATATATTTTGAGCTCGGTCTGCTCGCCCGTCCCGACGTCGTCGAAGCGGATCGGTCGAGTCTCGTCGGCGCGTTCGTCGGACAGACGGAAGAGCAAGTCATGAACAAAGTGAAAGAAGCCGAGGGCGGAGTCCTGTTCATCGACGAGGCGTATGCGCTCAAACGTCAGGATGCGAGCGGGAGTGACTATGGACAGGCAGCCATCGATACGCTCGTCGCCGCGATGACGAGTGGTGAGTACGCTGGAAAATTCGTTGTCATCCTCGCCGGTTATCCGGAAGAGATGCGTCACTTTCTATTGGCCAATCCGGGACTACGTTCGCGTTTCCCGGAATCAAACCATTACGAGTTGCCGAACTACAGTGATGACGAACTCGTCGCCATCGGCGAGAAAGTGGCCGCGGAGAACAATTACGTCCTGACGGTCGAGGCGAAGCGCGCCTTGATTGCGCGGATTGACCGGGAACGGGTCGACGCCACGTTCGGGAACGCGCGCACGGTGCATAACATTTTGCTCGACGCCATGTTCAAAAAAGGGTCCCGCTTCGGTGCCGATGCTCCGCTCGACGAGATGGCCTTGTTGACGGAGCTCGATTTCGAGATGGATGCGACCGAGGACACGTCAGTCCCGACGCTCGACGACTTGGTCGGGATGGAAGAGGCGAAACGGCAACTGCGTGAAATCGAGGCGCTCGTCACGATTCAAAAACGGCGCCGCGAACTTGGATTGAAGACGGCTCCGGTCCAACTTCATGCCGCACTCGTCGGCAACAGCGGAACAGGGAAGACGACGTTCGCTCACCTGTATGCCCAACTGTTGAAGAAAACCGGTTATTTGAAACGGGGACACTTGAAAGTCGTCAGTCGGGCCGATCTCGTCAGTGGCTATGTCGGCCAGACCGCCCAGAAGACGAAAGCGGCCATCCGCGATGCGCTCGGCGGAGTGTTGTTGATTGACGAGGCTTATAGTTTGAACGGCGGACCAAACGATTACGGTCGTGAAGCAATCGATACGCTCGTCGACGAGATGCCGAAGCACGGGGACAACCTCGTCGTCGTCATGGCGGGATACGAGGCGCCGATGCGGCGATTGATCGAGTCGAATCCTGGACTGAGTAGTCGGATTAAGCGCACCATCCAGTTCGAGGATTACTCGACCGACCAACTCGTCGAGATTGCCAAGACGTATGCCGAGAAATTTGGCTATACGTATGACGAGACGGTGGAGCAAGCGCTTAAAGAGCGATTGTCTGGTATCGACCGGCCAAACGCGAGGACGGCGCTGTCGTTGATTGATGAAGCCATTGCGAGACAGTCATACCGTTTGATTGAAGGACAAGCTGAAACTGACGACTTGAATCATATTTTAGTAGTAGATATTAAGACCAAGTTATAATATAATGACCTTGAAAGCGAGGACGATTTAATGCATATGATTCAGATTCCGGTCCGCTACCAAGAGACCGACATGATGGGCATCGTCTATCATGCGAACTATTTAGTGTATCTCGAAATCGCTCGTACTGAATTATTGCGCGAGCTCGGGGTCGAATATAAAGACATGGAACAGGCGGGCTTCGTCTCTCCGGTGACGAACGTCTCGGTCGACTATAAGAAGAGCGTCACGTTCGGCGATACGGTCCACGTACGGGTATGGGTCGACAGCTATTCCAAAATCCGGACCGTCTATGGCTATGAGTTGACCGATCAAGACGGACATCTCGTCGGTTCGGCGAAGACGACCCACGTCGTCGTCAAACAGGGCGACTTCAAGCCGGTCCGTCTCGACCGCGAGTTTCCAGAATGGCATGACATGTATATGCGTGTCATGAGTCCCGTCACATAACAGTGGTTCTTTTGTACCGTCAGTATGGTATCATATCTTGACGGTATTTTTTGTACAAAGAAAGGGGAAGATCGCATGCGAAAACCATCTCTGTTGATGGTATGCTGCGCCTTGACGCTCACATTGGTGGGCTGTACCACAAGCGACCAAAGCAAAACGGAAGAAGCCGAGAACAAACCGGCCGACACCGAACAACAATCAGAAACTCCGGCCGATACGCCGAAGGATACAGAAGACGAAGTGGTTGCAGAAGCTCCGGCACCTGAAGCCGAGCCCCCGGCAGAAGACGAGCCTGCGGAAGAACCGGCAGCAGACGAACCTGAGGCCGAAGAAGTACCTGTTGTGGAAGCACCGCCTGTAGAAGAACCGGTCCAAACGCCGAGCCAGCCGCTCGAACAAAACGGGACGGCGAACGTGAAACTCGATACGCTCATCCTCGTCAATAAACAAATCGCCTTGCCGGCCGGTTACAAACCGACCGACCTCGTGACGGCGAATATCGATTTTGTCGACACGGCGTCCGGGGAGCGGAGAATGCTCCGTAAAGAAGCGGCACAGGCAATCGAAAAATTGATGGCCGGTGCGAAAGCGGCCGGAATCGATTTGAAAGGGACGAGCGCGTTCCGTTCATACGACTATCAAGTGCAATTGTTCAACGCCTATGTCGCCAAAGACGGAAAAGAACAAGCGATGAAGTATTCGGCGCCGCCGGGTCATTCAGAACATCAGACGGGACTCGCCATCGACGTCTCGAGCGCCTCGGTCGGGTATCAATTGACACAGAGCCTTGAGCAGACGAAAGAAGGCAAGTGGTTGGCCGACAATGCCCATACGTATGGGTTCATCGTCCGCTATCAACGCGCCTATGAGGCGGAGACGGGTTATATGTTTGAACCGTGGCACTTACGCTACATCGGGGTGGAGCATGCGACGAACGTTCATAAGACGAACGTCCCGTTTGAACGCTATCTCGAGCAATCCATGAATTAAGGGGAATCGCGATGCCTTATTTGACAGAAATCATCATTATCATCATCAGCTATCTACTTGGTTCAATCCCGTTCGCCCTCCTCGTCGGTAAGCTCGGCTATAAAGTCGATGTCCGCGAGCACGGGAGCGGGAACTTGGGCACGACGAACACGTTTCGCGTGCTTGGGAAGAAAGCGGGTACGATCGTCCTACTAGGGGATATGGGGAAAGGCTTGGTCGCGGCTTTATTGCCGCTCCTATTCGGGAGCGAAATGAGTCTGCTCCTCGCCGGGATTCCGGCCATCATCGGCCACTCTTATCCCATCTTCGCCAAATTCAAGGGCGGAAAATCGGTGGCGACGAGCGCGGGGATCCTGCTTGCTGCGTTCCCATGGTTTTTCGTCGTCGTCGTCGGCACGTTCATCGTGACGTTGCTTATTTCAAAGATGGTGTCGCTCTCGTCGATGGCCGCCTCTGTCGTCGGACTCGTGACCGTCGTCGCCTATGGCATCATCGCCAAAGACTGGTTGCCGCTCATCGTCATCGTCCCGCTCGCCTTGTTCATCATTATCAAGCACCGTTCGAACTGGCAACGAATCCGTGCCGGCACGGAACCGAAAGTGCCGCTGTTCCAAAAGCGAAAGTAACGATCGATGACCATCCTGCTCGATATACAGAGAAGGATGGTCATTTTTTTCATGTAAAAAACGAGAAGTTGAAACCTCAACCCTCATGATGAGGCTGTCTTTTTGTGGATTTCCGTTGATTTTTGCCGAAAAGTTCGAAAAAAGTGTTGGATTTGCCCGTTCTTTACTTTCTGTTTACGTTAAATTTACATCCGTTCGCTACACTGAAAAAGGAAGCGATATTTGCGGAGGAGGCAGGGAAGTGTCTTTAATTGGAGAAGAACGTAAACAAAAGATTGTTGAATGGATTGAGCGGGAAGGAAAAGTGAAGACGAGCGAGTTGATCGAACGGTTGAACGTCTCGGGGGAGTCGATTCGCCGCTACTTAGAAGAGCTTGAGAAAGAGCATCGCATCAAGCGGGTGTATGGCGGGGCGGTGCTCCATCAGAGCGTCTCGTTCCAACCGATGATGATCTCGAACATGGACGGGATTCGTCGCATCGCCTATACGGCGTTTCAGCTCGTCGAGGATGACATGTTGCTGTATATCGGACACGGCGTCGCCCCAGAACAAGTCGCGGCCAGACTTCGCGGACGAAATTTGACCGTCGTCACTCCGTCGCTCATGGTCGCCAAGGCGCTCTTTGAGCAACGCGCCAAGGGCGTGTTTACTGGCGATATCCAATTGCTCGGTGGGACGATTGATCCGAAACATCTCGTCACCGTCGGCGAGCACGTCCTGCAGCAACTGAAGGCGTATGTGTTCGATATGGCCTTCCTGTCCGTCGAGGGCGTCGATGCCTCACTCGGATTGACGTGTGATGCCCATGGTCTCTCGACCGTGACGCAGGCGGTCCTCGATCAATCGCGTCAATGTTATTTGCTCGCCGACCATACCCAGTTCAATCAACAAAAACGCTATCGGGTCTCCGACTTTTCAAAGGTGACGACCATCATCTCTGATTTTCCGGAACCGACGGATTGGAAGCGCGCCTTGGCGGAGCATGAGGTCGAGTGGCGCTTCGCACCATAAGGAGGAGGGATTTCATGATTGAAGTGATTGTGACGACATTGACCGAAGCCAAAACGGCGGAGCGGTTCGGGGCGGATCGGCTCGAATTGATTGCCGATTTGCCGGCCGGCGGGACGACACCGAGTTTCGGGACGATTCGTAACGTGCTCGAACAGGCTACCATTCCTGTCCACGTCATGATTCGGCCCCATGCGGACTCGTTCGTCTATAACGAGGAAGATGCAGAGACGATTTTGGCGGATATCGGTCTTTGCCGTGAACTCGGGGCCGATGGCATCGTCTTCGGAGCCTTGACGAGCGAAGGGCGTATCGATGAGGCGCTGCTCGGAGAAGTGATTAAACATAAAGGCGAGATGGTGCTCACGTTCCATCGGGCCATCGATGACGCGGTCGACTTGATGGACGCGATCACGGTGCTAAACGACTTCCCAGAAGTTGACCACGTCTTGACGTCCGGAGGACAAGCGACGGCACTTGAAGGCATAGACCGATTAAGTGCGATGCATGAGGTGGCGGAGATGAACATCCTCCCGGGTGCCGGCATCACGGCCGACAATGTGGCGCAACTGATCGACCGGCTAGGCGTTGATTTCGTCCATGTCGGAAGCGGGGTACGGACCGAGGGCCGCTTGGATGAGCACAAGTTCAAGGCAATCAAACAACAGATGGCACGCTAAAAACAGTCGGCTGACTGTTTTTTTGCTATAATGAAGAAAACGATACTGTAGGTGAAGTCATGCAATCATCAGTCTATAAACAATTTGCCCTTCGGATGTTGTCCGGCAACTGGGGCATCTCGCTGCTTGCGGTCGTGGCGACGATGCTCGTTCAGGCGGTCATCACGACGCAGCTCGATTTGGAATCGACCGACCCGAGCATCCTGTTCGTATCAATCGGTCTGCTGTACGGTGCGACCGTCTTGCTCGCCCCGCTCGAACTTGGCCGCAACTGGGTGTTCCTCGATATCGCCAAAGCCGAGAAACCTTCATTCGGGCTCTTGTTCGATGCATTCGGTTCGCTCAAAGATTACGTCCGGGCGGTCACGTATTATGCCGTCTTTTATCTCGGGTTGAACGTGCTCATGTTGTTCTTAATCGTCCCGGGCGTCTGGTTCTATTTGACGTATCGGATTGTCCCGTTCGTGCTACGAGACCAACCGGAACTGTCTGCGTTTCAGGCGATGCGAGAAAGTCGGCGTCTCATGCGCGGCCATAAACGGACGATGCTGCGCTTGTATGCGAGTTTCATCGGCTGGTATGTGCTCGTCTTGTTCACGGGCGGATTGGCCTATATTTTCGTACAGCCTTATATCAACACGGCGCTCGCCGGGTTATATGTTGAAATCAAGGCAGCGACAGACGCAAACGAACAACCGGTCGGCTCATGAGCCGACCGGTTGTTTTTATGTTCCGTGCCGATCCGACTTTTGTGGGTCAGGAGCGTCACGAAACTCAGATTTCTCTTCTTTTGAGGCATGTTCATGCCATTTCTTCGCTTGTTCCGTGGCGATTGGAATCGCCTTTTGATCGGAGTAACCTTGGGCGAGCAAGGCGTTGGCGATATCGATGGCTTTCTTTTTGACGAGTGGGTCGAAGTTCTTCAGTGATTCCGGATAGTCTTTCATATTCCATGGCATCTGTAATCGCTCCCTTCTGTACTACTAATTCCACGAGCGGGACGATTCAAACGTCCTGATGCATGTAGTATTCGATGAGCGCCTGCGTCCCGTTCTCGCCGTAGCCGTTCTCTTCGAGGATGGAGTACAGTTTATACGCCAACTCGAGGCTCGGTAGTTTGATGTTCAACTGTTCGGCGCTCTCGAGGGCGAGTTTCATGTCCTTCAGGAAATGCTTGATGAAGAAACCAGGAGCATAGTCCTCGACAATCATCCGGGGAACAAGGTTCTCGAGCGTCCAGCTGCCCGCGGCACCGCCCCGAATCGTCTGGCGCAATTGATCGGGATTGAGCCCGGCCCGTTTCGTGAAGGCGAGCATTTCGGCGTTGCCCATCATGATGCCGGCGATTGCGATTTGATTGGCGAGTTTCCCATATTGGCCGCTTCCGGCATACCCCATCCGTTCAATCGATTGGCCCATCGCCTCGAACAGCGGGCGCGCCTTCGTGAAGGCGTATTCGCCGCCGCCGACGAGAATCGACAACGTCCCGTTCTTGGCACCGACGTCACCGCCCGTGACCGGTGCGTCGAGCGGGAGCAAGCTGCAGTCGATTGCGGCATCAGCGATCCGTTCGGCCAGGAGTGGCGAAGACGTCGTCATATCAATGACGAGCGTTCCTGGCTCAGCCGATTGCAAAATCATACCGTCCCCGAAATAAAGACTCTCGACGTCAGACGGATAGCCGACGATGGTGATGACGGCATCGGCGTTTTGACAGACGGCTTCGACCGAATCACACCAACGGACACCTTCCGCCAATAAATCAGTCGCTTTCTCTTTCGTCCGCGTATACGCTTGGACTTCGAATCCCGCCTTCATTAAGTTTCTGACCATCGATTGACCCATCACACCGAGTCCGATAAATCCGACTGTCTTCATAGTTGATTGCCTCCTAAAAGTTGTTGTTTCACGAGTCGTTCATAGAGCACGTTATCCCGAAGCAACTCTTGATGTGTCCCAAGCCCGCTGATGCCGCCGTCCTCGAGCACGACGATTTGATCGGCATGTTGGACGGTCGAGAGCCGATGGGCGATGACGAGTGTCGTCCGTCCTGTCATGAGCCGGTCGAGCGCTTCTTGGACGACACGCTCGGATTCCGAGTCAAGGCTTGATGTCGCCTCGTCGAGCAATAAGATTTGCGGGTCACGTAACAGCGCCCGAGCGATGGCGAGCCGTTGGCGCTGTCCACCAGATAGCCGGACGCCGCGCTCGCCGATTTCCGTATCGAGCCCGTCCGGCATCGCCTCGATGAACGACCAGGCGTTGGCCATATCACAGGCGTGACGAATCTCATCCTCGGTCGCGGTCCGGGTCAAGCCGTATAAGATATTTTGCCGCACCGTCCCGGATAAGACGGGCGAATCTTGGGCGACGTAGCCGATGACTTGTCGCCATTCGTTGCGGCCGTAGGTTGAGATGTCCCGGTCCCCGTAATGGATGTGTCCGCTCGACGGAAGGTAGAACTGCTCGACGAGGGCGAACAGTGTCGTCTTGCCGGCACCGCTACGTCCGACGATGGCCGTCGTGGCACCGAATGGGACGGTGAGCGACACGTCGTCAATGACAGGTTGGTCGCCATAGCGGAACGTCAGGCCCTCGAACGAGAGCGACGACTGTCGAATCGTCGACGGCTCATCCGTGTACGGTTCCGGCTCGATGGCGAGCAGCTCGGAGATTCGTTCGGTGGCCCCGCGTGCTTTTTGGAGCCGAGTGATAAACTCCGTCATCGTGATGAGCGGCGTGATGATTTGGAACAAGTACAGCATGAACGCGAGCAACGAACCGGTCGATAAGGCACCGGTCGAGACGCGATAAGCCCCGAAGCCGAGAATGGCGATCAGCATCGCCGTCAACGTGACGTTCAGGAGCGGAATCAAAATCGCTTGAATCCGTCCCTCGCGCACACCGAGGCCGAAGAGACGCTCAATGCGTCGTTTTCCTTCTGCGACCTCGACGGATTCGGTCGCCTGTGATTTGACGAGCCGGATCTCTCCGAGCAGTTCAGCGAAAAACCCGGACAAGTCACCGAGCTCATGTTGCGTCGCCTTGGCGATTTTCCGAAGTTTACGCCCGAGCGGGATGACGATAAGAAGTGTCGTCGGCACGGAGAACAAGATGACGAGCGTCATCTGCCAATCGAGCGTGAACAAGATACCGACGGCGCCGATGACCGAGACGAACGACGTCAAGAGACGGACGCTCTGTTCGGACAAGAGCTGCTGCAACGTCGTCGTGTCGTTATTTAACCGTGAGACGAGATCCCCTGATTTGACGCCGTCATAGAACGGGATTGGGAGGGCGACGAGATGCTCCCATAACGTCGTCCGCAAATTGGCGACGACCCGTTGTCCGACGATATGTAGCCAATAAATCGAAATCGCACTCGAGACGACTTGGATGAGAAACGCCGTCACGAAGATGGCGACGAGGCGGGCGTCGAGCGCGGCCTCGCTCCAATTGTCGACGACGCGTTGCAAGATGAGCGGGATGGCGAGTGAAGCCATCGCTTGAAGCAATGAAATCAATACGGCACCGATAAACAGACCTTTCGGTGGTTGAGCGACACGGAACAAGCGCAGAAAGGCTTGCCATGTAGATGTGGACTCCATGATACGTCCCCCTTTCCTATTAACTTTCGCTGTTTCGAAAACAAGTGTCAAGACGTCGAATCGTACACCGGAATAATGCTAGAATGGAATCAGAGGTGAAGTCGCATGAAATGGATACATACGGCCGATTGGCATTTAGGTAAAATCGTCCACGGCCGCCATATGACAGAAGAACAACAAATCATTTTATTTGAGTCTTTTTTACACATCGTCGACGAGGAGAAGCCTGATGCCATCGTCGTCGCCGGTGATTTATATGATCGGGCCGTGCCTCCTGTCGAGGCCGTCGATCTGCTCGATGAGATGTGGCGCGCGCTCGTCCTCGAGCGGGGCATCCCCGTGCTCGCCATCGCCGGCAATCATGATTCGGCCGAGCGGCTCCAATACAGCTCCAAACTATTGACGAAAGTCGGTCTCCATATCGTCGGGAAGGTTGACCCGGGCACAGGGCCGATTGTCGTGAACGACATCCCATTTTATTTGATGCCGTTCCTTGAGCCGGCGCGCATCCGTTATGCGTTCGGCGACGAGTCGATTCGGACCCATCATGACGCACTCGCCGCAGTCATCGACTCATACGGGGCGATTGAGGCACGTGCGGTCGCCGTCGGCCACAGTTTCGTCGCCGGTGGACTCGAGACCGATTCCGAACGGCAGCTGTCCGTCGGGACGGCAGGGCAAGTCGCCAAAGGACTATACGCGCCGTTCGGCTATACGGCACTCGGACACTTGCATAACCGTGACGCCATCCGCGACGACCGGGTTGCGTACAGCGGCTCGCTCATGAAATATTCGTTCTCCGAGGCGTCCCATGTGAAATCGGTCGACGTCATCGAATGGGACGGGACATGGACACGCCGTCGGCGCCCGCTAAAAGCGCGACGAGATTTGCGCATTTTGACCGGGACGCTGAACGAGCTACTCGACCCGTCGTTTTATCAAGATGAGGCCGTCGACGACTATTTGAAAATCGTCTTGACCGATGAACGTGCGTTATTCGACCCGATGGCGAAATTACGGACCGTCTATCCGAACATCTTACACCTCGAACTCGAGTTGTTGCGTCGCCAAGACCAGACGTCCCGCTTCGAACGTGAGAAGCTCGAGCGGCAATCGGTCGAGGATGTATATATGGACTTCTTTAAAGCCGTCCACGGCCGCGATGTCGATGCGACGGTGCAACGCTTCTTAGAAGGGGAGGAATCGATTTGAGACCGGAACAATTAACCATCACCGCCTTTGGTCCTTACGCCGAGACGGAACAAATCGATTTTACGCAGCTTGAAGGACGTTCGATGTTCGTCATCAGCGGCCGGACCGGTGCCGGAAAGACGACCATTTTTGACGCGATGACGTTCGCACTCTATGGCCGGGCCAGCGGGGCACTCCGGAACGCCAGCGATTTCCGAAGCCAATATGCGGACCCGGAACGGAAGACTGAAATCGACTTCACGTTCACGATTCGTGATGAACGGTATCGGCTCGTTCGTCAGCCGCAACAACCGCATCCGAAAAACAAGACGCCGATTCCGCACGAGGCGGTGCTCTATGAATGGAAAGAAACATGGAAACCGTTGGCAACGAAAGTGAACGACGTCGAACAGACGATTGAATCGTTGTTGCAGCTAAGCTATGAGCAGTTCAGTCAAATCTTGCTGTTGCCGCAGAACCAGTTCCGTCAGCTCCTCGATTCCGATTCGACGAAGAAGCAACAGATTCTGCAATCAATCTTCAAGACGGAGGCGTACCGCGCCTTTCAGGAGGATTGGATCGAACGTTACGGCAAGTACCGCAAACGCGTCGAATGGGCGGTCGAGACGACGCGTTTAAAACTGTTGGAACTCGAAGACGAGGCCGTCGAGGACATGTCGACCCGCAACTTGCCTGAAATCGTGACGTGGCTCGACGCCCGGGAGGAGCGACTCTTGGCGGCGCGGGACACGTTACAGGCTCAGCGCCGGACTGGTGAGGAACGACTCGAGGCGTTGCGACGAGAAGTGAATCAGGCGACCGCGCTCGCCGAGTTGATGGAAGAGCGGGACGTGCGCGCAACCGCGCTCCAAGCATTCCGCCAAGCGGCACAAGCACGCGAAGAACGCCAGGCGCTCATCTTGCGACTTGAACAAGTGGCGAGCGTCAGCCCGCTCTATCAACGTACCGAAACGGTGCGTCACGATATCGAACGGTTGACCCGTGAACGCGATGTATCCCGTCAACGAGACGAAGGCTACACGAGACAGTTGGAGGAGTTGAAGGCAGAAGCAGAGGCCATCACGACCATGCGCCAGGAGGCAGACCAAGCCACAAGTCGCGTCAATGCGATTGACGAGATGTTGCCCTATGTCGATGAATGGCACCGGGCCACTAGACGTCGGGATGACTTGAAACGCCGGTTGGAGCCCCTCAGTCTGTTCTCAGAAGAAGCGCGTCTCCAGGAGCTCCAAGCGACCGAAGGCGAACTTGCGGCTAAACTGGAACACGCACCGGCCCCAGACCAACTCGTCGAGGCCGAACGACTGTATAGTCAGCTTCAACATCAGGTTCGACTCGAGTCGAAAGTGGCAGAGGTCACGGAACGACTCGGTGCCTGTGAACGCAACGGGAAGGAAGTCCAACGACAATTCACCGCCCAGACGAAACAGGTCGACCAATTCGTCGAGGCCGAGCATGCGCTCATGGCCGACACGCTACGCGAGCATCTCGAAGCGGGAGAACCTTGTCCGGTCTGCGGTTCATTGACCCACGGACACGTCGAGCGAACGGGGACGTCCATCGACCAAGCTGGTCATCGCTCAGCCGTTGAGACACTGAAACGGATTGAGGCCGACCTCCATGAAGCTCGGGCGGATTATCGGGCGCTCAAACGCCAACTCGATGAACTGATCCGTGAACGCGATCTCGCTCGACTTGAGTTGAAGCTCGATGGTGCGGCTGACACTGCGATGCAACACCAAGACGCCCGCATCCGTCAGTTGCGTCAAGAAGCCGAAGAACGACAACGGATGGAGCGTCTCCTGCGGTCGACCACAACCGAATTGAAGCAACTCGAGACGGCGAAGCGTGTGCAGGCTGAAGAACGACAGAAGTTGTTCGAACAGCTCCAAACCGTCCAAGAGAAGCTTCAGTCGATGCGTCAACCGGATGGGACGACGTTAGAGATGTTGCAGACCGAGCGGAATCAGCTCGCGACGCGACTCGCTCACATCGAACGAAACGTGGAGACGTATGAACGTCGGCTTGAAGAATTGAATCGATTGAAGTGGGGGGAAGCGGAGCGACTCCGTCTCCTTGGCGAACAACTCGAGTTCGAACATGCTCGTCTTTCCGAAGCGACGGCTGAACTGGAGGCCGCTTTCGAGAGAATTGAGTTGACTGAAGCTGTGTTCAAGGAGTATCGCTTGCGCGTCGAGCAACTGCCCGAACTACGCGAGCGCCAAGCGACTGAGCTTGAGGAAGGTTTCCGGCTCGAACACGCCGTCAAGGCGCTGAACGAGAAAATCGGGGACCGTCCGCGACCAGACCTTGAACGGCTCCAGGAGAAGTTGCACGAAGAGGGCCGTTCGTTCGAAACGCTGTCCGAACAACTCGTGACGGCGGACGGACAATTGAAACGCCATCGTCACATCGTCGCCGAATGGAACGCGTTACGGGAGAAGACGGATGAGGATCAGCGGAATCTGGAGACGGTCAAATTGATTGCCGACACCGGACGTGGCCTGAATCCGCAAAAATTGACGTTCGAGACGTACGTGCAGACGGCGTTCTTCGATCAAATTCTCCATGCGGCCAACGTCCATCTCGATCAAATGACGAGCGGACAGTTCCAATTAGAGCGAAAAATTGAGACGGCGAAAGGAAATGCCAAGTCCGGTCTCGAATTATTAGTCTTTGACGCCTATACCGGCCAGTCACGCCGGGTCCAAAACTTATCGGGCGGCGAAGGGTTCAAGGCATCGCTCTCGCTCGCCCTCGGATTGGCCGAGGTCGTCCAGCAGTTGAGTGGTGGGGTCAGTCTCGAGACGATGCTGATCGATGAAGGCTTCGGGACGCTCGACGCCGAATCGCTCGATCAAGCGATTGAATTGCTCATGTCGCTGCAATCGAGCGGCCGGCTCGTCGGGGTCATCAGCCACGTCCAAGAATTGAAAGACCGGGTCGACGCCCGGATTGAAGTCAAGAAATCAAGGAGCGGATCAACGATCCAGCTCATCGTGGAGTGAGATCGATGAAACATATGGAAACGAAAACAACGTTAGTGGCCCATCTGCAAGAGGCGGGCATTCGACGAGGGGACGCACTATTCGTCCACACGTCGCTATCAAAACTTGGCTGGGTGTGCGGCGGGCCCCAGACGGTCATCGAGGCGCTCCAAGAAGCGGTCGGACCGGACGGGCTCATCATGATGGCGACCCAGAGCGGGGATAATTCAAATCCCGCTGAATGGGAAGCCCCACCGGTCCCGGTCGAATGGTGGCAGACCATCCGTGATGAGATGCCAGCGTATGACCCGGCGAAAACAGCGACCCGAGGGATGGGGCGTGTCCCAGAGCTGTTCCGCTCGTATCCGGTAGTGTTCCGGAGCGATCACCCGATGTGGTCGGTCGCCGCGTGGGGACGGGACGCCGAACACATCGTGGCTGGACATACGCTCGACGTCGGCTTCGGGCCAGGATCGCCGATTGAACGGATGATTGACCGCGATGCGAAAATATTACATCTCGGTTCGCCGCTCGATGCGACAACGTTATGGCATTATGCCGAATACGGGATTGAGGGTCCGGTGAAGCCGTTCGAATGTGCGTTAGTGGAGAACGGTCAACGGGTGTGGAAGACGTTCGAGCATACCGACGTCAACAGTGACCCGTTCGGTGCCATTGGCGAGAATATCGTCAAACGTGCGGACGTCAAGACGTTCACGATTCACGAAGCGACATGTTACGTCATCCCGTCTGAGACGTGGGAGCCGGTACAACATGCGCTCGTCGCCTTACGGAGCTGGCTCCGGTGAGACGGCTGATGCGAACTATACTTAGGAGAGGGGCACTGCGATGAATCGCTGGGTCAAATATATGGGAATCGCCGTCGGCGTGTTGGTGCTCGTCGCGTTTCTTGCCGTCGTGGGCATCTCGGCCCACATTGGAGATCAATTGACGTCACCTGAACGGGAGACGTTGACGTTCACCCCGAAGACGCTAGGCGTCAAGTATGAGAACATCACGATCGAATCAGAGGATCAACAGGATTTATACGGCTGGTGGATCCCGCACCCGACGCCGCGTGCGACGATTGTCTTTGCGCATGGCTACGGGAAGAACCGTGAACAATCCGATTTGCCGCTCAAAGAATTGATTCCGGAATTCCATGAGCAAGGGTATCAGTTTTTGACGTTCGACTTTCGCGGCTCCGGAATTTCAGAAGGGGATCGCGTGACGGTCGGGGCGAAGGAGCAATCTGACCTTGCTGCCGCCATCGCGTACGCGAAAGAGCGCTCGGACGGGCCCATCGTCTTATATGGGGTTTCGATGGGTGCCGCGACGGCACTCGCGACGGCTGACGAGACCGATGTCGCCGCCGTCATCGCCGATAGCCCGTTCAGTGACCTCCGCGGCTATCTCGAGACGAATCTGCCGGTATGGAGCGATTTACCGAACTTCCCGTTCACACCGGTCATCATGACGGTGACGCCTTGGTTCACGGGGCTCGACGCGGATGTGGTCAAACCGATTGACGATATGGCTCAAATCGAGGCACCGGTGTTATTGATTCATAGTCAAGGTGACGATGCCATTCCCGTAAGCGAGAGCGAGCAATTGGCCAAAGCCGGCGAGGATGTCGAACTGTGGGTGACCGAGAATGATGGGCACGTGCAGTCGCATCGCTCGTTCCAAACCGAATATCGCCGGACGGTATTCGAATTTTTAGAGCGTGTGTTGTAAGTGAGGGGCGCAACATGCGCTCCTTTTTTGTTATGATTAGTTATGAAAAGGAAAGAAAGAAGGTTTGTTCATGGACGTCACAGCATTACTATCGTTTCTTTTGCTCGGAACGCTCATCGGAATTTTGAGCGGATTCTTCGGCATCGGGGGCGGGATTTTACTCACGCCGCTCTTGCTCGTCTTCGGATACGAGGCGAGCGCGGCCATCGCCCTCAGTCTCATGCTCACGCTCGGGTCGACGACGGCCGGTACGATCTCCCATATCAAATTAAAGAACGTCAATCCGAAACACGCCCTCTTGATTGGCGCGTTCGGGGTCGTCGGGACTTGGGTGGCGACGCCGCTCGTATTTTATCTGGAGACACTCGACGGCGCGAAGCCGGTCATCTCGCTCGCCTATATCGCGCTGTTGACGTATTTCGCCGTCTCGTTCTTCCGGTCGAAACAGCACGAAGAGGGTAGCGTCGGTTCGGAGTCGGTCCCACGCCTCGGGTTCATCGGGTTGTTCGGCGGATTCATCTCGTCACTTATGGGTGTCAGCGGTGGGTTCGTATTGACGCCACTTCAAGTCAAGTTACTCAACACCGAGATGAAACGGGCCGTCGGGACGAGTATCGCCGCGGCGTTCCTCATCGTCGTCTCGGGCGTGATCAACTATGCCGTTGCCGGAGCCGATGCGAACTATTGGCACGGCTTGGCGCTCATCGCCGGTGCGATGATTGGTTCACCGATCGGGGCGAAACAGTTGCAGCGGTTCAGTTCGCAACTCGTCAAAAAGGCGCTCGGTGGTTTCTATGTCGCCGTCGCCATCAGTGTCGCCCTCAATTTGCTCGGTTATAACGATCTCTCGCTCGGACTGCTCGTCGTGCTCGCACTCTCGTTCATCGTCGCGCTGTTCATCCGACCGCGTTTGAAGTGATCCCAAACCCTCGTCTACGGACGGGGGTTTGTTTGTGGGGATATACTAAGGCTATTCGATCGATGCGACGTACCGAGCATTCTTAACCAGTTCAGCACAGTAAAAAACCCCGTCCGAGGACGAGGTTTTAACGTCTGGCAATATGGTCAATGTTTTCTTGAATCTCTCCGACTTTACTTTTCGCTTCCCGCAGACGTCGTTCGAACGCCTCGATATCGCGCTTCTCGTGCCGCGTCTCGTCTTTCCCGCGTCGTTGTCCTTTCGGAAAGCGATGGGTCGCTTTAGCCAAACGTTTTTTAAACGTCGAATCGCTCATAAGGACACCCCCTTCCATACTATATACGTTCCACCTATACTTTCCGCTGAAACGTTTGAACCTTCAAGAGGCGAGGGTTTTGCGCATTTGAGGGTTAGTGGACACTTTATAAGCGGTAGCTGCCGCCAACACTGCTTTGATTAAGTCGCCGATGATGAACGGAATGTTCACTTTGAGCGCATCGATGAACGTCATGCCAAACACGGCTTGCAAGCCAAGACTGCCGAGCAAATAGACAAGACCGAGTCCAAATAAGACGTTGTAGCCGATGAGGGCAGGGAACGAACGATGCCGTTCCGATGACCAGCCAATCAAAAAGGCCGCGATTGGGAAGGCGAGCAAGTATCCGACCGTCGGACCGACGAACGGGGCAAGTCCGCCCGAACCGCTGAGTACTGGAAGGCCGATTAAGCCCAGCAAGAGATAGACGATGACGGCGAGTCCGCCTTTTTTGGCACCGAGGACGGAAGCGACCGTCATGATACCGAGCATTTGCAGCGTAATTGGGACCGGACCGATTGGGATGGCAATCGAACCGATGCTCGCGAGCAGCGCGGCACCGATAGCAATTTGTGTCATATCATGAATTTTCACTATGTAAACCCCTTTTCTGTTAACGTTGACTAAAGTTAGGTTAACATCATCGTAAGAAGTTGGCAAGTACTAAACTAAGTACCTGGTCGTATACAGCTTGAGGCTACAAATTCAGCTTGAGGCTACAAATTCAGCTTTAGGCAGACACTCCAAACCTCGGCGTATTGAGGATGTTTTTACGCCTACGGACACTTTTAACGTTGAGCGTGAAACTAATTCCATATGTTGGAGATTCAAATTCACATCGTTGGCATGTGCTCGTGTTGCTTGAATTGTTTGGGAGTCGTGCCCGTGTAGGTTTTAAAGACTTTTGTGAAATGGCTCTGGTCGTGGAAATTAAGCCATGTGTAAATTTCAGAAAGAGAGGAATCGGTGTACTTTAACAGTTTTTTGGCTTCCGCTATTTTTTCTCGCAACACATACTCTGTGAACGAAAGCCCGACTTCTTTCTTAAACAGGGACGACAAATAGTTGGGATGAAGATTCACGAATCGAGCAACGTCTTGTAAGGTGATGGCGTCATACAGATGTTTAAAGACGTACGACTGGCATTTGATGATTGGGGCGCTATGTCGAAGCTGTTTTGATTTGTTGACTTGATCCGTGAATTCACATAACGCCTCCTTGGTGTAACGTTGTACAGCTTCAATCGTTCGAAGTTCTTCGGCCCCTTGGATATAGTGATCGCTCATCGTATATGCCGTTTCCGGATGAAGTCCTCCTTCAATCGCATAACGTGTCGCTAACGTGATGGTAGAAATATGGAGGTTTTTTTCATTTCGCAAAGTGCTCTGTTTGGAGAGCACCCCGATTCGTCCATCTCGGTCGGGTGATGCCAGTCGCTGAAGTAACTCTTCCTTCTGACCTTCCTTGACACACCGTAACGTCATCCGTTCCGATTGATACGTCGCGTGGAATGCAATGTCTTGTCTGTTTTTGAACAGCTCTCGTTCATAGGTTTTCGTATCCTCGGTTGTCGTGCGACGCTTGGACGAATCCCCATCTAGGACGACATCGGACGTAGAAAGTCGTCTCGTGGTCAAAATCGAGGTCGCGAGCACGGCTACATGTAGTAGGTCTTGTCGCGAAAAAACAGGCAAGCCATTCGTAAAACTATTCGGTTCCACTTCTGCCGAATCCAGACACGGACCGAGAATGAAAAGGCCAATCGGCTGCTCGTTGTCGGTGATGACCAACGTCACGACCTGTTCGTTCGAATTGAGACGACGCCAAACCGGTATGTTAGAAGGCTCATTTAAGAGAGTTAACCGCTCCAGAAGTTGACGTAGAGAAGGGGGAATGAATGATGTTTCTGGATACGCCATCTGCAACGATAATCGGTCATTGTAAAATAACACGGACAGATGGGTAGTCTGATGCAACAACCGGCACCAATACGTGTAATCCTGATTCGTGTCTCTCTGATTCACATCCATCAAATCATCTCTCCTATCAATCGGGTGTATCTGCAAATTGTATTATAAATCTACTAAAAATGATAAATAAATACAAAAAAAGCCGAATGGGAATGAGTACACTACAAGCAAGCAGAAATGCAAACGGTTACAGAGTCGAACATGGACTGCTAGACCGTATCAAAAAAGTGTTCAATGAAGAGAGGAGTATTACATATGAGTACACATCGATTTCCAGAAGGCTTTTTATGGGGTGGCGCAACGGCGGCCAATCAATTAGAAGGAGCTTACAAAGAAGGAGGGAAAGGTCTATCCATTTTCGATATGGTGACATTCGTCCCTAAAGAAGCGCGTACAGCTGAAATCGAGATGGACGTGAAGAGTGAAGCCGAACTTGAGCGACTGTTAGCGGCTGATGATGGGGCGAATTTCCCAAAACGTCGCGGCATCGATTTTTATCATCGCTATGAAGAAGACATCGCTCTCTTCGCCGAGATGGGTTTTAAGACGTTCCGGATGTCGATTTCATGGCCTCGGATTTTCCCGAACGGGGATGAGCTCGAACCAAACGAAGAAGGGCTAGCGTTTTATGACCGCGTCTTTGATGAGCTGCTCAAGTACGGGATCGAGCCGCTTGTGACATTGTCGCATTATGAATTGCCGCTCACACTCGTCAAAAAATATAACGGCTGGGCGGACCGTCGGCTCGTTGACTTGTTTGTCCATTACGCAGAGACCGTCTTCACTCGTTACAAGGATAAAGTAAAGTATTGGCTGACGTTCAATGAGATTAACGTCTCGACGATGTCAGCATACATCGGGAGTGGGATTTTAGTCGATCGCGTTGAGAATGTGGAGGCGACTGTGTACCAAGCGCTTCATCATCAATTCGTGGCGAGTGCTCGTGCCGTGCGCGCATGTCATGAGATCATTCCAAATTCTCAAATCGGCTGTATGCTCGCCCGAATGGAAGTGTACCCGGAAACGAGTAATCCAGACGATGTGTTAGCTGCGCTCGAAGAAGATCAAAAGAACTTGTTCTTTACCGACGTGCAAGCGCGCGGATATTATCCGAGCTTCATGTTAAGCTATTTCGACAAACATGATATCTCGATTGAAGTGCTGCCAGGAGATGAAGAGATTTTGTCACAGCACACCGTCGACTTCATCTCCTTCAGCTATTATATGTCGATGGTCGCCAGCGGTGCCCCTGAGAAGGCGAAACAAAAAGGAAACTTCTTCAGTGGCATCAAGAATCCTTATTTGGAGGCGTCCGATTGGGGATGGCAGATTGATCCGAAAGGGTTACGCATCACCTTGAAGAAGATGTATGACCGTTATCAGATGCCGTTGTTCATCGTCGAGAATGGATTGGGCGCATACGATGTCGTCGAAGCAGACGGTACAATCAACGATGACTACCGGATCGAATATTTGCGGGCCCATATCGAGCAAATGGGACAAGCGATTGAAGAAGGTGTCGACTTGATCGGGTATACGAGCTGGGGATGCATCGATCTCATCAGCGCAAGTACGTCGGAGATGTCAAAACGTTACGGCTTTATCTATGTCGATCAAGACGACTATGGCAACGGCACGCTCGAGCGAAAGAAGAAAAAGTCATTTGATTGGTATAAGCAAGTGATTGCATCGAATGGTGAACAATTGTAATCAACGGAGTCATCAACATGAACAAGCGTCCATTCCTCGCGGAACGGACGCTTGTTTTGATTTATTCGTTACACGTTGGTCGGTAACTTGGCTTTTGCTTCGCTCAATTGCGTACGGACGGAGTCGAACCCTGTTCCGCCGTAGCTGTTGCGACGTTTGACGGCCGTCACCGGAGAGAGTGCCTCGTACACGTCCTGTTCAATCAATCCAGAGTGGGCATGATACGTCTCAATCGGCAGCTCCGCCAAATACAGACGATGATCGATACAGTAGCGGACGAGTGTCCCCGTCACTTCATGCGCCTCCCGGAACGGCATGCCTTTTGCCGTCAAATAGTCGGCGAGCTCGGTTGCGTTCGAAAAATCGCGCTCGGTCGCTTGTTTCATCGTGTCCGTGTGGAACGTCATGTCTTGAATCATGCCGGCCATGATGCTGAGGCTCCCTTGGAGCGTCTTGACGGTGTCAAACATGCCTTCCTTGTCTTCTTGCAGGTCTTTGTTATAGGCGAGCGGCAAGCCTTTCATGATGGTCAGAAGCCCCATCAGATTACCGACGACCCGTCCCGATTTCCCGCGGACGAGTTCGGCCATGTCCGGGTTCTTCTTCTGAGGCATCATGCTCGATCCCGTCGAGAACACGTCAGAGATCGTGATGAACCGATACTCTTCACTGCTCCAAAGAATCAACTCCTCGCAGAACCGTGACAAGTGCATCATGAGGAGCGACGCGTTCGATAAAAATTCCAAGATGAAATCACGGTCGCTGACGGCGTCCAGGCTGTTTGGATACACGTTGGCGAAGCCGAGCAACTCGGCCGAACGGTGGCGATCGATCGGGAACGTCGTCCCAGCGAGAGCCCCGGCACCGAGCGGGCTCATGTCGATCCGTTTCAAGCTGTCACCGAAACGCTCCTTGTCGCGCTCGAGCATCCAGAAGTAAGCGAGCAAGTGATGGGCGAGCGACACCGGCTGGGCCCGTTGCAAGTGCGTATAGCCCGGCATGATCGACTCAACGTTTTGAGCGGCGTGGTCATAGAGTGCCGTCTGCACGGCTTCAATCCCTTCGATTGTCTCGAGGACGCGGCGCTTCAAATAGAGGTGCATATCGGTCGCGACCTGGTCGTTCCGGCTACGGGCCGTGTGCATCTTTCCAGCGACGGGCCCGATCTCTTCATGCAACAACGCCTCGAGGTTCATATGAATATCTTCATGGAAGACGTTAAACGTCAATTCGCTCGCTTGTGCCTTCTTGGCTAGGGTCTTCAGACCAGCGACGATTTGCGCGACTTCATCTGCTGTCAAAATATGTTGCTCCCCGAGCATCGTCACGTGGGCGATGCTCCCTTCGATATCTTCTAACACGAGCTGGGCGTCGAAATGAATCGAGGCACCGAACTCGTCGACCCATTCACTGGCCGTCTGTTCGAACCGGCCGCCCCATAGTTTACTCATGCACCATCGTTCCTTTCTCTGCGAGCACTTCCGCTTGCACTTTCGTCGGCAGCCCCCAAAGTTTGATGAAGCCGACGGCCGCTTGCTGGTCGAACGTGTCGGCTGACGTGTATGTCGCGAGGTGCTCGTCATAGAGCGAGATCGGTGACTTCCGTCCGTCGACGATGGCCTGTCCTTTGAATAGTTTCATCCGGACCGTACCGGTCACCGTCTGTTGCGTCTCATCGATGAAGGCGAGGAGTGCTTTCGTCAATGGTGAGTACCAGAGACCGTTATAAATCGTCTCTGTCAACTTCTGTTCGACGATCGGTTTAAAATGGGCGACTTCCCGGACGAGTGTGAGCGCCTCGAGCGCCTGGTGTGCGGTGATGAGCGTCATCGCGCCCGGTGCCTCGTACACTTCCCGCGATTTGATGCCGACGACCCGGTTCTCGATATGGTCGATTTTCCCGATGCCGTGGGCCCCGGCGACGATGTTCAACTGCTCAAGAATGGCTGTGAACGTCGCCGCTTGTCCATTGATGGCGACCGGTACACCGGCGTTGAATTCGATTTCGACATAGGTCGGTTCGTTCGGTGTGTCTTCGAGTTGCGCCGTCAATTCATAGGCGCTCGCTGGTGGAGCGGCCCAAGGGTCTTCGAGGATGCCGCATTCGACAGCCCGGCCCCAAATGTTTTGGTCGATCGAGAACGGTTCTTCTTGGACGATTGGGATTGGGATACCGTGCTCGGCCGCATAGGCGATCTCTTCTTCCCGCGACCATTTCCACTCCCGGACCGGGGCGATGATTTCAAGCGACGGATCGAGCGCATGGATCGACACTTCGAACCGGACTTGGTCGTTCCCTTTCCCCGTGCATCCGTGAGCGACGGCGATGGCACCTTCGGCTTGTGCGACCTCGACTAGCTTCTTCGAGATGAGCGGGCGCGATAGGGCAGAGACGAGCGGATAGACGCCTTCATACATAGTATGTGCCTGCATCGAGTAACGGGCGAAATCGTTGACGAATTCATCGACCGCATCGATGACGACCGATTTGACGGCCCCGACTTTGAGTGCTTTCTGTTGAATGCGTTCCAAGTCTTTTCCTTCGCCGACGTTCAAACAGCAGGCGATGACGTCATACCCTTGTTCATCCAACCATTTGATTGCGACCGATGTATCAAGTCCACCTGAATAAGCTAATACGAGTTTTTGTTTCATTTCCTTACACCCCTTACACATAATTATTCATCTGTATTTATAAATATACGAATTACTCTAACGTATGCTTCGCCGTAAAGCAACCTTTTTGGCGAAAAAAAAAGAATCACTTGTGAAAGTGATCCTTCATTGGACGATTTCGAGCTCTGGCATCCACTGCGACATATGTTGGCTCGTGGCCTCGAACAGCTCCGGCTTGGCCGACTGTAACGGGACGACCTCGAACGGACCGTCGGCACTTGTGCGGCGGGTGAACGTCGGATAGAACATCGGGTTGGCGAGTTCGAACGTCGTCTCATCCGCCTCGACCGTCTTGACGACATCGATGCCGACGATGCCACCTGTATTCCGGTCGTCCCCTTGTTGTCCGGACAGGAAGTTGCCGAGCGAGTAGGCGACGAACGTCCGATTGCCTTCGGCGCCATCCACCCAGGCGACCGGTTGGAGGACGTGGGGATGGTGGCCGATGATGAGATCGACCCCGAGGTCGGACAGTTGTTGGACGAGCGTCTGTTGCGCCTCGTTCGGGACCGTCTCGTATTCGTTACCGAAATGAAGCGAGACAACCGTGATATCGGCCGCTTGCTCGGCCGCTTCGATTTCAAGGGTCATCGCCTCGAGATCAATGTAATTGACGTGATACGGTTGTTTCGGAACGACTCCATTCGTCCCGTACGTATAGGCGAGAAAGGCAAATGAGATGTCATTCTCGGTCAGCGTCCGAAGCTCGGACTTGTCCGCCTCCGATAAGAATGAACCGGTGTACGGCATGCCGATCTCGTTCCAGTGCGCGATTGAATTCTCGATGGCCGTGACACCCCGGTCGAGCGTATGGTTGTTCGCCGTCGTTACCAAGTCGACGCCAGCGTCTTGGAGCGCATCGCCGACCTCATACGGACTGTTGAAGGCGGGATAACTCGATAAACCGATTTCACTGCCCCCAATCATGCTCTCTTGGTTGGCGATGGCGATGTCGGCCTCGGTCAAAATCGGAGCGATTGGTTCGAAGGCGGCGGTGAAATCATAGCCGTCTCCGCGCTTGGCGGCATTATACACGCTGTCGTGCAACAAGATATCGCCAATCGCATAGAGCGACGTCGTCGTCACGACGGGTTCTGGCTCTTCAGGAACAGGAGCCGGGGCTTCCGCCTCCGCCTCTGGTGCCGGGGTCTCCGTTTGCTCCGTAGACGTCTCGACGTCAGCGGTCGCACAGCCGAACAGAAAGAGGAGGGGCAAGGTCAACATGGCTTGTTTATACGGGATTACTCGTTTCAACGGACGAGTCACTTCCTTTCGTGTGATCCAAACTGGTCTACTCAAGTCATTCGCCATGGAAGAAGAATGTCCTTGTCAGGGCACAAGAAAAAAGTGCCAGGCTATAGTAGCATGGCACTCCGAGTGTTAAATCCGTTCTGACTTCAAGATGTGTTCCATTTCCTCGAACTCGTTCGTGATCGTCGTGCTCGGTGGCGGTGTCAGCAAACTGACGACATAAATGGCGAGGCTCGACAAGAAGAACGCTGGAATCATCTCATATAGCTCGCCGAAGGTCCCGAACCAATCGGCAGCAACGTTTTTCCAGACGATGACGACGAACGCACCGGTCAACATCCCGGCCAGCGCGCCTTGACGCGTCGTCCGTTTCCAGAACAGGCTGAACAGGATGAGTGGACCGAACGATGAGCCGAATCCGGCCCAGGCATATCCGACCAAGTTCAAAATCGTGTCATCCGCCCCGAACGCGAGCCAAATCGAAATGAGCGAGACGAGGATGACGGTAATCCGTCCGACCATGACGAGTTCGCGGTCGCCGGCGTCTTTGCGGAAGAACTTCTGATAGAAATCGGTCGTCGCCGCACTCGATGAGACGAGGAGCTGTGACGAGATCGTCGACATGATGGCTGCAAGCAAGGCTGCGAGCAACACACCGGTGATGAGATCGACGAACAACAAATCAGATAGATTGATGAATATATTTTCCGGGTTGTCGATTTCTAGCCCGCGCTGAGTATAGTAGGCGAGTCCGAACAATCCGGTCGCCATGGCCCCGACGACGGTGAACAACATCCACGAGATGCCGATGCGTCGTGCCTTCTTGATGTCTTGCAACTTCTCGATGGCCATAAAACGGACGATGATGTGTGGTTGCCCGAAATAACCGAGACCCCAAGCGAAGAGCGAGACGATGCCGATAAGCGACTGTCCTGTCAATGGATCAAGTAGCGCCTCATCGATATCACCGATTGTTTGGAACGCGGCGCTCACCCCGTCAGTCGCCGTGATGGCGATAGCCGGTACAAGGATGAGGGCGAACAACATGATGAGTCCTTGGACAAAGTCGGTCCAACTGACGGCTAAGAAGCCGCCAATGAACGTATACAAAATGATAATCGAAGCCAAAATCAAGACACCGGTCCCGAAATTGATATCAAAGACCGCTTCAAACAAGCGACCGCCGGCCACGAACCCGCTCGTGGCGTAGAGCGTGAAGAAGACGAGTGTGACGGCCGCAGAGAATGTCCGCAGCGTCCCACGCGAATCCTTAAAACGTTTCTCAAAGAAATCTGGTATCGTGATGGCATCCTCTGACAAATAAGAATAAGTCCGTAAACGAGGTGCGACGAGCAACCAGTTCAAGTAAGCACCGATCGTCAACCCGATGACGATCCATCCGCTCGAGAGTCCGGTCGCGAACATCGCCCCCGGCAAGCCCATCAATAGCCAACCACTCATATCGGAAGCACCGGCCGACAAAGCCGCTACGGCCGGACCAAGGCCGCGTCCTCCGAGCATATAGTCGCCGATGCTCTCAGTCCGCCGATAGGCGATGACACCGAGTAACACCATGAGCGCCATATACACTGTAATCGAAATCAATACACCGTTCATACAACATCCCCCTCGTTCATAATGAAAACGCTTTCAAAATCTATGGATTGCACCATGACAAAATTTTGTCACAAAAATGAATGAAGTGCACGATTTTGTTTAGGGATTGACCAAATAATCAAATTATTTGGCGAAGCAAGAGGTGAGATGGTCGTTGATGAGGCCCGTCGCTTGCAGGTGGGCATAGACGGTCGTCGGTCCCAAAAATTTGAAACCGCGGCGCTTCAGGTCTTTGCTCACTTGGTGGGACAGTTCGGTCGTGGCTGGGATGTCGTCGGTCGATGCCCACTCGTTGTGAATCACCGTGTTGTCGACGAATGACCAAATGTAGGCATCGAACGACCCGAACTCTTGTTGAATCTCGATGAATCGCTTGGCGTTGTTGATGGATGCCTCGATTTTACGACGGTTTCGGACGAGACCAGGATTGGTCATCAATCGTTCCACATCCGTCTCGTCGAACGAGGCGACGGTCACGACATCAAAATTGGCATAGGCGTCCCGATAATTTTCGCGTTTCCGTAAGATGGTGATCCAGCTGAGTCCAGCCTGGGCGCTCTCGAGCGTCAAACATTCGAAATGCTTTACATCATCATGGACGGGCTTGCCCCATTCTTCATCGTGATAACGAACGTACAACGGGTCGGTGCCGCACCATGGGCAACGCGTTATTTCAGTCATGTCGTTTCCTCACTTTCCTTCTAATGCTTCATTTTAACATGTTGCGACGGTTTTTGACCGGACGTGACGGGTATAGTAGGAACTATTGGAGGGTGAAGCAAATGAGAGACTGGATGATCCAGGTCATTGAACAGTTCGGTTATTTTGGCATCGCGTTCATGATTTTCATTGAGAACGTGTTCCCGCCGATTCCTTCGGAGGTCGTGCTCTTATTCGGCGGTTTTTTCGCCGTGAAGACCGATTTGATCGTCCCGCTCGTCATCTTCGCAGCGACGGCAGGCGCCATCCTAGGAGCGGTCCTATTGTACGGCATCGGACTGTATCTAGACGTCGAGCAGATTGAGAAGTGGACGAAACGGTACGGAAAATGGATTCGACTCGACATCGCCGACGTGCACCGTGCCGACGCCTGGTTCGATAAATACGGGGGATGGATGGTGTTCTTCGGCCGCTTGATGCCCGTCGTCAGGAGTTTGATTTCCATCCCGGCCGGTATGTCGAATATGCCGTTCTTGAAATTTTTGTTGCTCAGTACAGCGGGGACGGTGATTTGGAATACGATCCTCATCTATATCGGCATCCGCGTCGGCGAGAATTGGGAGTCGATTTTGAGCTATTTAGATGTATATTCGTATGTCATTTACGGTATTTTGCTAATCGGAGTCATCGCCTTTTTCATCTGGCGCAAAAAGCGGAAGAAGAAACAAGCCAAACAAGCCTCTTCATTTTAAACGGCAAGGACCGATCTTCGTGTGAAGATCGGTCCTGTGTATCTTATATTATTTGTTTGAATCATCCTTCTTCTCATCAGGTAAAACTTTTTCCAGTTTTTCTTCCGTCTTAGCGGCTAAAATTTCAGAGAAGCGGAACAAGACGATTCCGATGATGGCCGAGACGAAAATATATAGTCCGACGAACAAGTTGATCGCCCCGTTTGATAAGGCGGTGAAGAGAATCGAGAACTCCCCGCGTGGAGCTAGCGAGAAGCCGGCCTCGTTGGCCTGAACTCTTGTCAGGCCGTACATGCGGCCGCCGACGCGGCCGACAATCCATTTCGATAAGACGCCCCAGACGATCAATACGAAGAAGAGCGTGTTGACGATGACGCCTTGTTCCAGGTTGATCGAAATCCCGAACGAGATGAAGAAGATTGGCAAAAACAAGTCGCGGACGGGGACCGTCAACCGTTTCAACGGACGGACGTCGTGAATGCCTGCGAGCATGATGCCGGCGATGAACGCCCCGAGAATCTCGGACAGTCCGAACACCATCCCGATTCCGGCGAAAAAGAGAATCAAGCCAATCAGGCCAATGCTCGCATCGTCTTGCCGCAGCAGATGTTTGGCGATTTTCGGTTGTTTCTTGACGAAACGCGATCCGATAAAGAGTAACACACCGAAGATGAGGAAGCCGGCGAACACTTTCCCGATATCAGACACCTCGATCGGCTCATCCTGAATGATGAACGGGGCGACGGTCAAGATGAGCGGGGCGAAGATATCTTCAAAGATGAGAAGCGTCAAGACGAACTCTTTCACATCTTCATGTTTATCTGCATGCCGCTCAAGCATACGCGCGGAAATCGACGAGCTCGTCGCAAACAAGACGGCACCGATTAAAAAAGACTGGGAAAAATCGAGTCCGAACAGCAGGGCAATCCCAATCGTGACCCCAAAAGCGAGCACGATGTCCAGGACACCTGCCTTCCACACCAGCTTGAGACGCTTCATCAACTCTCCGAGCGGAAACTTCAAACCGAGTAAAAAGAATAACAGGATAATCCCGATTTCGCCGGCGATTTTAAAGACCTCGTTTCCGCCCCAGAAGAAGCCGACGGCGACGCCGATGGCGATAAAGGCAAGAATACTTGGAAAGAACAATCGTTCGATGATCAGACTGAGTACGGAGATGACGGCTAGCGCTAGACCGAGCAGGACGATCATATTCAGTTCCATACGTCACCTCCTATATAGGGAACGCGTACCCGTCGACGAATCATTCTCGATTCCATTGGTATTCCATCCCGACCGATTCCGGGCGCGAATAGTCAAAGCCGAATTGACGGTACAGTCCGTCGGCCGGGATATCCGCAATCAGGCTGATGATGGCCGTCTCGTCGGCTTCCTGTAAAATCCAGTCCATTAACTGCTCCACGATCAATTTTCCGAGCCCGAGCCCCTGACAATCCGGGTCGACGACGATATCGACAAGGTGGAACACCATTCCGCCGTCGCCGACGACGCGGCCCATCCCGACCATGTGATCATCTTTATATAGACAGACGCCATATAACGTATTGGCCAGTCCTTTCACCGTCCCCGAGTCGGAACGTTTCGGCATCCCGGCGATGACGCGAAGGCGCTGATGTTCCTCCGGTGTCGGTGTCTCGATTCGTACTTCCACTTCATTGACCATATCGCTACTTCCTCTCTGTGCATAAGTTAAAATTATTTTCCCGCTATATTGAATCGGTAAACCTTGATTTCCACTTCATGTTATTCAGATAATGAAGACATGATTGACAGAAAGGGACGTGTCCATATGATAGAAGGTCAAACCATTTTACCCGCCTTACGCGATATGCGGGACCTCGAGAAGTTCGTGACGGGACCGTTCCGTGTCGGTGTGTTGCTAGAAGTGCACGTCGCCCGGCTCGATGCCGTGTTTCAATTATTGGAGGCCCACGACAAACACGTCTTCGTTCATCTTGACTTGATTCAAGGCTTGAAGGCAGATGAATATGCGACCGAGTATATTTGTCAGACGTATCGTCCGTACGGTATCATCTCGACGAAAGGCAGCGTCATTTTAAAAGCGAAGCAAAAACAAGTCAAAACGGTCCAACGCCTGTTTTTAATCGATTCGAGCTCGCTTGAGCGGAGCTATCGCCTCATTAAACGGACGCAACCGGACTATATTGAAGTGTTGCCGGGCCTCGTCCCGAAATATATTAGGGCCGTGAAAGCGGAGACGGGAATCCCAGTCTTCGCCGGTGGATTGATTTCGTCGACTGAAGAAGTCGAGGCCGCCCTCGAAGCTGGTGCGACGGTCGTGACGACGTCTGACCAACGACTCTGGACGAACGGGTAGGACTCGTTTCTATCGAATCCGGGTATGTGAGTCTCCAGGAGGGATGTATATGAAACAGATTATGATTATCACTGGCGTCAGCCAAGGCATCGGCTATGAATTGGCACGTCATTTCCGCGACACGTATCACGTCATCGGACTCGATAAAGGGGACGACCCACAGTTGGATGGCGTGACATTCCATGAGATGGATTTGGGTGACCATGAGGCGATCGCTCGCGTGTTCGCCGACATTCAGCGCCAAGTCGGTGTTGCCCATGTACTCATCAACAATGGTGGCGTCTCATCACTCGTCAAACCGATGACCGAACTTGACGTCGAGACGTTCAAACAAGTGATTGATGTCAACCTGGTCGGAACGTTCGCTTGTGCCAAAGCGTTCTTGACGTTGAACGAGGGAGCCGGATACGGGCGCATCATCAATCTGGCCTCGACGCGCTCGCTTCAAAACGAAGCCGATTGGGAAGCGTATGGCGCGTCAAAAGGTGGCATCGTGTCATTGACCCAATCGATGGCGGTCTCGCTCGCGGAGCGTCCGATTACGGTGAATGCGATCAGTCCCGGCTGGATTCACACCTCGGACGAGTCGCTCCGTGACATCGATCATGCGCAACATCCGTCGGGCCGGGTCGGCAAACCGGACGATATCGTCCGCGCAGTCGCTTATTTGATTGATGAACAGAACGATTTCGTCAACGGGCAAAACCTCGTCGTCGACGGCGGGATGACGAAGAAGATGATTTATGAGCCGTAAACGAAAAAAACGGGACCATTACCCTATGTTTTAACACGCGAAATGAGTAGATGGGACTAGGCATGGGTAAAGGATGGGGACGCTCTATGAACCCATCGAAGGAGGAATCGCCGTGCACCAGTTGATTGAAGAGGCGCTCCGATTCGCGGCCGTCCGGCACGACGGACAGTTTCGAAAAGGAACGAATATTCCCTACTTAACCCATCCCGTCGCCGTGTCCATGTTGCTCGTCGAAGACCGGCAACCGGTCCCGGTCGTGGCCGCCGGCTTGCTCCATGATTTGCTTGAAGACACGTTGACGACCCCCGAAGAGATCGAAGAACGGTTCGGAAGTGAAGTGAGACGACTCGTTGAAGCGGTGTCCGAACCCGGGAAGCACCTTTCATGGGAAGAACGGAAACGGATGACGATTCAGCACGTGCAGACGATGCAGTACGATGAAGTGGCGCTCTTGGCGGCGGACAAGATACATAATCTTCGTTCGATTCGACTCGACGTTGAGTCTGCCGGTAAACAAGTATGGGATCGCTTCAGACGTCCGCTCCGCGACCAGTCGTGGTATTATCACGAATTGCTCCAAGCGTTCAAACCGTTCAGTCAGACGACGACGCTCATCGAATCGTTCGAGACAGAGCTGAACCTATTGTTTTATGGCGTCGCCGACGAGCGGTTCGACAAACTCGGAAAACTGTTTGACGTCATTCAGCGAGGATTCCATGAAGAGGACTGGCTCCAAGAGACGTCGACGCTCTGTCAGACCGCCTATGAGATCCATGAGGCGATGCGTGAAGGCTATCGTCACGTCACGGACGTCAATCAACCGGAGCTTGACGGCCTGTCCGCTCAATTGAAAGAAGGAGGACTCTGGGAACCGTTACCGCTCCCGATGCTTCAAGCGATTGAAGAACTGTCTTACCGGACGGCGATGCCAGTCGATGACGTCATTTCACATTTAAAGGTCAAATGATTGTCAAATGAGATGTAACGTGATATATTCGTCGTGAACATAAGAGGGGGAGTAGCGACCACACCTGTGGTCGATGGGTCGTCATTACGGTGCAATGCACTCGGTCCATCGAGCTTCTTACCAAGTCCGCAAGACCTTTTTATGGATGCTTTTTCGGCGTCCATAAAAATGTCTTTTTGAATTCACGAAAAGGGGAGATTTATTCAAATGGTATTTATTTATTTCATCTTGGCCGCTGCCATCACCGTGTATGCCGCCATGAAACTCTCGACTTACGCTGACGTCATCAGTGAGAAGTCGACGATGAGCGGGATGCTCGTCGGGACAGTGCTGCTGGCGGGTGCGACATCGTTGCCGGAAGTGACGACGAGTGTCTCGGCTGTCTTGATCAACAACCCGGATATCGCCATCGGTAACATGCTCGGGTCGAACTTGTTCAACATCTTCATCTTGGCGATGTTCGACCTCTTCTATCGTCAGAAGCGCATGTTCAATGAGGCGAGTCGAGATCATCTCTATACAGCTGGTCTAGGTCTCATGTTGACGCTCGTCACGATGATTGCCCTGATCGTGCGCATCGATTTCACGATTCTCGGCATCGGAATTGACGCCTTGTTGATCGCGGTATTGTACGGGATCGGGATTTACTATATCGGCAAGCGCCCGCAACAACCTGCCGTCGAGCGGGAAGCTGCACATGAGGCCGTACAAGAAATCGGCGCGAGTGCGACGAGTTCGATCACGGTCAAACGTGCGGTCATCGGCTTCATCATCGCCGCACTCGTCATCATGGGGGCGGGGACAGCACTATCGGTATTGGGCGATCAGATCGCCGTCGTCACGGGTCTCGGTTCGAGCTTCGTCGGTAGCTTCTTGATTGCCGCGACGACCTCGCTCCCGGAGGCTGTATCGGTATTTGTCGCCTTGAAACTTCGTAACGTCAACTTGGCGTTCGGTTCGATTTTGGGAAGCAACATCTTCAACATGCTCATCATCGCCATGTCGGACGCGTTTTACCAAGACGGTTCGATTCTGGCCGACGTGGCTGCGTCTCACTTAGTGACGGCGATCGGCATCACGATTTTGTCGGTGTTGGTCATGTATACGCTCCTTCGTAAAGACGTGACGTCGAAGTTCCGCTATGTCTTGCCGTCAGTGCTCGTCGTACTCGTCTACTTCGCTTCGTCTTACTTCATCTTCATCGGTTAATCTGGCACGGTGTCCTCCGAGGCACCGTGTTTTTTATTTGCCGCGGACCGAGGAATCACTTTTCATCGTCTTGGGTATAGAAGGAGGGAAGGAGGGGTGGCGATGCAAATGCATTCCGTGGAACGTCTAGATAAGTATGTCGTCGTGATTCCGGCCTATAATCCGGATCAAGCGCTTCTCACACTTGTCCGCGAGCTGAAAGAGACAGGGTTTGTCCATGTCATCGTCGTGAACGATGGAAGTGCCGAGACGTCCCAAACTGTCTTCGATGAGGTCGGGAAGTGGGTGACGACTGTTCTCGTCCATGAACGGAATCAAGGCAAGGGTGCGGCGTTGAAGACGGGGATTCGTCACGTCGTCGAACGATTCCCCGGTACGCATGGTGTCATCACCGTCGATGCGGACGGACAACATCTGCCGGAAGATGTAAGACATGTATATGAGGCGGGTATTCAGCGGCCGCATCATCTGGTCATGGGTTGCCGTGATTTCTCGGGCGCACACATTCCGTTCCGGAGCCGATTCGGGAACCAGATGACCCGTGGTGTCATGCTCGTCGGCAGCGGACTTCGGCTGAAAGATACCCAAACCGGTCTACGGGCGGTTCCATTGCGCTATGCGGAACAGTTGCTGGATGTGCCTGGGAACCGCTATGAGTTCGAGATGAACATGTTGACGTTCACGAAACGTTGGCAAGTCCCGATTCAACAGATTCCGATTCAAACCGTGTATGTGGCCGAGAACGCTTCGTCCCATTTTCGGCCGGTCATCGACTCAATTCTGATTTATCGGATGTTTTTAGCCTATTCATTATCCTCGGTCGCCTCATTCTTATTAGATATCGGCGCCTATGCCTTATTCATCTTTTTATTGAACCCGTGGTTCGAGACGACCCATGTCTTGATTGCGACGGTATTGGCCCGCATCATCTCGTCCTTATTCAATTACATCGTCAACCGAAAAGTCGTGTTCCATTCGAAAGCGAGACGGGCGATGCCGAAATACTTCGGTCTCGTCGGCGTGCAGATGGCGTTGTCGGCCGGTCTCGTCTATGTATTGTTCCTGTTGTTTCGGGACGGGGAAGTGTGGATTAAAGTGCTCGTCGACAGCCTTTTGTTCGTCGTCAGTTATTACGTCCAAAAAAGATGGATCTTTAAACGGTGACAGGCCAAGACGATTGTCTTGGCCTGTCTGGCATGCTTATGGGTCAATAGGCGAGCTTCCCGAGCTTGACCGATGTATAGCGGTGCAGTTCACGCGGGTCATGAATCCCGGTCTTCTGCATCATGTCGCGCATGAGCAACGCGCAGACGCGGGCATCTTCAGCCGCATCGTGATGGATGAACGGGACGTTCAAATATTCCGCCATCGTGTTCAGCTTGTGATTCGGCAGTCCAGGATACAGTTTTCGCGACAGCTTGACGGTACAGCCGTACTCGATCGTCGGAAACGTATATAAATCATATTTGGCGATCGCTTTCTTGAAAGCGCCCATATCGAATGAGGCGTTGTGCGCCATGACGAGGTCGACATCCCGCAGCGTCGGATAGAGCTGTTCAAGCACCTCGGGTAAGGCTGGGGCGTCCCAGACGTCGCTCGGCCGGATGCCGTGGACGCGGATATTGCCTGCGTCAAAGTCTTCTTCTGGATTGACGAGTAGTTGGTTCGTCTCGATGATTTCACCGTCGACGAGTAGGCTCCAGCCGACAGAGCAGATGCTGCGACTATCGCGGTTGGCCGTCTCGACGTCGATGGCAAGAATTGAATGTGACATAATCGGTCCCTTTCTCATAAAACAAGTATAAAAAAAGTCTAACATATCGTTAGACTAAAAAGCGATTATGCGGCCACGAGGTTGCGACACGCCTCGGCACAGCGGAGACACGCTTCGGAACAACGTTGGCAATGGTCATGCAAATGGCGGCCACATTCGACGGCGCACGTGTCGCACACCTGGGCGCAGAGTGCAGCAATCGGTTTGGTGAAAGCCGAATCGGTCTCGAGCGCGTTCAAGGCGAGCGCACACACTTCCGAACATTCTTTCGTCAGCCGGATACACTCGGCGACCATCAATAAATCCTCTTCTTGTAAACATTTTGAGAAACAGTGATTGCTTGCCCGCATACAGTCGATGACGGCTAAAATGGTCTCTTCGACAGAGGCACGATCCATAGTAAGTCCCCCTTAGAATAATGATGTCTTACAATCATTACCCGCTACCAGGTGACTTAAACCGGGCGGAGACGCAAAAAAGTCACCCCTCAAATGAGTGGTGACTTCCATAATGGAGCATAGCGGGCTCGAACCGCTGACCTCCACGCTGCCAGCGTGGCGCTCTCCCAGCTGAGCTAATGCCCCGTTCGAAAATTATTATATCATCCTAGTAAAACATTTGGCAATGGGTATTTTTAAATTTTTTTGAACAAAGTTTAATCGGGCGTAAACGTGGGAAAATCATGGGTAATGTTATTCTACGAAAGCAGGTGTTATCTATGGAAATGATTTTACTCGCACTCTTACCTGCCTTGATGTGGGGGAGTATCCCACTCATCGTCTCGAAAGTCGGCGGCAAGCCGATTCAACAGTTAATCGGGACGACGATTGGGGCGATGGTGATGGCGGTCATCATCGCACTCGTCTTCAATCCGGAGTTCACGACGCTCGCAATCGTGACCGGCTTCATATCTGGTGTGTTCTGGGCACTCGGGCAATATTTACAGTTCCAGTCGTTCCAAATTTTAAGTGTATCGAAAGCGATGCCGATCAGCACCGGGATGCAACTCGTCGGGACGTCGTTGTTCGGGGTCATCGTGCTCGGCGATTGGAAGACGACGACCGAGTTGTGGCTCGGCTTTTCTGCGCTCGTGTTGATTATCATCGGGGCGGCACTGACGTCATACCAACAACAAAAAGATGGCGATAGCAGCGGCGCCTTGAAGAAAGGTTTGCTCGTCCTGCTCGTGTCGAGTATCGGTTATGTGACGTATGCCGTCTTGACGAACTATTTCGAGGTCGACGGCATCACGGCCATCTTGCCGCAGTCGGTCGGGATGTTCGTCGCGGCGCTCTTGTTCAGCCTGCGTGAGAAAGATGTGAAGAAGTTCGACCCGAAGACGTTCAAAAACATTTTGGCCGGTCTCGCTTGGGGGATCGGGAACTTCGGGCTGTTCGTGTCAAGCGGTGAGGTCGGCATCGCGACGTCATTCGCCTTGTCCCAATTGAACGTCGTCGTGGCGACGCTCGGCGGGATTTATCTATTGAAAGAAGAGAAGACGACGAAAGAACGGGTCTTCGTCTTTATGGGAATCGGGCTCATCGTCGTGGCCGGATTCATGCTCGGGATTGCCAAGAGCTAAAAAGACGGGTCAGACGACCCGTCTTTTGTTTACCAGGCTTGCTCGATGAATGCGTCGCGCCCAGATTTCTTCCGGTCCTCTTTATAGTGGGCCGGATTTTTTTTATGGAAGTCTTGATGATATTCCTCGGCCGGATAGAACGTGTCGGCCGGTAGAATCTTCGTGACAATCGGCTGTTTGAAGCGTCCGCTCGCCGCGAGCGCGTCGCGACTCTGTTCTGCTTTCACGCGTTGGTCTTCCGTATGATAGAAGATGGCCGGCGCATATTGGCTGCCGCGGTCTTGGAACTGGCCGCCGTCATCGGTCGGGTCGGTCTGAATCCAATATAGTTCGAGCAGTCGTTCATAAGCGAACAGCGTCGGGTCGAACGTGATCTCGACGACCTCATAGTGTCCCGTCGTCCCTGTCTTCACTTGTTCATACGTCGGGTCATTGACGTGACCTCCCGTATAACCGGATACGATTGACTCGATGCCAGGTTGTTCCTCGAACGGCGTCACCATGCACCAAAAACAGCCGCCTGCGAATGTTGCTTTTTCCATTAATAAGTCCCCCTCATGTTCATTTCCAAAAAAAAGCGCCCATGTCATCGACATGAGCGCTCTGTCATATCGGCCAAGGCAAACTGCCTTGCTGGAAGTAGCACCTTGCCGAAGCAGGTTGCTGTGAAGTCATAGAGCCAGGTCTCTCGTTCACTCGAGATATCGATATGTAGTTGGTGAGAGCATCATACCATCAGATTTGAAGCGGCGTCAACGGTTTGGTTTGCGTCGAAGTTGGACCAAGGTGGCGCCGAGAATCAAGATGACGAGGACGATGGAGAGCGGTAGCGTATACGGAGCGTCCCCGGCATATAGCTGTAAGAAGAACAAGGCAAAGACGGACAATAAGACGAGAACGTACGAACGGTTCATAGTAACCTCCCTTTTCTTTCAGTGTACCAAGTTACATATTCGTTGGCGAACGAAAACAGGAAATCATGTGGCGATAGCGAATACCATCGAGTGACCAAAGGAGGAATCTATATGACTGAACCAAACACATGTTTCGAACTCGATATCGAGACCGCCCATCGCGGATATAAAGAAGGAACGTTCACGGCGCGTGACGTGACGGCCTATTATTTGACTCGAATCGCCCAGTTGAACGATAAGCTGAGAGCGGTCATTCAAGTGAACCCGGACGCCTTGTTCGAGGCCGAGGCGGCCGACCGGGCGTTTCGACGAGGTGACCGCTTGCCGTTGCTCGGCATCCCGGTGTTGATTAAAGACAATGTCGAGACGGCCGGATTGATGAAGACGACGGCCGGGGCCGTCGCCCTCGCGCATCACTTCGCCGGCCGGGACGCCCATCTCGTCCAAAGCCTGCGCGCGAGCGGGGCCATCATCCTCGGGAAAGCGAACTTGTCCGAATGGGCCAACTTTTTGACCGAGGGCATGCCGAACGGCTGGAGTGGGGTCGGTGGCCAGACGCTCAATCCATATGGGGACAAGCTCGATGTCGGAGGGTCGAGTTCAGGTTCGGCGTCAGCGGTCGCGGCCAACTTGACGTTGCTCGCCGTCGGCAGCGAGACGAGCGGCTCGATTATCCACCCGAGCGTCCATAACGGAATCGTTGGTATCAAACCGACCGTCGGGTTGATTAGCCGCAGCGGCATCATCCCGATCTCCCGGTCGCAAGACACGGCCGGCCCGATGGCACGGACACTCCGGGATGCGGTGCTCGCCCTTGAGGCGATGGTCGGGGAAGATCCCGCTGACCCAGCGACGGCGCATCTTCCGGCCGGTCCGCCTTACCGGACTTGTCTCGATGAGCGGCAAGCAGTCGGGATGCGTGTCGGCGTCGTCAAGACCGATTTGTCGGAAGAAGAGCAGGTGCTCTACGACGAAGCAATCGCATTGCTGAAACAGAGCGGCATCGAGGTCGTCACCGTCGAACTGCCGTCGAAAGCAGGGCTCGACCAAGGGGATATCCTGTATCATGAGTTCAAGCTCGGAATCGAGGCGTATCTCGCCTCGACGAAGCTCCCGTATGAGACGTTGTCGGATTTGATTAATTGGAACAACAGTCATCCGGAGACGATTCCGCACGGACAGAAGACGTTCGAGAAAGCGAACGAACAATCGGGTCGCTTGATTGAGGACGCCTATTTGATGCGCCGCCTCGACGACGTCTATCACGCCAAGACGGACGGCATCGACCGATTGTTGGCCGAGCAGGAACTTCATGCGCTCGTCTTGCCGCATGACCACAATTATGACATGGCGGCGAAAGCCGGCCATCCGACCGTCACGATCCCGTATCGCTTGAAGGCGAGCGGGGCCCCGTTCGGTCTATCATTCACCGGGACGAGCTATGCCGAACGCGACTTGATTCGTCTCGCCTATGCGTTCGAGCGTCACGTGACACGTCCCGTCCCACCGTTATAAGAACGTTGCACCGGTCGTCCACGTCCGCTACAATGGTACGTATGTGGATTGAAGAAAGGACAGATAGCAATGAAACCATCTATATACGGGCTGACATTCGATCAGCTGACGGAAGCGTGCGTCTCTTGGGGATACAGCGCCTTCCACGCTAGACAAATCTGGGACTCGCTCTATATCGACCGAGTCAAGCACATCGAGGACATCTCGGTACGGGCCGAGGTACGTGAGGCGCTCGCCGCCGAATACGTCATCTCGACGCAAGACCTGTTCGTCAAACAAGAAGCGGGCGACGGGACGGTCAAATTTTTACTTAAACTGCATGACGGACACTATATCGAGACGGTGCTCATGCGTCACAAATACGGACGTTCGGTCTGTGTGACGACGCAAGTCGGCTGCAACATCGGCTGTAGCTTCTGTGCGAGCGGTCTCTTGAAGAAGACGCGCGATTTGACGGCCGGCGAAGTCGTCGAACAGATCATGACCGTGCAACATTATTTGGACGAGGTCGGGGAAGGTGCCCGCGTCAGTCATATCGTCGTCATGGGAATCGGGGAACCGTTCGATAACTTCGATAACTTGGTCGATTTCCTCCGTGTCGTCAAAGACGAACGCGGACTCGCCATCGCACCGCGTAAAATCAACGTGTCGACGAGCGGTCTCGCCGACAAGATTTACAAATTCGCGGACCTCGATCTTCGCATCAATTTGGCGCTGTCACTCCACGCCCCGAACGATGCGTTGCGGACGCAAATCATGAAAATCAACCGGGCGTTCCCGCTCGACAAGCTCATGCCGGCCATCCGTTATTACGTCGAGAAGACGAACAAACGCATCACGTTCGAATATATTCTCTTATCGAAAGTGAACGATTTGCCGGAGCACGCCGAGGAACTCGCCGACTTGATTGACGATATTAAAGACAAGTCATACGTCAACTTGATTCCGTACAATCCGGTCAACGAGCATATTCAGTATGAGCGGAGCACGTCTGAGGACATCATGGCGTTTTATGACGTCTTGAAGAAGCGGGGCATCAATACCGGTGTCCGTCTCGAGCACGGGACTGATATCGATGCGGCCTGTGGCCAGTTGCGCAGCAAGCATATGAATGTCGAAGGCGCAAAATGACAGGGACTCCTTGAATCTCATGATTCAAGGAGTTTTTTTGTCTTCTGCCCTAGAAGGATGCCGGCCCGGTTCAATATTTTTCTTCCGAGCGGTTGCTATTTTGGGAAATGTTGAATAGAGATTGCCCCCTCAGGGAATAGTCACTTGAAATCAATGTAGAGAGTGGAGGCAATTCAATGGAGACAGTAAACGCTGCGTTATGGATTCGAGTTCGAAATACGCTTGGGGAAGGCCCGTGTTGGGATGCGGAACTGAAACGCTTCTATTGGGTCGATATCGAGGGACATACACTTTGGTGGTACGATGAGAAGGAAGATGAATTGTCGTCGTTCGATATGGGACAACAGATCGGGTTCGCGGTCCCGAAAGTGACGGACGGCGTCGTCGTCGGCTTGAAAGACGGGATTTATGAGTGGGACGAGACGTCAAAAGAGCTCGATAAAATCGTCGAACTCGACGACCCGGAAGGAAAGCTCCGCTTCAATGACGGGAAAGCCGACCCGTACGGACGCATCTTCGCCGGCACGCTCCATCTTGAAGACGAGGCGGAACAAGCGACACTATACCGCCTGAATCGCGACGGCACGACCGAGGTCATGTTGAGCGAGTTGACATTATCGAACGGACTGACATGGTCACCCGACCATTCGACGTTCTATCATATCGATACACCGACCGAGACGGTCCGTAAATACGCCTTTGACTTGAAGACGGGTACGCTCGGCGAAGGGGAGGCCATCATCGATTTCACCGTCGAGGAAGGATTCCCGGACGGCATGACGTCCGATGAGGAAGGGTTCTTATGGATTGCACACTTCGCCGGCGGCCGCGTCTCGCGCTGGAACCCGGAGACGGGTGAAAAAGTGCTCGAGGTGCTCGTGCCGGCCCCGAACGTCACATCGTGCTGTTTCGTCGGTGACGACTTGAACCAACTCGCCATCACGACGGCTCGTGAAGGAATGGATGACGAGGCACTCAAAGCCCATCCGGACGCGGGGTCGGTCTTTAAAATCGATACAGACGTGAAAGGGATGCCGCTCTATCGGTTTGGACGATAAGGAGGTAAAGAGATGGTGAAGCGATTGCTCGTTCGTGCAGGCATCGGTTTGGCACTCGCGGCAGTGGCCCGGGTCGGGATTCAAAAACTATTGGATTCGAACCAGGAAGACGACCACACGTATTTGAATCCGCGCTGGGATGAGGCCCCGAGTGTCGATGCCGATAAGGATGAGGATGAGGTCGGTCTGACGCAACTCGATTCGATTTATCGGGCCGAGTGGCAAGCGAACACGTATCCCCGCTCCGAGGCGGAACGCAAGGCGTTGGAAGAATAGGGAAAGGAACACGTCCGGGAACGGGCGTGTTTTTTCTTGACAAGACAAAGGTGACCCGTCATTATCTAAAGAGTAATGATTACGATTTAGGAGTGAAGATACATGAAACGAATTCCAATCACGGTGCTGTCCGGTTATTTAGGGAGCGGCAAGACGACGTTGATGAATCATCTGTTGAACAATCGGTCCGGCAAGAAATATGCGGTCATCGTCAACGACATGAGCGAGTTGAACATCGACGAACGATTGATCGAGCAGAACGGTTTCTCGCGGACGGACGAAAAATTGGTCGAGCTATCGAACGGCTGCATCTGTTGCACGCTCCGTGAGGACCTGCTCGAAGCGGTACAGGACATCACGAACGACCGTGAGCTCGACGGGATTATCATCGAGTCATCTGGCATCTCAGAACCGATTCCGGTCGCTCAAACGTTTACATACGCCGATGACGCCCTTGGCATCGACTTGACGAGCCGTGTCTATATCGATGCGATGGTGACGGTCGTCGATGCGTATCGGTTCTTGAAAGATTTCAACTCGGGCGAGTCGCTTCATGAACGGAAGCAGGCCATCGATGAGACGGACGTCCGCGAGGTCGTCGACCTGCTTGTCGACCAAATCGAGTTCGCGGACATCATCGTCTTGAACAAGGCGGACCGCGTGACCGAGACAGAACTCGGTGAGATGGCCGGGCTGTTGAAGGCGCTCAATCCAACCGCCAAACTGTTGACGTCAGTTTACGCGAACGTGGAGTTGACGGAGCTGTTGGACGTCAATCTTTTCGATTTCGAGCAGGCGATGCACGCCGCCGGCTGGATTCAAGAACTAGAGGCCGAGACACACACACCAGAGACGGAGGAATACGGCATCAGTTCGTTCGTCTATCGCCGCCGCCGTCCGTTTCATCCGGAGCGGCTCCACGCCTGGATCGAGGCGTTCCCGGATCAAGTCGTCCGCGCCAAAGGTTTCTTATGGATCGCCTCCCGGAACGACATCGCCTGCCTGTTCTCGCAAGCGGGGTACGCATCGACGCTCGAACACGCGGGACGTTGGCTCGCGACGCTGCCGGAGGAAGAGCGGAGTCTCATGTTCACGGCAGAACCTGAGCTCGCCGCCGACTACGTCGAGCCGTACGGGGACCGTCAGACGGAGCTCGTCTTGATCGGGCAGCGGATGGAGCGTGCGGTCATCGAGGCCGGACTCGACGCGTGTCTGTTGACGGATGAGGAGATGGCGCTCGATTGGACGACGTTGCAGGACACGCTTCCGGGGAACGGTATCGTGACTTTCACATAAACCGTTTACAAATTCGGAGCGGTCGTCTATACTTCTCGTTGCATAGATAACCGCATACATTGGACTACACTAGGGGTGCTTCGGCTGAGATGTGAGCATGGCTCCAATCCCTTATGACTCGATCCGGGTAATACCGGCGTGAGGAAGTGTGGCACTTTTTCTAATGGATTATTACATTGGACGAGTGGCCGCATTCTCATGGATGCGGCTTTTTTGTGTACATACAATAAGGGGGAATAGAACATGAACAACCAATGTGGTACGAGTCCGATCGTCGGATTCCGCTTTACGCTGAGCCCAATGACATCTGATTTTGTGAGTGTCATCAAAGGGGCATTGAAAGAGACGAACTTGCAAAACGTTTGGCGGCATACCGATGACGTCTCGACGGTCATCCGGGGACGCAGTGAGCATGTGTTCGACGTGGCCAAAGCCGTCTTGTCACATGCGTCGAAGAACGGGGAACATATGTCGATGAGCGGGACGTTCTCGGTCGGCTGCCCAGGCGACACGGCAGGAGACAACCTGCTCGACGTGACGACTGATCCTGTGAACGGTCCGGTATCGACCCAGTACGTCTCTTCCCAGTTCGCCCTCTATCCGCTCGGGGACGCGAAGTATATGGACATCATCTACGAAGAAATTGCCTTTGCGAAAGAGCGTGGCGTCTTCAATGACTCGATGCATTACGCCTCGGGCATTCACGGCGACATCGAACCGGTGTTTTCATTTTACGAGGCGACGTTCGACCGGGTCCGTGCGAAGACGAGCCACGTCGTCATGACGGTGACGTTCAGCGTGAACAGCCCGTCACACGAGGGACAACAGCATGCTTAAGTCGTGGAAGTTAAAAGAAATCGTCTTGTTGGCCATTTTATCGGTCGTGTTCGCTGTCGTCTATTTGGCGTTCGTCCATGTCGGGAATCTATGGGCTGGCTTGATTGGACCGATCGCGTACGAATGGATTTTTGGGATTTGGTTCATCGTCTCGATTATTGCGGCTTATATCATCCGCCGACCTGGCGCCGCATTCTTGTCCGAAGTGCTTGCGGCGACGATTGAGATGATGATTGGTAACGCGATTGGACCTCGTATTATTTTAGTCGGGATCATTCAAGGACTTGGTGCTGAAGCAGCGTTTGCGGTCACGAGCTACAAGCGATATGACCTTTGGGTGCTCATGCTGGCCGGATTTGGTGCAGCTGCGACTAGTTTCGCGTATACGTACGTCATGGGTGGACTCGCTGCCCTCAGTCCGACATACGTGGCGACGATGTTCGCGTTACGAGCGACGAGCGGGATGCTCATTGCCGGTCTGGGAGGTAAGATTTTAAGCGACTTGTTGCTTCGGACGGGTGCGCTCGAAGGGTATGCCATCGCGCGTCAGGGACGTGTGCATGGTTGAGGCAGAACAGCTGTCATTCCGCTATCCGGAAAAACAGCGCGAAGTATTGACGGATATCACGCTTCAATTAACGGCTGGGAGGACACTCATCACGGGGGCGAGCGGGTCGGGAAAATCGACATTGTTCTCTTTGTTGAATCGTCTGTATCCGGATAACTGCGATGGCATCGTGACAGGCAAATTACACTTGTTTGACCGCTCTTATGATACGTATGCAGCTGGTGAGGTGAATCGTCGTGTCGGAACGGTGTTTCAAGATCCTGACAGTCAGTTCGTCATGCAGACGGTCGAGGAGGAATTGATTTTCACACTCGAAAATTTTGCCGTGGCGAGGGACGAGATGATGGCGCGTGTGGCCAAGATTTTAGCGGAATTGCAGTTGACCGATTATCGTGACCGAGTCATTCATGACCTGTCAGGTGGTGAAAAGCAACAAATCGCTGTCGCCTGTGCTTTGATCGGGAAGCCGGAATGGCTACTGCTCGATGAGCCGCTCGCGCACCTTGATCCCGAGACATCAACCCGTTTCGTTCAGTGGCTCGACAACGTCGCACAGACGGTAAACGTTGTCGTCATCGAGCATCGACCCTTCCTATGGGGCGGGTTCTTCGACAGAGAAGTGGAACTCGTGAACGGACGCATCAACTATGACGGACCGTTCGTTGCCCGCCCGGATTATACGTTCTCTCCGGTTGAAGTGATACAAGGAAATACTATTTTATTTCACGTACCGCAATTGAAACGAAAAACATTCAACCTAGCAACGAGCAAGCTGACCGTCGCCGAGGGTGATCTCATTGCCGTACTTGGTCGAAACGGCAGTGGCAAATCGACTTGGCTCAAGAGCCTTGCCCGCGAACATCAAGAAGTGGGACTCGTCCCACAATCTCCGGCTCATCTATTTATCACGAGTGATGTGACACGTGAACTCGCATATGGCCATAATCGTCCGATTGGGGACATCATGAACCGGCTCGGGCTTGGACCGTTTCGTAACGACCACCCACTCTCGCTTAGTCACGGTCAAAAACGAAGGCTCGCCATCGGCGTGATGATGCTCTCGAATAAACGGCTCATCGCGTTCGATGAACCGACTGCTGGACAAGATGAGGTATCGCTTCGTGCGCTTTATGAATTGATGGTTGAACGAATCCGCGCCGGCCAGACGGTTCTGTTTGTGACACACGACCTTAGTTTCGCCCGAATCGCGAACACCTATTACTTGATGCATGAAGGTTACTTGAGTGGGCCATATGATGCATCGCTCTGGAATGAGACGGAGCTACTACAAGCTCACGGTTTATTGCTGGAGGAATCGTGATGACGTTTCAAGAGATGAATCCGACGATCAAATTTATGACCGTGACGTGTCTCATGTTCGGTCTTGCCTTTATGTACAATCCATGGACGCCGCTTGCGGTATTCATCGGAACGCTTATACTTCAAATTCTTTTTTCTAACGTGAACTGGAAGCGCTGGGGGCTATTCATGATTCCGTTTTTATTCACCGCGCTCGGGACATTGTGGACGACGCTCGTCTTTGGAAAAGAGACGAGCGGGGAGGTCATGTTCACGCTGTTCGGCAACGACGTCACCGACGAGAATGTGATACTAGCAGCGACGCTCTCCTTACGGGTATTAGCATTCACCGCGTTGTCACTCCTGTTCACACTGACGACGGATCCCAAACGGTTCGTCTACAGCTTGATGCAACAAGGGAAGTTGTCACCTAAAATCGCTTACAGTGTCTTCGTCGGCTTTCGTTTCTTTCCGATTTTGAAGCATGAACTGATGCAACTGTATGAAACGCATGCTTTGCGAGGCGTTCGTTTAGAGACACGACTCGATCACATTCGGCACGTTCCGAATTTAGTCATCCCGCTTCTGGCCGGATCGATCCGACAAGCGGAACGCATCGCGTTCTCGATGGAGGCACGCGGGTTCACGGGCGAACCACGAGCGACGTATGAAGTAGTCGCCATCACTCGGTACGACTTTCTGTTGGCGTCGCTCTTGATTGTATTGTTCGGAGTGAGCGTATGGATTGGCGTATAAACGAAACAAGACGACTCACTCGGAGTCGTCTTGTTTCGTTTCTTTCACGATTCTAAACTTCGGTTTGACCGATTCATTATTGAACGCCTCGAGCACAGTGTTCTCGTTGGCCATACGAATCTGTTGCGGCTCGCCTTTGGACGTCGTGCCGATACAGAACATATGGGCCTCGTGGTCGGCGAACAGCGTCTTATACGGGGTCGCATGGTGCATCAAGCGTCCTGGCGAGCCCCAGCCGACGATCACCATTCCGCCGGTCGCCTCGACCTCGTCGAGCGTTTCCTCCACGTAATGAAAGTTGACCTCGTCAAGCTGTGACTCGACGTAAGGCAGATTGTCATTGATGGCGAGTGTCGGGACGAGACTGATGACGCGCATCTCACGGATCGGTTGATCGAGATGGTTACGCATGAGCATATACGCCCGCTGCGTGGTCGTGCCAGACAAGAAGGCATCGCTCATCCGGGGTGAGTAGATGATGACGGCACAGATGACGCCGTCGACGACATCTGTGAATTCGTACGTTCGCATATATCGTTTCGTCTTGTCCTCATTGAAGACCGACTTGACGCGAATCGTCACTTCCTCGATATGGGTGTTCATAATGTTTCCTCACTTTTGCTCAAATAGTGCCAGGTCAGACCCAGCCGGCGAACCATTCCAAATAGCGAATCGTATAGCGGGCGACTTGTTGCGTCGCCGTCGCCTTGTCATCCGGTAAATAAGACACGTCAGTTTGATATGACTCATAAAACGACATCACATCGTTGACATACTGCTCGCTTCGGTTGTATTCGAAGATGGCGTTCCGAATCGAATCGGTCGAATCTGCCGTCGTCCCACCGTGCTCGCTTAAATAATAAGCGGCTGCATGGGCCGAATCGACGAGACTGTGCGGGTCGGCCTGGCCATCGTTGTTACCGTCGCGTCCGAGACCGCCATACTGTTCGATCAGCGCGAGGTCTGTCAAATCGACCTCGTCCTCAGGCACGTCACCTTTTTGGTCGTCGGTGTCGTACTGCCAACCGAGCCACGTCCGCGGCATGAATTGGAACGGACCGATCGCCCCGACTGATGAACGCATCGATGAGCTATGGGAGAAAATCGTCTCGACGCGATGGACCGCGGCAAGAAGCCGCCAATCGACGTCATACGTCGCCGCCGCATCTTCATACACGTCACGATGGACAGCAGGGATGCCGTGATCCCCGTAATAGGCCCGGTAAAGGGCGTTGTTCACTTTATCATGTTGACCAAACCAGCCGATTGCGCCGAGGCACAGCACGATCACAAGCAAGAGACCGGTCAGTCGCAAAATCAATCGTTTCAAGATTCCGCCTCCTAGCTTTCTAGACAATACCCGAATAGTGTAGCATATAGCTAACAGGAAGGACAGGAGTGGATATCCATGCTCGAACAGGCCGTCTTTACCATCATTCTCGTGTATTTATTGATTGTCCAATTGTTCAACGCCCGGTTGATGAAACCGATGATTGAAACGCTCGGACGAAGCCGCGTGTACGATCAGACCATCAAATCGGCGTGGGGGCTCTGTTTGCTGTTGCTCGCCCTCATCTTTTTGTTCCAGGTCCCGCCTGAAGCGGTCGGGCTCGGCTTCGCCCCGGCCGAGGGGGATTTGCGCGCCTGGCAGTTCTTCTTTTTGACGAGCGTCCTCATCTCCGCATTGATCGCGTTCTATCTGCTCGTGAAAACGTCTCCGGGTTTGCGGCGCCGGTTACGGCCATATTATGAGCTCGAGATTGAACGGCTACTGTTGCCTCAGACGATTCAGGAGGCGAGAGCGTGGGGCGCCGTGTCTTGGACGGCTGGAGTGACCGAAGAGTTCATCTTCCGTGGCGTTCTGCTCTACACGGTCACATTGTGGATGGACGTCTCGCCCCCGATGCTCGCCTTGATCGGCGGAGCGTTATTCGGGTTGGCCCACGCTTATCAAGGTGTCCGAGGCATCCTCGCGACCAGTCTCGTCGGGTGGGGGCTCGGTTATTTATATGTGGCGATGGGTATCCTCTGGCCGGTGATGGTCGTTCATGCCTTGCTCGATCTTATTGCTGGACCGATTCACGTCGTCGATTCAGAAACTGACTGACGGCCGCTTCATACGCGGGCTGGTCTTTCAAAATACAGTTCGTATGTTCCGCGCCGTGGATGAGGGCGATCTCATTTTTGCGGTTGAGCGCATTCATCTCGACGGACATCCAGGTCGGGACGTAATCGTCCTCTGTCCCATGGATGAACAAGACCGGCACATCGATTGCCGCGAGCGCTCGTTTCGGTCGGACTTGGTGCATCCGGAATCCGGCTCGCGTCCAAAGGAAGTAATTGATTCCCGGCAACAACAAATCACCAGGCAGTCGGTGTAAGACGTTCAACTGATGGCGCATGAGTTGTCTCATGTCATCGAACGGGCACTCGGCAATCAAAAAATCGACATCTGTCAATGGACCGGCCTGTAAAATCGAGGCGGCGCCCATCGACACGCCATGTAGCCCGACCTCGGAGACGGACTCATTAACCCGCAACCAGTCGACCCAATCCACGATGTCATGTTTCTCATGATAGCCGTACGAGGCGTACACGCCCTCGGATTCGCCGTGGGACCGCAAATCGACGGCGAGCAGATTGTAGCCGAGGCGATGGAACATCGCCAAATGCGGGGCCATGAAGCTGTGGGACGCCGTATAGCCATGCACGAAGACGATCCACTTCGATGAGCCTTCGTTTCGGTAGACACGCCCATAGAGGCGATATCCGTCTTGCGAGCGGAGCGAGACGTGCTCAAATGGCACGTCGTGATAAAAGGATTGATCTTCCTTCGTGTAGGGGGCCAACAGCATCTCGGGCGTCTTGCGTTTCCCTCGTGTCATGCGTTTGAACGCATAGTAGCTGATGGCATAATAGCCAGTGAATAATGTTGCGAGTCCAACCTTCCATCTCTTCTGCATATGAACCGCTCCTTTCCCCATTATTGTACCCGAAAACGCGTTCCCAATTCACGCGCCATATGGGTCATGGTGTGTTTTCAATGACGGAACGCCAAGGCTTATATGTGATAAGGCGAATTGTGCCGAATAGAGTTGCCACATATGATAGTAGCGAATAGTCACCAAGTGGGAGGATATGAACCGATGGAGCGACAGGCGATGTATCAATTTTTACAGGCATGTTTGATGGGACAGACGGATTATACGACGACTGAGGGAGTGACGTTCTATCGCGCTCCGACGAGCGGGGAACGGCAACATGGAATCGTCTTGGACGTGTTAATTGACCGCTACTTATGTCAGCCTGGGCAGGCAATCGAATTATCGGTCCCGGACATCGCCGTTTCCATTGACGTGTCGGCCGATGAAATCGTCCGGTCCGTACTCGCACTCGCCCGCATCACTCTCGTCTCGCAACATATCGAGGAGAGATTGATTCGTGTCGTCTCGGCGGGCATCAATGAAGCGGGTCGATTGACGCTCGTCATCGGTTTCAACGCTTGGCTGACGCATCATTTGGGCCATCTATCGGGCGAGTGGGTCGAGCTGCCGGCTCGCGTGCACGCCATGTGACAAACCTTGAACAACAAAAAGGGAAGGCCGCGATGGATAAACTGTACCCTGAGTAGTAGACACTTAAAAAAGTCTATTGCTCAGGTTTTTTGTGTACACTGGACTAAATCATATTGGGAGTGAATT